>JBGATX010000231.1:0-8095 GCA_044228975.1 Planctomycetota bacterium | reverse complement strand
AAACCGAAATGCGTGCGTTGGGGAAGTTGCAAGCTGATCTACGCGCCCTACCTCGGGCTCACGCAGTTCTTCGACTTGAGTACAGATCCGGGCGAACGCACGAATCTGCACGGGATGCCCGTCGACTGCGTTGAACGAACATTCGCGAGCGAATTGGCGAACTGGCGCGCGCTCGCGAAGCCGCTGCCGTCGCGCTTCGATCCGGCGCAGACGCTCGAGACGCAGCGCAAGCTGCGCGGCCTGGGCTACTCCGAAGGCGATGCGGCGCCCGAGAACGGCGACGGACACTGAGCGCGAGCTGCCCGCCCGCTCATTTCTTCTTCTTGAAGATGTCCTTGACGCCCTCGAGCGACTTGTCGAGGTCCTTCAGGTCGAGGTTCTCGAGCAGCTTGCCGCCTTCCTGCTCGAGCTTCTGTTTCAGGCCATCGAGCCCGCCGCGGAGATCGCCGAGCACGTCCTTCGGCAGCCAGTCCGCGCCCGACTTCGTCGCCTGCGTCAGCACGGCGGTGATCACGGTGCGCGTCAGCTTGGCGACGAGATCCATCGTGCTGCCGTCGCTCTGGTAGTTCTCGATCACGATCGGCGGCAGCTCGAGCGTCTTCGAGCCCGACACGACCGGCATGTCTCGCAGCGTGAGCGTGATCTTGACGTTGCGCACCTCGATGCGGTCGACGTGCAGGCTGCGCTTGGACGACGCGTCGGCGGGCGGAGTCTCGCCGGGCGCCTTGCCCCCCGAGAGCTGCTCGAGGTGATCGAGGATCTTCTTCCAGTTCGAGCCGTTCGCGCCCTTCTCGAGGTTGACGTCGATGCCGTCGACGGTGAGCTCCTTCATCTGCAGGCGATCGGAGAACACCGTGCCGTTGTCCCACTTCGCGTAGGCGCGCCCGAGCACGAGGAAGTGCGGCGTCGTGAAGCCCTCGGGATTCGCCACGTGCAGCCGGCCGAACTCGAGGGCGCCGCCGGTGGGCCGCACGTCGGCGTCGTCGAGCATCACCGGCACCCCCGTCGCGTACGCGGTGCCCTTGGCGATCGCCGTCCTCACGATCGGATCGAGGAACACGAACGCCGCTCCGACGGCGAGCAGGAGCAGCAGGACGGCGATCAGGACGAGGCGCAGGAGGAGCTTTTTCATGGTCGTGGAACGCGGCGCGGCGCGCTCCGAAGCTTTCGGTAGCGCGCCGCGCGAGCGTAGGGGGGCGTCGTGGGACGCTCAAGCTTCGTCCACGACTACTGGCAGAACTCCACGTGCACCGCGTCGGTGAGTCCCAGACCGTCGACCGCGGAGACGTCGCGGAAGATCGCCTGGTAGTTGCGCGTGGTGCCGACCATGCCGAGCGTGATCGGGACCGCGATCTGCGCGTGGCCGTTGGCATCCGCGGTGAAGATCCCGCGGCGCTTGATCACGCCGCCGAGCAGCAGCGTGCCGTCGCTGAACGGGATGCTGGCGGATTCCGGCGAGGAAAAGAGCACGCCGGGTTGGTTCGGCGCGGCGCGATCGATGACGATGCTCAGGTTGTTCGCCGCGAGAGTGGGCGAACCGAGCGTGCTCAGTCCCGGGTAGTTGCCGTTCAAGCGCTGCTTCGCGAGACCGTAGTTGATCGGCGGCAGGCAGCTCGAGGTGAGCGGCAGCGTCGTGGTCGCCATCAACGCCGGAGCGCTCTTGCCCAGAGCGTTCCACTGCGCGTGGGCGATGAGACCGTCGCCGTTGGTCGTGTTCGCGTCGCGCAGGAACTCGGCGTACTCCTTGGTCGTCGTCTGGTAGTAGAGCGAGACCTGAACGCTCGCCGCGAGCGCGGGAATCGCGAAGGTCGAGTCGTCCCAGTACTGCTCTTCGGCGTAGGCGTAGGCGACCGGCTCGGCCTGCGCGATCGTGAAGCCCGCTTGCGTGAAGCCGCGCGGCGGAATGCGGTTGTCGCTCAGGATCGCGTTGTTCAGCACGAGGTGGTTCGACGGTCCGGCGGGGAGGCCCGTGAGCGCCGCCTGCGCCGGCGTCTGCCCCTGCACGGCCTTGTAGACCTTCGTGTCGCCCTCGGTGAGGTCGGCGGTCATCAGGTCGTAGTGGCCGCGCTCGGCGACGAGCTGATTCGACGCGTCGAGGAAGCGCACGTTGAGCCACATGCGGCGGCCTTCGGGATAACCGGTCGGCAGCTTGTGGCCGGTCTGGTTGACGACGCGCACGACGAGCTGTCCGCCGCTCACGCTGGCCTGGATGTCGGCCGCGTTGCCGAGCATCTGCTGCGTGCGCTGCTGCGCGTCCGTCACCGACTGCGCCGAGAGGCCGGTCTCGCTGTCGGGGTAGAGGTTGCGCACGGCTCCGAGCACCCACGTGTTCGCGCCGTTGAAGTCGTGCAGCGGCAAGTCGGTGCGCACCGCGCCGCCGAAGATCGGATTGCAGGCCGTGCCGGTGGTCTTCGGCATGTGGCAGTCCTGGCAGCTCGCCACGGCGGTGATGTTGCCTCCGAAACGGCCGCCGAGCTCGACGCGCGCGCGCGCGAACTGGCTGCGGCTCCACTCGCTGTAGGTGCGCTGCTCGGGGAATTCGTCGGCCTTCAGCTGCGTCGGGTGCGGCTGGTTCGTGGCGTTGAGCGCGTACTCGCCGCCGGGCTGTTTGCTGAGCGCGGGGTTCGACACGTCGTGGCACGTGCCGCACAGGAAGGACTCGCGGTGGTACGGCGACTCGCGCCACGCGTGGAAGACGAAGCTCGGCCCGAGGTTGAACGGTCCGCGGCGCACGTCGGTCGGGTCGACGATGTACTGGCCGTTCTGCACGTCCACCGGCGTCTCGGTCAGCGAAGCGAGCACGCGGTGATCGAGCGCGGGATTGCCCGGCGTGAAGATCGGGTCGACCAGGCGGTGACACAGATGGCAGGTGACGCCGTCGAAGTCACCGAGGCTCTGGTCGAGCGCGGAGCCGTCGGCGGGAGTGCTGCGCCCGGCGAGCCAGGCGCCCGGCGCGTGACAGCGCAAGCACAGCTCGCCCGATTCGTTCGCGTCCTGGTTGGCGATCGCCATCGCGGCGTGGAACACCGGGTCGCGTCCGCTCTGCGCCATCATGCTCGCTGCCCAGCGCGTGTACGGCTCCTGATTCGGATCGTAGTAGCCGTGGCAAGGCGCGCACGTCGCCGAGCTGTAGATGTCGTCGAACAGCTGGTTGGGCTGCGTGCCCGGCTGGTGGAAGTCGTTGATCGTCGTGCCCAGCGGCAGACTCGTCAGGGAGGCTGCGAGGCACAAACCGCTCGCCGCGGCCAAGAGCAGGGAAAACGCGACGCGCGACGAGAGCGCGGGGGGGCAGAAGCTACGGAGCATGCGCAGAGCCTGGTGTGAGTCGAGGGCGTGCCGCTGCGAGCAAGCGGGCGGTGGATACGGAATGGCGCGTCGCAGCCGGATTCTGCGCGCAACCCCACATCGAATCCTCCGCTGGAATTCGCCGATGGTCAAGGTGGCGCGCCATGGAACGAGTTCGAACATCGGGCGCTTTTTTCGGGTCGACCGTCACCCGGAGCTCGGCGCAGCGTCTTTTCCGGTGCCGTCGGCAGTCCGCGAACTTGCGGCGGACGGGCGGGCGGCGGCCAGGGGGCCGCGCTCCATCCCAGTGCCGCCCGAACCGGCTCGCGCCTCGTTCGAGCGGCGACACCCTTGGATCCGGAAGTGAGTTCCATGACGCCGATCAAGCTTCGTCGCGCTCGGCCCGCATCCTGGCGGCCGCGGCGCTCGCCTCTCCGCTGGCGCTCGCCGGCGACCACGCGCTCTTCACCGCCACGTCGATCGCCCAGAACTGGACGATCGAGGAGCTGATCGCGCAAGGTCCGCCGTCGCAGACCGGCGGCGTCGTCATCACCGAGTTCATGAAAGACCCCTCTTCCGTCGCGGACACGCGCGGCGAGTGGATCGAGCTCTACAACAACCTGCCGTGGCGTGTGAACGTCGAGGGCTGGATCCTCGCCGACGACAGCGGCAGTCAGGTCGTGCTGCAGAACGGCGGCTTGGGACTGCGCATCCCGGCGGGGCAGTACATCGTCGTGGGGAACAATGCCGACCCGCTGCTCAACGGGGGCGTGACGCTCGCCGCGGCGTACTCGAGCTTCGTGCTCGGCAACGGTGCCGACCAGATCGTGCTGCGCAAGCCGGGCGGAACGGTCGTCGACCGCGTCGACTACGACGACGGCATCCTGTGGCCCGATCTCGCGGGGCACTCGATCGCGCTGACCGGCGCGCTGCACGACGCGTTCAGCAACGACGACGGGACGCAGTGGTGCGCGTCGGCGAATCCGTGGACCCCGTCGAACCCCGACACCGGCACGCCCGGCATGCCGAACGACATCTGTCCGTGATCGCGGCTCCGGCTCGCGCTCGCGCGCCAGAGCGGGAAACGAGCGAAGGCGCTGCACTCGCAGCGCCTTCGCATGGCGCGCCGGTCGATCAGGACCGAGCGCGGCGGAGCTCCACCGGGATCACCAGGTGATCTGGTAGCTGTTGCCTGCGTTGAACGTCGCCGGCGGGCAGAACGCCGCGGCGGCGTTGCGATAGAAGACGGTGTACGAGCGAATCGCGCCCGAGCCCACGGTCACGCCACCGCGCTGCGACAGCGTGATCGTCTCCGGCGGAACCGGGAAGCTCGCCGCACCACCCGAGAGCGCGACGCCGCGCAGACGCACGAGCGTGCCGCCGGAGCAGGTGATGCCGTCGCCGAATACGAAGCCGTTGGGATCGATCGCGTCGCCTTGGAGGAAGACGCAGATGCCGGTCGTCTGCATGCCCGAGCCGGTGAGCACGACGTCGTCGTTCGCGACCACGCCCGCGGCGGTGACGTTCGCGCCCGCGGGGTTGAAGGAGCTTCCGCAACCATTGCCCGCCGCGCCCGTGTTGCCACAGGGGCAGGCCGTCGTCGGCGGCGACGAGAGTCCGTCACCGGCGCAGTACGCCACGCCGGGCCCCGCGGGCGGCGGACAAAGGTTCTCGTTTTGCGCCCCCGGGGTCGGCCACGGGTGCGGATCGATCGTCGGATCGACGGCGAGCCCGTTCACGGTATCCCACCCACCCGGGAAATCGTTGCAGCGGTAGATATTGGGCGTGAACGTTCCGAACGGACCGATGACCTGCGCGGCGTCGTAGGTGACGTCGTTGACACCACCATCGGACACGGCGACGAGGTCGACGAGCGTGCCCAGCGAGGGGAGCGAGGTCGTGTTGGACCCGCTCGGGGAATCGATGTGCATGTTGAGCAGCGCCGTGATTGCCGCCGGGTTCGCGGTCTGAACCAGGTAGAAGGTGTCGGTCGTGTTCTCGATGGCGTTGGTCGTCCCGATCTGCAGGTCCGGCGGCGGAATCACCGCGGCATCGCCGAGGACGAAGTAACCGCTCGGGCCGATCATGAGCCCGGTCAAGTCGAAGGCCTTGTCGAGGACGCCCGCATTCGTCGCGGGACTCGACTGGTCGCCTTCGACGACGAGCACCATGTAACCGGTGAGCGAGAGGCCGGGCGTGCCCTTGAGCTCGATGTACTCGACGTCGTCCGTGCCGGCGTCGTTGAAGTAGATCTCGTTCAGGTGCACCTGCGCCGACGCGCTGACCGTCAAGGTCGCGCAGGCCAGCGAGGCGAGGAGTCGGTGGAAGAGCTTCATGTGTGGATCGATTCGGGGTGCAGTCACAGCCCGATGGGTTGGGAGGCGCCCTCCGCGTCGTTGAACACACGCGGTGTCCGACGAGCCTGTCGGGCGGGCGGAGGCTGCGCTCGCGCGGCTGAGGGTCCTGAGCGCGAGCGATCGCGGGATGGCCCTGTGCCACCCCGCTACCCGTTCGAGTGTAGCGTCCCAGCGCTACATGCGCTGTGCAAGGCGCGATCAGGATCGTGCAGAACGCTGAGAGGCGCCGTGGGTCACCTCGGGCGAACGAGCAACGGTGCGGACTGGCAACGCGGGCACGCGCGCCGGTCCGGGGTCACGACGTCGGAGTGCTCGGGGCAGGTCCAGGCCCAGCCGTGTGCTCGCGTCTCGTCGATCTCGCCTTCGGCATATCCGAGCGTGGCCAGTGCGGAGCTCGCGTTCGGCCCGGCGCGCGACGTGTCGGCCGAGGGCGGGAAGGGCGCCAGCACCCAGCCGTTGCGCTCCGCGAGCACGCGGCCGAGCTCGTGCGTCATCGGATGCTCGCGCGTGTAGACGTTCGAGAGCTCGCGCGGATCCTCGCTCAAGTGGTACAGCTCGCTCGCATCGGGGTGCTCGGGCCGATAGATGAGCTTCCACTCGCGGGTCATCGCGCAGTACAGGAACGTGTCGAGCGGCCGCGCGCGCACCATGCCCGCGTTGCGGTCGAAGCCGTTGATCTGATCCGCGTACGCGACCCGCGGCGCTTCGCTCCGTCCTTCGAGCAGCGGACGCAACGTGCGCCCGCTCATCGGCACGCGCTCCCGTTGCGCGGTGTAGTCGAGGATGGTCGGCGCGATGTCCGTCGTGCGCACGAGTTCGCCGTGCGTCGTGTGCGCCGCGACACCGGGGATGCGCACGATCAGCGGCACACGGATCTGCTCCTGGTAGAGCAGGCGATGGAAGTTCCAGGCGTGGTCGCCCAGCCCCTCGCCGTGATCCGCGACGACCACGACGATGGTGCGTTCCCATTCGCCGCGGCGCTTCAGCTCGGCGATCACGCGCCCGAACTGCGCGTCCATGTAGTGCACTTCGGCCGCGTACAGCTCGCGACCGGCGAGCGGCCGTCCGTCGGCGTTGCGGGGCAGCTCGCGCGGCAGGGCCTCGTCGGGTGGCACGCGCGCGTCGTCGTGCGGATCCCAGTAGTGGATCCACAGGAACCACGGCTCGGGCCGCGCGGCGAGGTTCGAGAGCACGCGCTCGGTCGTTTCGTCGGAGCGGCGTTGAAGCGTCGCGACGTCCCAGCCGTCGCGCTCGTTCTTGCGCGAGAGCTCGCCCTCGAGGCTCTCGAAGACGTCGAAGCCGCGCTGGAACCCGAAGTGCGCGGAGACGGGGAACGCGCTGTGGATCGCCGCCGTGGCCCAGCCCGCGGAGTGCAGGAGCGTGGCGAGCGTGCGTGCGCGCTCGGGCAGGCGGAATCCGCTGTCGGCGGAGAGCACGCGCACCCCGTGCTCCATGTTTTCGAGGCCGGTCAGGATCGATGCGTGCGACACGGGCGTCACCGCGGCGGTCGAGATCGCGCAATCGAAGCGCGCGCCCTGCGCCGCGAGCTCGTCGAGGTTGGGCGTGCTGCCCGGAGGCGCGCCGTAGCACGAGAGCGCATCGGCGCGCGTCGTGTCGAGCGTCACGAGCAGCACGTTGAGACGCTCGTCCTCGCGCCGGCAACCCGCGAGCGCAGCGCACGACCCGGCCAGGGCGAGCGCCGCGATGGCGATCCGCGAGTCGCGGCGCGAGTTGCGGCGTGAGCGCATGGCGCCGTCCATCGTAGTCGCGCCGCGCGCTCCGAGCACGGTTCGAGAACGTGCGCGCACTCTCTTGCAAGTCGCCGCCGAGCGCGCTCACGCCGAGCTCGAAGCCCAGTTGGGGCGACCGGGCGCACCTGCTAGCATGCGCGAGATGCACAACGCTTCGGGCGCTCGGAACGGAACCTCCGTCGTCGGCGGCGCGCGGACGCGCGGCGTGAACGCGCGTGTCGCCCGCTGCGCGCTCGTTGCGGCGCTGCTCGCGCTCGGCGGTGGTTGCGACGAGGGCGCGAGCCCGGTCGCGCCGCCTTCGGCGGGAGGCGCGCCGATCAACGGTGCTCCCGCGGCGGCTCCCGACGGGCCCTACGTCGCCTATCACGACGCGGCGCGCACGAAGAAGCGCGTCGAAGGCCAGATCCGAGGCGGCGCGTACGAGGGCGCGTGGACCTACTGGCACGAGAACGGGAAGATCGCCGCTCGAGGCGAGTACTCGGCCGGCCTGCACACGGGTGTGTGGACCGCCTACTACCCCAACGGCCAGAAGCAGAACGAAGCCACGTTCGTCGCGGACAAGATCGACGGCGTCGTGCACGAATGGCACGACAACGGCCAGCCTTCGCGCACGGCGACCTACTCCCACGGTGTGCTGCAGGGCGAGTGCACCGAGTGGCATCCCAACGGACAGCTCGTGCGCACGGTCCAGTACGTCGACGG
>JBGATX010000230.1:0-9679 GCA_044228975.1 Planctomycetota bacterium | reverse complement strand
CGGTGCGCCGCGCGAGCTCGCGCGCGCCGCCGGGTCGCGCTGCCGAGCAGGTTCCACGTCGGCGCGAGCGCGGCACGACGGTCTGCGAGCGGCGCCGTTGTCCTGTGCGCGCGCGAGCCCGACGAGCCAGACCCCTCGTCGAACTCGAGCCCCTTCGAGCCGTGGATCGTGAGCACCTGCAACGCGTCTGCGCCGGCGTCGCGCGGTCGCGCGTCCTCCTCGCGCCGTCCTTCGCGCAAGGCGCGACGCAGCGCGGCGAGCGGCGCGTCGCTCGCGCCCGCGTGCGCCTCGAGCTCGGCCGCGAGACGCGCGAAGAAGCGCTCGAGGTTCGCCACGCGGAACGGCCCGAGGTAGCGCGGCGCCTCGAGCGCTTCGAGCAGGAACGCGCGCGCGAGCTCGTCGACGAAGACGTCGGGCGGCGAGTCGCGCAGGCTCACGCGCAGCCGCGCGAGCGCGCTCAGGCCGTCGAGCACGCCGAGCTCCCAGCCGCGCACGCCGCCCAGGAAAGCGCTGCGCGCGTGGTGCCCGCGACGTCGAGCTCGCGCGCGCGCCACGCGTTCGACGAGCGCGCGCACCTCGTCGAGCTCGCCCTCGGCGCCAGGCCGGCGCGCAGGCGAGCTCGGCCAGTCCGGCATTCCACAGGGCGTAGAGCGCCGCATCGCCCGCGCCGAACGCACTGGAGCGCAGGGCCGTGGCGAGCGCGAGATGATCCGTCGGTCGCGACCGCGCACGAGCGCGAGCGCGTCCTGCACTTCGCGGCGGCGGCAGAAGTCGCGCTCGTGCGACGCGCTGAGGTAGGGGATGCCGTGCGCGCGCAGCTCGTCGAAGAGCGAGTCGAAGGCGCCGACGCGCGCGCGAGCACCGCGCAACGCGCCCAGCGACACGCCGCGCTCGCGTTGCGGGACGAGATCGCTACGACGGCGCGCGCGCTTCGAGGACCTCGGCGGCCTGCGCGCTCGTCTGCGCGACCTCGACGCCGCGCGCCCGCTGGCCGACAAGGTCGTTCCAGGTGATCCAGTGTTCGACGGGGGCGCCTGTTCCTCGCGCCAGCCGACCAGCGGCTGGAACGCGCTCTGCACCAGCGCGCGCTCCTGCATCACGGGCTCGATCACGCGCTCGACCTCGGCCAAGATCGCGTCCGTCGAGCGGCGGTTGAGCACGAGCTGCAGGCGCTCGCCGCCCTGGCGCTCGATCGCGTCGAGCAGTCCCGTGTAGGACTCGAGATCGGCGCTTCGAAAGACGTAGATCGACTGCGGGATCGCCGCCGACGTACAGCCCGGTCGCGGCGACTTCTCCGCGCGCGTTTCGCCGCCGCCGAGCGCGAGCGCGGTGACGAGCGCGCACTGCACGGCATCGGTGTCCTGGAATTCGTCGACGAGCACCTGCGCGTAGCGCGCTCGCAATTCCGCGCGCACCTCGCCGAGCCCTCGGCGGCGCGCGCGCTTCTCGAGCAGGTCCTGGAAGAGCAGTACGCCTTCCTGCGCGAGGCGCGCGCGCACGCCGCGCAGGAGCTCGCGACACAGGGCGCGCGTGGCTTCGAGGCGCTCGCGGTCGAGATCGACGAGCAGCGCGAGCGCGCGTTGGGCCGCGCGCGCGAGCTCGACGAACTCGAGCGCGTCGTCGTCGAGCAGCTTGGCCTCGGTCGCCGCGAACTCGCCGCGGCTCCACTCGTCGAGGCGCTTGCGATCGGCGTCCTCCACGGCTCGCGCAGGCGCGCGACGAGGCGAGCGAGCGCGGGGCTCGCTTCGGGCGACACGGGACGCTTCGTGCGCAGCTCCTCGATCGCCGCGCGCGCGGAGAGGCGCACGTCCGCGAGCGCCGTGAGCGTCGCCACCGCCCGGCTGACGCGCTTCCAGCGCACGGCGGGATCTCCGGCGAGCGCGAGCAACGGATCGAGGGCTTCGAGCAGTTCCTCCAGCGGCCGCGCGAGCGCCGCCGGCTCGAGCGGATCGCGCTCGAGATCCGCGGGCTCCGCTCCGGCGCTCGCCAGCGCGCGCAGCGCCTCGCGGATCTCGTCGGTGCCGAGGCGCGCGCGGGAGAGCACGACGAGCTCGGGATCTCCGGCGAGCGCGAGACGCCGGCGCCAATGGGTCTCGAGCTCGGCGTCGATCGCCGCTTCGAGGCGCGTTTCGTCGGCGTCGAGAGCGAAACCGGGCGGCACGCCGGCTTCGAGCGGATGCTCGCCGAGCAGCGCGGCGCAGAAGCCGTGGATCGTGTGCACGACGTCGCGCTCGAGCGCCTCGAGCAGCGCGAGCGCGCGCTCGGGCCACTGCTCGCGCGGCGGCAGATCGTCGTCGTCGAGGCCCTTGGGGCGCGTGCCCGCCGCGAGCTCGGCCATCGCCTGGCGCAGGCGCGAGCCCATCTCGGCCGTCGCGGCTTCGGTGAACGTGATCGCGAGCACGCCGTCGACCACGCGGCGCGCGAGCGCGCGCGGCGAGAGCGCCGCGTGGTCACGCGCGAGCTCGGCGCGCGCTCGTTCCCAGCCCGGGCCGACGCACCACGCGAGCATGCGCGCGACGAGCGTGGTCGTCTTGCCGGTGCCGGCTCCCGCTTCCACGGAGAGCGGCCGCACGAACTCGCGCACGGAGGTGCGCCGCGCGTGCGCGTCCAGGGCGAGCAGGCGGGAGCGGCGGTCGTCGCTCACGCCTCCTCCTTGATGTCGTCGGCCGCGGCGCGGCCGAGCTGCCACAGCGCGGCGAGCGTGCGCTCGGTCGCGCTCGCCGGCGGCTGCTGCGCGGCGAGCGCGAGCCACTCGCGCCAGCGCCGCTTCTCGCCGCTGTCGCCGCGCGAGCACGCCTCCGCCACCTCGCAGTGCGCGCACTCCTCGCCGTCCTGCTCGCGCTTGTCGTCGAGGAGGCGCGGGAAGAACGTGCCCGCGTCCCAGGCGTCGAGCAGCGTCGCGAGCGCGCCGTCCAGAGTGGCTGTGCATTCCGCGTCGGCCGCGGCGAGCTGCGCGCGGCGTTGATCGGCTTCGAGCTCGGGTTCGAGGTAGAGGTAGGCCCCGGCGCCCGCGCGACGCGCGTAGACCGCGATCTGCAGGCGCTCTCCGCGCGCGATCGCGCGCGCTAGGTGCGCGCGGCGCGTCGACTCGCGGCGCGCCCTGGAGTGCGGCTCCCCGATCTTGTAGTCGACGAGCACGCGGCCGCTCTCCGTCGCGTCGGCGCGGAAGGCGAGCGCGCGCGGCGCCCCGGGGCGCGCGACCTCGAGCACGCCGGCGATCTCGCCGCTCTCGATCGTCGAGCGTTGCTCGCGCGCGACGTTCAAGTAGGGGAGCGCCAGGCTCGCCGCGACCTGCGCGAGCCCCTCGAGCGCGATGCCCGATTCGCGCAGGAGCTCGCGCGCGTGGCGGCGCACGAGCGCCTCGAGCTCGGCCTCGCCCGGCCACGCGAGCTCGCGCGCGGCGCTCGGATCTCCCAGCTCCTCGAGCCTCGCCGCCGCGCGCCGGGTCGTGCCGAGCGAGCTCCGCGCGAGCTCGTCGAGCACGCGGTGCACGAGCTCGCCCAGGCGCCGGCGGTCGAGCGCGGCGAGCACGGGCTCGGGATCGGGCGGCGGCTCGAGGCGCAGGAGGCGCGTGAGCAGCGTCTGCCAGGGACAACGCGCGAGGCGCTCGAGCGTCGTGACGTAGAGCGGCGCGTGGCGCGGATCGCGCGCCGTGGCGGGGCCGACGAAACCGCTCCAGGCGTGCAGCGCGACGTCGGGACGGAGCGGATCGCGCGCTTCGAGGACGTCCGCGCGCACCTGCGCCAGCGCGCGCGCCGTGGATGCGGCTTCGAGCGTGCCTGACGCCGCGTCGCGCTCCTCGAGCGCGAACTCGAGCGCCGCGCGCCAGTCGGAGCGCGAGCCCCACAGTCCCGCGAGCGTCGCGTGCTCGTGCGCGGGCAACGCCGCGCGCGACTCGCGACGCGAGGCGGCGTGCAGCGAAGCCCCGTGGCGCAGCGCGTCCGCGCCGAGCTCGCGCAGCCAGCGCTCGGCGAAGGGCGACGGTGCGACGGCGCGGCCGTCGTCGTCCTGCGCGTGCCACGAGAGATGCACGCGCGGCGCGGCGTGCAGGAGCTGCTCGAAGAGGAAACGCTCCTCGGCATGGCCGCGGTCCTTCGTCGCGAGCTCGGGCAGGATGGGCGCGAGGCGACGGCGCAGGCGATCGGGGAGCAGCGGATCCTCGCGCACCGCGCGCGGGAACGAGCCGCGATCGAGTCCGAGCACGAAGAGCTCGTCGAACGTGCGCGCGCGCGCTTCGGTCACGCTCAGGCAGGCGATGCCGCCGCCGTGACGCGCGCTCACGCCGCGCAGCTCCTCGAGCGCCTGCGCCCAGATCAGCGCGAGATCGGGGCCGGTGAGCGCGAAGCGGTCGGGAAACGCGCGCGCGAGCGGCTCGAGCAGCTCGGCGAGGACCGCGGAGGCGCCGCTCGAGGCGAGCTCGGGGGTCGCGACGAGCTCCTCGAGCGCTCGCGCGTGATCCCGGACGGTGCGCAGGGCCGCCAGCGCGTTCACGCGCGCGAGAACGCTTCCGGCGGCCGCGCGCTCGGACTCGAGCGTCGAGCGCGCGATGCGCTGCGTCACGCGGCGCTCGTCGTCGGGCGCTGCGCCGCCGCGGATGGCGAGCGCGAGCTCCGCGCGCGCGCCGAGCAGCGCGTCGAGCGGGAGCTGCGCGAGCGTCGCGAGATCGCGCACGCCGAGCTGGCGCAGCGCGAGCGCGAGCTCGGCGCGCTCGGAGAACGGGCCTGCGTCCTTGCGCAGCGCGAGCCAGCGGCCGATCGGGAGCTCCGCGCCTCGCGCGAAGAGCTCGCCCAGGTGTCCGAGCACGGCGTGACGCGCTTCGAGGGCGGGCGCGAGCGCGCGGCCGCTCGCCGGCAGGCCCAGGCGCGCGAGATCGCGGCGCAGGAGCGCGCTCCACGCGCGCGTGTCGCGCATGCAGAGCGCGATGCGTTCGGGCGGCGTGCCGCGCGCGACGAGCTCGGCGATGCGCTCCAGCGCCGCGCGCAGCTCGTCGGCCGGCGCAGGCGCGCTCGCGATGTCGATCGCCGACGGCGGACGCGCGTCGATCCGGACCTCGATCGAGAGAGCGCGCGCGAGCGGCGCGCGCCGAAGTCGTCGTCGCCCGCCGGTCGCGCGCGCGCTCCCCCATCGACGGGCGCGGCGCGAGCGCCCGCGGGCGGCGCGGCGGCGCAGGCGTCCCAGTAGGTGCGCGCGCCGTTGCGCACGAGCGCGTCGAGCAGCTCCGTGACGCGCCCGGTGGCGTCGCTGAAGCCGTGGATCCAGAGCGCGCGCGACGAGGTCAGCTCGGGCGAGCGGCGCACGAGCTGCGCGGCGAGCGCCGCCTCGTCGCCGGCGCGCGCAGCGCGTCGCCAAGGTGCACCCACGCGCGCGCGGCGAGCGCGCGCAGCGCGCGCGCGCGCCGCACGGCGCGTCCGCTGCCTTCGGGGCCCTCCGCCGCGAGGCACTCGTCGGCCGCTTCGAGGTGCGCGGCTTCGAATCCGGCGTCGAAGAGGTCGCGCACGCTGGCGCTGAGCGCGCTGCGCGCGAGCGGGTTCGACGCGAGCTCGGCGGCCAGCGCGCCGGCGAGCACGCGATCGCGCTCGAGCTCGCGTCCGACGATCACCTCGAGCGCCACGAGACCGGTCGGAGTCGGAAGTCCGGCGCGCGCGATCAGCGTGCGAGCGAACCCGGCGAGCGTCAGCACCTGCACGCCGGCGAGCGCGCCTCCGGCCCGGCGCACGCTGACCGCGATCAGGTGCTCGCGCAGACTCTGCGAAGGCACGACGATGGAGAGCGGCCGCGCGAGCAGGCGCGGGTCGGCGCGCGTGCGGCGCGCCTCGAGCTCGAGGTCGGCGAGCAGGAGCTCCTCGAGCTCGCGCGGCCCGTACGCGCAGCGCACGTGCGAGGTCGGGCTGTCGGCGGCGAGCGGCATGTCTGCGTGCGCGCCCGGGCGCGCGCGCAGAGGCGAACACAGCTCCGGTTCCGGGTCAACGGCGCAGCGCCGCTCTCCCGGTTCACGCGCGCGGGGCGCTCGGCTCACGCGCGCGGTCGGCGCGCCTGGAACGCGACGACGCCGCGCCTGGATCGAGGTCCCGGCGCGGCGTCCTCGGCTCGCGTGCTGCGCGTCAGTGCGCCGGCGCGGCGGAGATCTGACCGGCGAGGCGCGTGTTGTCGGGGAAGAGCTCGAGGCCCGCGCGCCAGGTCGAGAGCGCCTGGTCGGTCTTGCCCATGCTCTGGTAGAGGTTGCCGAGGAAGAAGTACGTCTCGGCGTGCTCGGGGCGCGAGGGAACGCTCTTCTGCTGCTCGAGCAGCGTCTCGAACTGCTTCGCCGCTTCGCCCTGCTTGCCCATGAACGCGGGCCAGTTCGAGAGGCTGATCGCCTTGTTGAAGCGCGCTCCCCAGTGATGGTCGTCGAGCGCGAGCGCCGTATCGAACGCCTTGTCCGCCTTCATCGCCCACGCGCCCTGTTCGGGTCCGGCGGGCACGGTGAAGAGCTTCTGCAGGAACGCGCGGCCGAGATCGACTTGCGCCGTCGGGTCGTTCGCGTGGTCCTTGGCGCGCTGCTCGAAGAGCGCGAGCACGTCGGCGACCTGACCGTCCTCGCGCAGGCTCGCCCAGAGCTTCTGCGCCGCCTCCCAGTCGCCGCCGATCGTCACGAGCTCGTCGAAGACCTGCTTGGGCGTGCGCTTCTTCGCCGCGGGAGCCGCGGGAGCCGCGTTCGTCGCGAGCGCGCTCGTCGCGTCCTTGCGCGCGGCCAGCGCGCGCGCGACGGCGTCCTCGATGTCGGCGAGCGGAACGCGCGCCGCGCCCGCGTCGCGCGTCGAGAGCTGCGCGCGCAGCGCGTCGAGATCGCCGCGCAGGGCGCTCGAGCTCGCGCGCAGCTCGCGCACCTCGCCGCTCAACGACTCGAGCGCGGCCCCGGATTCGTTGTTCACCGGGCTCTCGGCGCGCGAGGAGCCGACGTTTTTGCAGAGCACGTAGCTCGCGGCGCAGGAGAGGATGACGGCGGAAGCGACGACGGCGATGGTCTTCATGGCGAAACCTGACGGAGCGGTGAAACGGTGGGTTCGAGCGTGCGACGCGCTCACTTGGGTGCGCCGGTCGTCGGCAGTCGGAGCTCGAGCTCCGCGCGCGCGCCGGTCTCGAGATCGATGGTGGCGCTCGCGGCCTCGAATCCTTCGCGGATTCCGCGCACGATCCAGCGACCCGCGCCGAGGCCCGGGATCTCGAGCACGCCGCGCTCGTCGGTCTGGTCGAGCTCGGTGAACTGGAACGAGTCGCCGCGCGCGTCGACGAAGGTCAGGCCCACGCGGCCGAGCGCGGCTCCCGACGCGTCGCGCGTGCGCACGCACAAGGCCGCGCCCGGTCCGAGGTCGACGTCGACCCGCGGCGAGCGCTCCGAGGCCGCGGCGGAACTCGATCGGCCGCTCGCGATGTCGAAATCCGCGCTGATCGCCGGCGCCCAGCGACCGCTCGAGGCGAACACGAAGGCGCGCCAGCGGCCGGGCTGCAGGAATTCACAGCTCCATTCGCCGCGAGCATCCGTGAGCACGCGACCGCCGAAGACGAACGCGTCGGCGTCCTTGCGCTGCAGGATCACGGCGCAAGCGACGGGAGCGGTCTCGCCACCCGTCGTGACCCGGCCGTGGCACGCGCCGTCCGGCAAGACGATGTCGTGCGTGACCTCGGGCACGTCGGCGACCTCGACGCTGCCGATGCAAGCGAGCTGCGAGCCCATGTTGCGCCCGGCGACGACCTCGTAGCGGCCGCTCGTGATCCCGTCGAAGCTCACCTGGCCCAGCGCGTTCGTGCGATTGCTCTGCCAACGCTGCGGCGCCTCGGGCGCGGTACCGATGCGCTCCTTCGCCTCCGACGGCTGGATGCTGATGTCGACCTCCGTGGCGGGCCGGCCGTCGGAGAAGCGCGCGCGCAGCGTGAGCCGCGCTCCCTGCTGGTCGCCGCCGAGGTCGACGCGTACGCGCTCGGGCGCGCGCACGACGACCTGACGCACGCGCGGGCTGACGTTCGTCTCGTCGAGCTCGAGCACGACGTACGCTCCGCTCGGAAGGTCGTCGATCGCGAACTCGCCGAGGTTGTCGCTCACGGCGTAGCCGTAGGAGATGCAGCGGCGCGGCGCGCCGAAATCGATGTGGCTGGCGAGCAGCCGCCGGTCCGCGCGCGGCTTGCCGCGCTCGTCGCGCACGCGACCGCCGATCGAGCCGCCGGGCGCGAGGCGCAGCTCCAGTCCGTCGATCACGCCGCCCGCCCGCACGTCGAGGACGTCGGTCCACGCCGCTCCGTAGCCCGGCGCGCTGACGCGCAGCACGTGGCGCCCGGGGGAGAGGGCGCCGAGCTCGAAGCGGCCGTCGCTCGCGCTCTGCGTGTGCGCGACGGACGTGCGCCAGTCTTCGCGCGGCGAATGCTGCTCGAAGTCGAAGGGCGCGACGGGAGAGGGCAGATCGGTCTCCGAGATCACGTGCGCGTCGGCGATCGGTGCGCCGCTCCGCGCATCGACGATGCGTCCGAGCGCGCGCGCGGGATCCGCGGGCGCGACGACGATCGAGAGCGTCTCTCCCGCGCCGAGCACGAGCTCGCTCGTGCGCCAGGTGGCCCGGCCCGGGACGTTGACGAAGAGCTCGTAGGTGCCGCCTGCGAGCCCGCTCCAGGTGAAGCCGGGCGCGTCCGAGCTCGCATCCATCGTCGCCGCGGCGTCGAAGACGCGCGTGCGCGGATCGCCGATGTCGGGCAGGCGCAGCACGGGGATCAACGTCGCGCTCCAGCGCTGCGTCGGACGCGTTGCCTGCGGGAGGTCCAGGCGCGCCGCGAGCGTCGCCGTCGGCTTCGCGTTCGAATCGCCGGCGCGCTGCTCGGTGCGCGCATCGCCGAGCCCGCCTTGCGTGGGATCGGCCGCGGCGCGGCGGCCGTCTCCGGGCGTCGAGGAGAGCGCGGGCGTCTCGAGCACGCGACCGCCGCGCACGGTGAGCGTCTGGCCGATCGGGAGCGCGCGGCGCTCGCCGTTCTCGAGGAACCAGGCTTCTCCGCCGCCGAGCTCGGCGCGCAGCGTGCGCGTGCCGTCGGCGAGCTCGGGACCGACGTAAGCGAGCTCGAGGTCGCCGCGCGCGAGCTCGAACGCTCCTTGAGCGGTGTCGATGCGCCACGCGCCGCCGCTCGCGAGGCGCTCGAGCGTCAGCGCGCCGCGCTCGAGCACGGCCGCGAGCGCGTGGACGTCGCTCTGGAAGTCGAGCTGCGCGCGCGCGCCGGCCGCGAGCCTCGCGCTGCCCTCGCCGCCGAGCCACACGCGCCAGTCGTGCTGGCTCGCCGCGGCGAGCTCGAGCGCGCCGCCAGGGTGCTCGAAGCCGCGTTCGCCGGCGGCGCACGAGCTCCAGCTCCGCGAGGTGGCGGGCTGCGCGTGGACGCGCCAGGCGTGCTCGCCGCGCGCGAGGATCGCATCGAGCGACTCGCCCGGGCGTCGCGCGCCGAACCACAGCGCCGCGGCGAACGCGAGGCCGAACGCGATCAGCGCGGCGGCGGCGATCGGGAGCCAGCGTCGCGTGCGCCGCGGCCGCGCCGTCGCCGGAGCGGTCCGCTGGCGAGACTGGAACTCGAACTCGATCGCGCTCGCCAGGCGCGCGCGCAGGAGCGGCGAGGGCCGCGCGGGCTCGTAGGCGCGCGTGAGCAGGAGCTCGAGGTTGCGCTCGAGGAC
>JBGATX010000013.1:0-60483 GCA_044228975.1 Planctomycetota bacterium | reverse complement strand
TGCGGCTCGAGCGCGTGCGCGGCTTCGAGCTCCGTGCGCGCGGCCTCGAGCTCCCCCGCCGCGACGTGCGCCGCGCCGCGCTCGAGGTGCGCGCGCATCGCGTCGGCGTGGCTCGCGTCGGCGAGCACCGAGCGCTCCGGCTCCCAATCGGCGAGGTTGACCGTCGTCGTCGAGAGGATCACCGGGATGCGCGCGGCCTGCATGCGCTCGACGATGCCGCTCATGCGCTCTTCGAAGGTCGCGAGGATCTCCTCGGCCTTCGAGGGCGGCACGAGCGGCTGATCGAAGAGCTCGCGTTCGCGCTGCGAGAGGTCGTGCACCGTGTCGTACGGCACGTACTCGTTGTTGCCCGAGTTCATGAAGAGCACGGCGTTCGCGGGATCGTGCTCGACCTCGAGGATCGCCTGCGCGTCCCTCACCTCGTAGCTCGAGTCCTCGCCCGAGCCGGCGTAGTTGTGCACCTCGATCGCGCGGCCGTGCAGCTTGCCATCGAAGAGCCACGCGACGATGCGCCCGAAGTCCGAGCGCTCCTCGAACGGACATCCCGCCGGCGTCGAGCCGCCGATGATGTAGATGCGGAAGGTCTGCGCCGGATCGGCGGGCTGCGAGCGCGATCCGTCCGTCTGCGTGATGCGCGGCGGCGCGGGATCCCAGGTCTCGACGAGCGGGTTGTCTCCGGTGAACGGAACGCGCGTGATCCGCGGTTCCTCGTCGTCCCGCATGAGCGCGCGCCACACGACGAGGCCGATGAGCACCGCCACCGCGGTCGAGGCGATCACCAGGCCGAAGCGAACGACGTTGCGCGACATGCGACGCAGCTCAGTCCGTGCGACCACGCGCGGGCGGATAGCGACCGAGAGCGCGCGCGAGGCACACGCGCGAGACCTCGCTCAGCACGCGCACGTAGCTCGACACGCGAACGCTGCTCCCGAGTTGATGCTCGACTTGCACCGGCACTTCCGCGACCGCGTAGCCCGCTCGTTTCGCGAGGAAGAGCACCTCGAAATCGAAGCCGAAGCCGTCGATGCGGCCGGCGGCGAAGAGCTCGCGCGCGATGTCGGCGCGGTAGAGCTTGAATCCGCACTGCGTGTCGTGGAATCCGCCGACGACACAGGTCGAGATGAGCCGCTGACCGAGGCCGCCGAAGAAGCGCCGCAGCGGCGGATAGCGGATGTCGCTGCCCGGCGCGCGCTTGGAGCCGATCACGATCGGCGCGCGCGCGGTCGCGGCGTCGAGCTTCTCGATCTCGCCGATCGGGATCGAGAGATCCGCGTCGACCATCAGGATCCACGCGCACGTCGCGGCCTTCACTCCGGCGCGCACTGCAGCTCCCTTGCCGCCGCGGAAGGAGCGGTGCACGAGCCGCACACGGCCCGCGAAGCGCGACTCGACGAGCTGCGCCGTGCCGTCGTCGCTGCCGTCGTCGACGACGACGATCTCGAAGCGCGCAAAGTGCGCGGGCAGGTATGCGAGCAGCTTCTCGAGCGACGCTTCGATGCGCCGCGCTTCGTTGAACGCGGGGACGACGACGGTGAGCTCGCGAACGTGCACGGGAGCTCCGTTCAACCCGCCCGCCGCAGACAGTCGGCGTCGATCCAGTCCGCGATCTCGCGCGCGCAACGCGCGGGATCCTCGGCGTCGAAACGCGCCGCGAGGCGCCGGCCCTGCTCGCCGTGGCGGTAGCGCGGGTCGTAGTAGCGTTCGAGGACCAGGGTCACGAGACGCTCGATCTCGCCACGCGCGAGCAGCTCGCGCAAGCACGGAGAGCCCTCGACGAGGCCCAAACGCTCGTCGAGGAACGCGAGCGGCGCTTCGAGGGCCTGCGCCGCGCCCGGTTGAGCGAGGTAGTCGTCGCGCAGGACCTCGACACGGCGCGCGAGCGGCGCGACGAGCTCGAGATGCGTCGCGCGCGTCATCGCCTGCCACAGCGGCCGCGGCACGATGACGTCGCCGACCTTGCGGCTCTCGCCCTCGACGACGAGGTACGCGCCGAAACCCGCGCGCGCGCGCTGCACGACGCGCGTCTCGAACGTCTTCTGCGTCACGGGGAGGAGTCCGACGCCGCCGAGGATCGAGCTGCGATGCTGCGCGAGCTGCTCGAGGTCGATCGTCGAGCGCGGCCGCAGCCGCTCGAGCTCGCGCAGCACGAGCGTCTTGCCCACGCCGGTCAAGCCGCGCAGCGTGTACACCGGCGGCAGCGCGAGCGCGTCGAGCTCGCGCACGAGCGCGCCGCGCCAGGCCTGGTAGCCGCCGTGCAGCACGAGCGCGCGCTGCATGCCGATCGAGAGCAGCAAGGCGGCGACGCTGCGCGAGCGCAAGCCGCCGCGCCAGCAGTGCAGCACGAGCGCGCGCGGAGGGAGTTCCGCCACAGGCCGCGTCTCGAGCCACTTCGAGAGATGCTCCAGGCCGCCGCTCGTGAGCTCGCGCACGCGCTCCTCGAGATCGACGGACGGCAGTCTCCACTGCGCGAGCTCCGCGATGCGGCCGACGAGCGCGCGCACCTCTTCGGTCACGATGCGCCGGCCTTCGTCGAAGGCCGCTTGCGGCGACACGCGGCGGTAGAGCGTGCCCACGAGCGCGCGTTCGTCGTCGTCGAAGAGCGGCACGTTGTGCGCGCCGGGCAGATGATCGGCCGCGTATTCGCCCGGGCTGCGCAGGTCCACGATCCTCGCGTCGCCGCGCGCGTCGAGCTGCGCCGGCGTCACGCACGGCACGTGCGGCGCCCGTGCGCTCGGTGCCTCGTCCGCCCTCGTCGTCACGCTCTTCGCGCTCAAGAAGGCGGGCGAGTATACGCGTCAGCGTGCGCGGCCGCGGCGCGCACGCGCGCTCAGGCGAGCCCGCCGTCGTGCCGGCCGGGGACGCTGCGGAACACCGGTCGATCTTCGCCGGGCTTGCGCTCGCGCGGCGGCGGATCGTCCGGCGGCGGGCCCTCGCGCCGCGGGCCATTGGGATGCACTCCACCTGGCGGCGGAGGACGCGGAGGTTCGCCACCCGGCTCGAATCCCCGCTCGAGTCCCCGGTCGAATGCGGGGCCGAAACGCGGCGGTGGCCGGCGATCGGGCCCGCCGTCGGGCCCGCCGTCGGGCGGCAACAGCCCGTGTTCGGCGGCGTGCAGAGGCGCGAGCATGCGCCGCATGTTCGCGTGGAACGCGGGCTCGGGCATGTCGCGCAATTCGTCGATGCGCTGCGGCGGCGCGAGATCGAACGTGCGCAGCACGTCGAGGCACCGATCGCGGCGCAGCTCGAACGAACGACGCGCGCGATCCTCGGGCTCGAGATCGATGAACTTCACGAGATCGCGCGGATCGGGCCGGATGACCTCGCGCAATTGGCGCAAGCCTTCGAGCGCGATCAGCGGACGCCCCGGCGGCGGACGACGCGCACCGTCGGAGCCTGGCGGTCCGCTGGCGCCGCGCGGACCCGGCGGAGGTCCGCCGGCCAGCTCGGGATCCTTCGGTTCGCCACGCGCCTCGCGCGCCGCCTGCTCGGCGATGCGCTGCGCGCGGTAGGCCTGGATGCGCTGGTAGAACTGCTCGGGCGGCAGGGCCTGCAATTCCTGCCAATCGTCGGCGGACATGCCCGGCAAGAGTCCGTTCTCGTTCGCGTCGAGCGCCTGCACGGCCTTGCGCATCTCGAGCACGTTCGCCGCGCGCTGTTCGAAGCTCAGGTTCCTGCTCTTGCGCGCGTCGATCTCCTCGGGAGAGAGGTTGAGCCGCTTGCCGAGCCGGTCGATCGCCATGTTCGCCAGCCGGTTCAAGTGCTGGCGCCGGAACGTGTCGAGGACCTTCGGTCGCTCGCTCGGCGAGGCGTTCTCGAGTTTCTGCGCCCATTCATCGGGCATCAGCGAGCGCAGCTCGAGCCCCTTGCCGCGCGCCTCGCCGGTGACCAGCTCGCGCACGAACTCGCGGCGTCGCGCAGGGTCGAGCTCGCGCATCTTCTCGCGCATGTCCGGGCCGAGCGTCTCCGTGATGCGCTGCTCGCTCTCGCGCACGCGCCGCGCGCGATCGACCAGCTCGCGTTGCATCGCCGGATCGAACTCGCGGAACGAACGGTAGCGCTCGAGCAGCGCCGCGCGCTCCTGCGGAGTGAGCTTGTTCCAGCGCTCGCGCGCGGCTCCGAGCTTCTCGGGCGGCACGTCGACGGCGAGGCGACCCTGCGCGTCTGGCGCCGGACGCTGCGCCCGCGCGCACGGCGCGCCGAGGACGCTCGCGAGACCGAGGAGGAGCAAGGCGATGAAGCGCGTGAGCATCGCGTCAGCCCTTCTTCCCGTCGGGCTTCTTGGCGCCGTTCGAACCGGGCGGGCTGGTGGAGCCCTTCGACGGGAGCGCGTTGTCGGGCTTCGCCGCGCCGTCGTCGTTCGCGGGTGCCAGAGGATCGCCGTTGCCGTCCTCGAGCAGCGATTCGTCCGCGGTCGACAGCGTCGTCGAGAGCAACACGTCGACGTCGTCGTGCATGAGCACGTCCCACTGCTCGAGCACGTCGATCACGGCCAGGAGCTCGTCGCCCGGCGCCGCGCTGCTCACGCCGCCCGCAACGCTCGGAGGGCGCAAGTGCGTCGCGGGAGCTCCCGCGTCGTTCGATCCCGAGCCTTGCTCGACGAAATCGGGCGTTTGCGGGCCGCGTTCCTGGAGCGCGCGCGCGACGAACCACCACGCGCCGGCGGCGACGATCACGCCCGCGGCGAGCGCCAGCGCACGGCGGCGCCAGCGCGTCGATGCGGGAGCGCGAACGGGCGCGTTGCGTTCCGCCGCGAGGCGCAGGCGCACGCGTTGCGCGAGTCCGGCGGGCACGTCGACGTGTTCCGCACGCGCGAGCAGGCGATCGAGCGCCGCTTCGGTGCCGGAAGCGTTCGCGGCGGCATGCTCTTCCGCGCGCGCGGCCGCCAGCCCGGCGAGCACGCGTGGAGCGAGCGTCGTGGGCGCGCGTTCGCCCGCATCGAGCGCGAGCAGCTCGTCGAGGCTGCGCTCGTCTTCGCGAGCGACGCGCAGGCGCACGAGCACGCGCTGCGCGAGGCGCCGCGGCAGCTTGGGCCTGGGGAGCGTCGCGATCAGGACCTCGAGGGCTTCCTCGGACTCGAGCAGCGCGCGGCACTCGGCACACGAGAGCAGGTGCTCGTGCCAGGAGAGCTCGTCGAGCTCGCGCGCGATGCGCGCGCCGATTTCTCGGTCGAGCGGGCGCTCGACCTGGGGTCCTCGGTCGGCCGGACGCTCGACCTTGGGACCACCGTCGAGAGAGCGCTCGAGCGCGGCGCGGAAAGCGTGGCAGTGCGCGTTCACGCCAGCTCTCCCTTCAAGAACGGCGCGAGCAGCTCGCGCAAGGCCTCGCGCGCGCGGTGCACGAGCGACTTCACGGCCTTCTCGCTCGTGCCGAGCACGGCGGCGATCTCGTCGTAGGGCAACTCCTCGTACTTGGCGAGGATCAGCGCCATGCGCTGGTTCTCGGGCAGGAGCGCGATCGCGCGCCGCACGGCGAGCACGATGTCGGCGCGTTCCAGATCGCTCGAAGGCGTGTGCGTCGCGGGATCGGCGAGCTCGTCGAGCGCGCCCGGCCGCGAGCCGGTCTCGCCGCCTTCGTTCGTGAGCTTCTCCTTGCCCGAGCCGCGCTGCGTCTCGTTGACCGAGATGTTGAACGCGATGCGGAACAGGAAGGTCGAGAAGCGCGCGGCGGGCTCGTAGCGCTCGCGACTGCGCAGCACGCGCAGGAAAACGTCCTGCACGAGGTCCTCGCGGTTCTGGCGCGCGCCGAGGAAGCGAGTCAGCAGTGCGTAGACCTGCGGGGAATAGAGCTCGACGATGCGGTCGAAGGCGGCCTCGTCACCGGCCTGGAAGGCCAGCATGAGCTGCACGCCGGGGTCGCTGTGGAAGGCCGAGTCCATCTACCAAGAACCTAGCAACCCGGTTCGAGCCCCGTGGTTCCGCGCGATTTCTTCCCGATCCGAGTCCACGGGTACCGGGCGCGTCCGCGAGCCGATTCACGCTCCCGCGACGCGCTCGACCTCGCTGGAAGCGTGCGAACGCGCATCCCCACGGACAATCGCAAGCTCCGGCGTCCGCGATGCCGGCGTCCGGCGCGGTTCAGCGCGTGCTCGACGAGGCGTCGTCGCCCTCCGCGAGCGAACGCCAGTGCGACGGCGGCCAGACCACGCGCGTCGCGCGACCGATGATCCAGGAAGCGGAGACCGGACCCCACTCGCGGCTGTCGCGGCTGTGCGCGGAGTTGTCGCCGAGCAGGAAGTACTCGTCGGCGCCGAGCTGCTGCGGGCCGCTGATGCCGAACTGGCCGCGCGCGGTGTAGTACAGATCGCGCTGCAACCGCAGCGCGCGCACCCGGAACGTTCCTCCGGCCACGCCGAACATGAGCCGCTTGCCGATGCTCTTGCCTTCATGCTGCAGATCGCCGGGGTGCGCGACGTTGCGCTCGTAGCTCGCGCGCAGCACGTCGATGTGCGCGTCGCAGTCGACGCGCAGCGTGTTGTCGACGTTGCCGAATCTCAGGTGGTGCCACACGGCGAGCTCGAAGGGCACGCGCGCACGCGCGAGCTCCTGCGCGCCCGCGTCGGCGTTCGTGCGGCGCAGGACGAGCTGCGCCTGCGCACCTTCCGGCGACGTCGCGGGCTCGAGTGCGAGCTCGAAGACGTCGCCTTGCTCGGCGAGCTGGATGCGCAGGACTCCCGCGAGCGCTCCCGCTTGCACCTCGCACTCGACCACGGCGTCGTTGACGTTCTGCTCGCCGCGCACGAGGTGGTGATCGCTGGTCATGTAGTCGTCGGCGAGCGGCGGATGGAAGTCGAGCCACGCGTCGTCGCCCTTGCTCGTCGATTCGTCCACGGTCGCGCTCCACACGCCGTTCTCGCGCTTCCACGCCGCGCCGGCGTGGAACATCGACTTCGCATCCTGCCAGCGATCGTCGAAGACCGTCACGCGCACGCCGCCCTGCTGCGGTGGCAACGGCTTCTTGTCGATCCACACGTCGCCGTCGACGATCTGCACGCTCTCGAGCGGCTTGCCGGCGACGCGTTTCACGATCCCTTCGCTCTCGCCGGGCGGCAGCACGACGACGATCTCGCCGCGCTCGGGCGGCGAGCGGTCGTAGCGCACGAAGACCCACTCGCCGCCGGGCTCGAGGCCGTGGATCGTCGGCTCCATCGAGCCCGTGTCGACGTGGTAGACGTCGCCCACGAAGGTCTTGCCGAGCACGACGAGTCCGAGCGCGAGAGCCACTCCCCACGCCGCGCGAATGAATGCCTTTCTCGTCACGAGCTTCGTGTGCGCGACCGCGCCGGCGCGGATCCCGCGCGCGCCGGTCCGCGCGTGGCGCACAGGATGCGCGAGCCCGACGACGATCTCAACGGGCCCGCGGGACTCGTGGGACCACGGGGCTCGGCCGGAGCGCGCGGTCCGAGCTCTTTCGTCGGCGCGAACGCAAGCGCGATCAGAGCTCGATGCGCCGATCGAACACCATCGATCGGTCGAGCTTGTCGTCGAGCGTCTCGAGCACCGTCCACACGTCCGGCTGCGGCTGGCCGCGGTAGAGCTCCTCCGCGCCGCTCTTCACGACCACGTCGGCGCCGCGCTCGATCATCCCGGCGTTGAGGAAGATCGTGACGCCCTTCGCGCCGTTCTTCGTCAGCTGGCAATCGAGCGTGATCGTGTTGCCCGCGCGCGTGGCGCGGATCGTCTGCTGGTCCGGGCAGCTCCCTTGCAGCCGAGCCAGTAGAAGATCGGCTTCTGGATGCGACGCACCTTGTCGCTCGGATCGGCCAGGGGAGAGAGTTCGCGCGCGTATTCCCACACGAGCGTGGCCGGGAACGTGTCGCGCTTCTCGCCGAGCAGGAACTTCAGCCCCTTCTCGGGCTCGCCCGGCGGGAACTCGTGCCCCATGCCGGGCACCGTCTGGAA
The DNA here is from genome assembly GCA_044228975.1 of Planctomycetota bacterium. Taxonomy (GTDB): domain Bacteria; phylum Planctomycetota; class UBA1135; order UBA1135; genus JADJNY01. Next base: position 52,585 of record JBGATX010000013.1, on the reverse strand, counting down.
GTGGATCTTCTGCCAGCCGCCGGGGTCGGCCTTGCGCAACGCGTCGAGCCGATCGGCGACGAACAAGTACGTGCCCGGCATGCAGCGCGGATCGGCGAGACCGATCGCGTACCACATCGCGAGGTTGCGCACGTTGGGCACGAGGCCGTGCTGGATCGCGCGCACTTCCTCCTTCGTCGCGAGCTGGCTCTGCGGCGACGCCATCAACACGCCCGAGAACGGCGCCGCGCCGGCGAAGAGATCGGGATGGCGTCCGGCGAAGAACCACGAGCCCGAGCCGCCCATGCTGAAGCCCGCGACGTAGACGCGATCGGGATCGACCTCGTACTGCGCCTTCCCGATCTCGATCAAGGAGAGCACGAAGCGCTCGCCGTGCACCGTGTTCCAGGTGTCGTGCACGAGCTTGATGCCCTGCGGGAAGATCCCGACGGCGCCTTTTCTCTGCCAATTCGAACGCGACTCGTCGGCCGAGCCCGCGTCCTCGCCTCCGCCGTGCAGTCCGACGATGAGCGCCTGGTTCTTGCCCGCGGGCGCGAGATACGCCCAAGCGTTTCCGTACGGCGTCTCGAGCATCAGCTTGCCCTTCACGACCTCCGCGCGCGGCCCGAGCTTCTTCGCGTTGGCCCACAGGAGCTCCACGACTTCGCCCATCGCCCCTTCAGGGATGCTCCCGAGTTCGCGCGCCTGCGTCTCGAGCTCGCCGCGCTTCTTCGCATCCCACTCGACGAAACGCGACGGCGGCCGCGCCTTCCACCACGCCTCCGACAACGTCGCGATCTTCTTCGCGAGCACCTTGTCGAGCGGAATCGGCTTGGCTTGCGCGAAGACGCTCCCAGCGACGGCTACCGAAGCGAGCAGGAGGACGAGCGAGCGAGCGATCATGCGCACGATCCTAGCCGCGCGCGTCCCGAACGGAGCCCTGGTCAACCCCCGGGACAGACGCTGTTCGGCTCGCGCCATTCCTTCTCACCGGCGCGCTGGATGCCGAAGTCGAGCACGTCGATCGTCTGTTCGTCGTCCTCGAAGACGTAGGCGACGCCGATGCGTTACGTGAGCGGCAGGCGGTTGATGCGGAACTCCGCATACACGACGCCTGTCAACGGGCCGACCGTGAGTGGCCGCCCACGCAGGTCGCGCGTTCCGAGCCTGTGCAGACGTCGCGCAGCTTCGCGCGCCACGTCGGCGTGGCGGCACGCGAGCAGGCGCTCTCTAGCGACGCCGGTCAGAACGACGTTGTAGCTCACGCTCGACGTCGGCGAGGGCGAACACCTCACCGCGTTTGGCTTGTTCCCTGGCGCGCAACACCGCAGCCACGTCCAGGCCGGCGTGGCGCCTGCGTTCGACGTTGCGTCCGCTCTTGGGCTCGACCTTCGAGCCGCGTCCGCGCTTCTGCGCGATGGTCATCGGGGTCGTCTTGTAGGCGTCCTGCGTGAGTTGCGACGCTGCGCGGCCGCGGTAGCGCTCCATCAGCGCGTCGATGACGGCTCGTTCCGCGTCGCACAGGGAGCTCGTCCTCAGCTTGCGCTTCACGCGGTAGTACGTGCCCTCCCAAACCTCGCCTCGGTTCGTCGCGCCGCTCTTGTTCTCGAGCGTCACCTTGCCGTTGGATTCGAGCTCGTCCAAGCACGTGTAGACGCGGTCGTCGAACGGGCCGTAGTGATGGAAGACGTAGGCCATGTCCGTGATCGGGTGCCCGAGCCATTGCTCCGCCTCGCAGTCGGCGAGGTAGAGCAGCTTCAAAAGCCAAGTGCGCGGATAGGCCTGATCGGCGCGAGACAGCACGTACCAGAGCACGTCCGTCGTCGAATGGGGGTTGTGGGCGCGCGTCGTCATCGCTGGGAGGTCATCGGCCATCGTACACCGCGGCTGGAGTAGCCCGGGTTCCGCGATCCTCAACGCGCTCGCGGACCTCGTTTGCGACTCGAGGCCCCGGTTCCAGGCGCATCGGCGCGCGTTCGGTCGATCAACAGGCATCGAATTCCCCGCTCTTCGCGGCGCGGAGAGCTGTCAGACGCTCGCTTCGAGCTGCCGGAACAGTCCCGCGTGCAGCGCGCGTACGGCGGTCTCGAGCTCGCCGGCGGGCACGATGAAGACCTGGCTCGGCGCGCGCGTGCCGACGAAGGCGTCGACGAGCTCGACACCCGCCTGGTCGAGCAGCGTCATCGCGTGCTGCGACAGGTTGCGATCTCCGCCGACGCTGCGGCCGATGAGCGCGGCGAGCGAGAGCTCGGTGTTCGTGCGCGCGCGAGCGCCGAACTCGGACACGACCGCATCGATCGCGGTCGACGGCGGCGCGTAGACGGACACGCGCTCCGCGCCGATCGAGACGGGTCCGAGCTCGACGTGGTGGCGCGCGAGCGCGTCGAAGAGGCGCGCCATGCGCTCGCCGCGTTCGTCGCTGTCGCCGAGCTCGAGATCGATGCGCACGAGCTTGCGGCGCGCCGCGATGCCGATCGGTCCGGCGCCGCGCGTGTGCGTCGTCAGCATGGTGCCGCCGCTCTGCGGCTCGTTGACGTCGAGCAGGCGCACGGTGACGTTCGCGCGCTGCGCGGGCTCGAGCGCGGCGCCGTGCAACACCTGCGCGCCGTGGAACGCGAACTCCGCCGCTTCGACGAAGCCCAGGCTCTCGACCACGCGCGCATCGCTCACGATCTTGGGATCGGCGGTCATGATGCCGCCGACGGCCTTCCAGAGATGGAGCTCGCCCGCGCCGACCGCTTCGGCGACCAGCGCCGCGGTGAGATCGGATCCGTTGCGACCGAGCGTCGTCAGGTTGCCCAACGCGTCCTTGGCGAGGAATCCGGTCACGACCGGGATGCCCGGCACTTCGTTGAGCGCCGTGCGCACGAACGCGCGACTCTCGGGCAGCGGTCGCGCGGCTCCGTGGTTCGAATCGCTGACGAGGCCGAGATCGAAGGCGTCGACGGGCGTCGCGAGCGCTCCCATGCCGCGCAAGGTTTGCGCGACGACGCGCGCGCTCATGCGCTCGCCGAAGGAGAGCACGAGGTCGCGTTCGCTCGGCGCGAGCTTGCCGCGCTCCTTCACGCCCGCGAGCAGGTTGAAGAGCTCGGTGAAGTGGCGATCGAGCAGCTCCGGTTCGAGCGCGAGCTGGCGCAGCAACGTTCGGTGCCGCAAGCGCACGCGATCCCCCTCCAACTGCCCATCCGCCGCCGAGCGCGCGATCGTGTCGAGCAGGTCGGTCACGCCGAGATGCGCGCTGACGACGACGACCGGTCGCTCACCGCCGTACGCCAGGGTGAGCTCGGCACAGCGCCGGACCCCCGGTCCGTCCGCCAGCGCCGCGCCGCCAAACTTGAGCACCTTCTCGAAAGCCATCCCGGCGAACATACCTCGTCGGAGGCGCCGATCTACGCTCCTCCTGTGTGCATCATCGGGTCACGTCTCGCCGAACGCCGTCGAAGCAGCGGGTTTCGTTGCGCTGGACCGGATCGACGAGAATCGGTGGAGGAACGATCCCCCGCACCGCCGCTGCTCCGGTATTCTCGGCGCAGTCTGTCCGTTCGCGTCGCCTCGGCCGACGTGTTCCAGCGCCCGACTCTTCCTCCGGGAGTCTCGTGAGGTCGTGCGCTCTGCGTCTCGCTGGCGTCGCTCCAGGAATCTCGCCATGCGCTCGTACACGTTCCTCGCGCTCGTCGTCCCGATCTCACTCACCGTCGCTGCGCCGGCCCCTGCTCAGGCCACGTTCGAGGACCTCGGTCCCGGCCGCGCTCTCGGAGTCAGCCCGGACGGTACGGCGGTCGTCGGGATCGTGCGCGCGTCGACGCCCGGCTTCCCGGCGGACGAGGCCTTCCTCTGGACGACGACGAGCGGGTACACGCTGCTCGGCGATCTGCCGGGAGGAGCCTTCGAAAGCCGCTCCAACGACGTGACGCGCCTGCCGGGCGGAATCGTCCACGTCGGACGCGGCGCGGAAACGAACGGCTTCGCCGGCCACGTGAACATGGTCGGCGTCCTCGGTCTGCTCGGCGACACGTACGGGAGCGATGCGCGCGGAGTCTCCGACGACGGCTCGCGCGTCGTCGGGTGGAGCGTCGGCGCGTTCGGTGTCGAGGCTTCCGTGTGGCCGGGAACTCTGATCGCGCCCTTCGGCCTCGGCGACTTGCCCGGCGGAGCCTTCGACAGCCGCGCGTACCGCATCTCGGGCGACGGGCTCGTCGTCGTCGGAGCGGGAACGACGGCCACGGGAACGGAGGCCTTCCGCTACGACATCTCGACGCTCGGACCGATCGTCGGCCTCGGCGATCTCCCGGGTGGCGCGGATTTCAGCCGCGCGCTGGGGGCTTCGACCAACGGCGCGGTGATCGTCGGCGAGAGCAGCACGTTCGACGGGCTCAACGTGCGCCTGCAGGCGGTGCGCTGGACGAACGCGCTCGGCATCGAGAGCCTGGGCGGACCCGGAACGTCGAGCAGCGCCAACTCGTGCTCGAGCGATGGCAGCGTCATCGTCGGTCGCTACTCCGGCACGTTCTCGGATGACGCATTCGTGTGGGACGAAGCGCACGGCATGCGCAGCCTGCGTTGGGTGCTCTCGAACGACTACCTGCTCTCCGCGTCGCTCGTGAACTGGTCGCTCGTCGAAGCCACCGATGTCTCCGACGACGGGAAGATCGTCGTCGGCTGGGGCCTCGGGCCGAACGGCGACGTGCGCGCGTGGCGCGCGCGGCTCGAGCTCCCGCCGCTCTACACGTACTGCTACGGCGATTCGTTCCTGCTGTGCCCGTGCGGGAACTCGGTGACGCAAGGCACGCTGAGCGGCTGCACGAACTCGCTCGGACTCGGTGGCATGCTCGTCGGCAGCGGAACGCCGAGTGTCGGCGCGGACACGCTCGCGCTGAACGCGTCGCAGCTTCCCGGCTCGACGACCGTCGTGTTCGTGCAGGGCTCGACCGTCGACGGCGGAGGATTCGGCTCGCCGGTCGGCGACGGATTGCGCTGCGTGCTCGGAGCGATCGTGCGCCTGGGAACGAAGACGGCGAGCGCGGGCGCGGCGAGCCTGCCGGGAGCCGGCGACCCGCTCATCTCGGTGCGCGGCGGAGCGCTGCCCGGTCAGTCGCTCTACTACCAGGCCTACTATCGCAACGCGGCCTTCTTCTGCACGCCGGCCACGTTCAACTACACGAATGGGGTCGCGGCGCTCTGGTCGCCTTGAGCTCGAGAGCGCTGCTGCGCATTGCTCCCCCGGAGCGCAACTCCGTCGCGGTGTCGCCGACGAGCGCACGATGCGGAGCCGTCACGCATGCATCGCGCGCTCGACACGTCGGGTCGCACGCACCCGCGCAACCCCACGACCGACACGCGCACGACGAGGCCGATCGAGCTCGACGCCGTTGAGCGACGGGTTGCAGGTCAGTCCCGGATCGAGGGCGAGCGGATGCACGAACGCGCGCTGCCGCAAGCGCATTGGATCGTCCTCCAGCGGATCCAGCCGGCTCGCGTGGGACGAATCCTTCACCGCACACCGCGCGAACGGGTCGTCCTCGTGACGCGAGCCTCGCACGACGCGAGTTCCGCGTGGCCGCATTGGAAATCGAGGTCGACGACACGTCGCGCGCTTGCCGTGATGCGTGACGGCGCGGATCCTGGACGCTGACCGTGAAGCTCCCTTCGCCTGCGCTCGCGATCGCTCGCCCATGACCGATTCCGTCCATTGCTCGCACTGCGGAGCACCGTTTCGCGAGGAGGACGCTCGCTTCTGCTCGTTCTGCGGCACGCAGCGGCAGCTCGCGCAGCCGGCCGTCGTCGTCGCGGCCGCGCCCAGTGCCCCCAATGCGATCGAACGCTTCGAGCGCGCGGAGCGTCACCCGCGGATGGCCGAGCTCCTGAAGCGAACTCCCTCGACGCTCGGCCACGGCACCTCCCTCGGCTGCTCGGCCGGCGGCCTGGTCGTGTTCTGCGTCGTTGGCATCTTGATCACGATCACGTTCGCGAAGAACGGCGGCGGCTTCTCCCTGCTGTTTCCGCTCGCCATCACCCTGGTCGGTGCGTTCATGCTGGCGGCGACGCTGAAACGCGCGGCGCGCTTCACGTCGGCGGAGCTCAGGCGCACGATCGCGCTCGTCGTCGACGAACGAGTGTCCGTGAGCGGCGGAAGACACGCGCACACGACGTACTTCGCGACTCTCGAATGGAAGAGCCGCACGCGCCGCGAGTTCTCGGTGAACGCCAGGCTCGCCGGGAAGATCGCGCCGAACGATCTGGGCGTCGCGTACATGAAGGCGGACGTCCTGCTCGATTTCGAGCGCCTCGACGTCTGACGCCGAATGCTGGTGACGTCGCTCGGGCGCGCGCACGGCAGCCGGTCACGGTCGTGGAGCTTGCCAGCGGCGGTCTTCGACGTTCCGCCTTCGCCCGTCCGCCATCGAACAAGTCCGGCGGCGCACGCCCGCGAAACCCGAACCTCGTCGGCTAGGATGTCGGGCCGCACGCACCTCTCCAACGTCCTGCGAACCGCCATGACCGACACGCGCCCGAGCGAGCTCATCTACGACTGGAATTCCGATCCCAAGCGCACGGCGCAGCCGATCCAGTTCGACGACGAGACGCTGCGCGACGGGCTGCAGAGCCCCTCGGCGCGCGACCCGGAGCTCGCCGACAAGATCCGCCTCGTGCATCTGATGGATCAGCTCGGCATCCAGACGGCGAACGTCGGATTGCCCGGCGCGGGCGCACGCGCGCGTGAGCACATCACGACCTTGTGTCGCGAGATGACGAAGCTGCGCATCACGCCCAACGTCGCGTGTCGCACGCTGACGACCGACATCGCGCCCGTGATCGACGTCGTGCAGGCGACGGGAGCGCCGGTCGAGGTGTGCGCGTTCATCGGCAGCTCCCCCATCCGCCAGTACGCGGAGAATTGGGAGCTCGACACGATGCTCAAGCTCTCGCGCGAAGCGATCGAGTTCTGCGTCAAGCACGACCTGCCGGCGATGTTCGTGACCGAGGACACCACGCGCGCGAAGCCGGAGACCGTGCGCGCGCTCTACAAGACCGCGATCGAAGCCGGTGCGAAGCGCATCTGCGTCTGCGACACGTGCGGACACGCGACACCGACAGGCGTGAAGCGCTTGATCACCTTCGTGAAGGAGGTCGTCGACTCGACCGGCGCCAAGGTCGGCATCGACTGGCACGGACATCGCGATCGCGGACTCGGTCTGATCAACGCACTCGCGGCGATCGAAGCCGGCGCGACGCGCGTGCACGCGACCGCGCTCGGGCTCGGGGAGCGCGCGGGCAACGCGGAGATGGACCTCCTGCTCGTGAACCTGCGCCTGCTCGGCGTGATCGACAACGATCTCTCGAAGCTCGGCGAGTACGTGAACCTCGCGCACCAGATCACGGGCGTTCCGCTGCCGACGAACTACCCGGTGTTCGGCAAGGACGCGTTCGAGACCGCGACCGGCGTGCACGCCGCGGCGGTGATCAAGGCGTTCAAGAAGGGCGATCACTGGCTCGCCAACCGCGTCTATTCGGGCGTGCCCGCGGACCTCGTCGGCCTCGAGCAGGTCATCGCCGTCGGCCCGATGAGCGGCAAGTCGAACGTGACCTGGTTCCTCGAGCGCCGCGGCATCACGCCGACCGACGAGAAGGTGCAGAAGGTGCTCGATCTCGCCAAGCAGACGCCTCGACTGCTGACGGAGGCGGAGATCTTGAGCTGCGTCGGCGCGACCGCGAAGCCGACAGCGGCGAAGCGCTGATCCCGCACACTTTCAGTTACCGACGCAGCGCCGCACGCAGCGTCCGGCCAGAGCCGTGTCGGAAGGCGAATTCGCGCCGCAGTGCGTCTCGTTTCTCTTCGCACCGAGACCGGTCCGCGGCGCTGCCCGCGCGATACTGCGTGTGGACGGTCGATCCGGATCCGTACGTCGTCGCGTGCCCGTCGCGCGTCATGTTCCCGCGGATGGCGTCGTGCGGGATGAGCGCGGACCGCCACGGCTTGCCCGCCGTGTTTCGTGTTGTGTTCGGTGGTGCTGTCGCACGATGGCATGGCGACGCGGCTCTCCTTCCCGATCCACGTCAGCTCAAGATTGCTTGTTGGTCGCGCCGGCGCCTACGCGAACTGCTTGGCGCATTCGTCCCAGGCCGCGCGATGGTCACGATGCAGGTCGAGGAACGGCGACTGCTTGCGCCCGCGATCCGAGAAGCACCACGCGAGCAGGCCGTGGTCGTCCAGCGCGCGCACCTTGGCGATCAGCGCCGCGGCGTCGACGCGGCTCGGGGCGAGAGCCTCCTCGATGGCGGCGCACAGCCGCCTGTACGTACGCGAGTAGAGGCGCGCGAGAGCCTCGCGACGGTCGAGATGGAGCAAAGCTACCGTCGCAGTTCCTTTGGGCGACGGTCGGTTCGTGGTGGTCTCGAAGCGAGCGGTCAAGTGCCCCGTGTCGGGTTCGAAGTCCAAGAAGTGCCATGGATCCTCGGCCGTCGGATCGACGAGCAGCGGCAGCCCGTTGTCCAACGGAAGTCGCTTCCCCTTCAATCGGCCGCACTCCGTGCAGCACAGGAGCAAGTTCGGCCACACGAACAGGTGCTCGGGGTATGTCGCTTTGGGCCAGAAATGTTCGATGTCCGTCCCGTGCGAGTGCTCGCAGTACATGCAGCACTGGTGGTCACCGGCCATGTGAGTGAGCGTCGCGAGCGCGTCCAGCACCTCCGTGGACTGCCGCGCGTTCTTCCAAATGGTGGTCGCGTCGATCGGACCGGCAGCACGGGCTTGATCGACCGCGCCTTGGCGACGCGCGAGTGCATCAGCCGACTTCTGGCCAAGCGCGGCGCGGACGATCCGTCTCATGGATCACAGCTCCTCGTCGACCTTGGCGAAGAGTTCGAGTTGCCCCAAGCGCACGGCTTCGTGCGGACTGAGCGGGGCGCCCGCGCGGGTCTTGGCGCGCAACTGTCCATACTCGGCTCGCGCCTCCACCGCACGAGGCGAACGCGTGTTCTCGAGCCCGAACGCCGGTGAAAGGAGGATCGTGTCTGGCCGCGCTGCGATGACCTTCTCGTACTCGTCCTGCGTCAGCGCGCGCGGCGCTTCCTTGCTACCCGGTTCCGGCAACACGAAAAGACCGTTGGGGTCGGCCGCCTGACAGATCAGCGGACTGTGGCTCGTGACCAGGAACTGGATGTTGGGGAAGTGGCCCTTGAGCCAGAAACCGATCTCTCTCTGCCATTCCGGGTGCAGATGGGAATCGACTTCGTCGATGAGCACGACTCCGCTGCGAACGATGCGGAGCTTGCCGTCGGCTCCTCGTTGCGTCAGGCCCTGCGTTCCGTAGACGTCGATCATGTGGCGGACGATGTCCGCGAGCAGCGCGAGCGCCGATCGATAGCCGTCGCTCATCTCTCGCCAAGAGAGCTGGACGCCGTTGCGATCCGTCAGCCACAGTCCGTCAGAGTCCACGCGGTCGACGGTGATCTGATTGGGCATCAGGTCGTCGCGCAGGATCTCGAGCAGGACGGCGAGCTGCTCTTTCTCGTCGGACTTGTTCTCAAGTGCCTTGTGCTTGAGGTTGCGCATCCACTGATCCACTTCGCCCAACGACGCGGCCTCCTCGAACATGGTCACGAAGCGTGCAGTCGTCGGCACCGCCATGAGTCGCGCGGCCTCGGGTGAGTGACCGAACACACGGCGGAACGGACCGTACCCGCACGAGAACCAGCCGTCCGCATCCGGCGACCAGATGCTCCGCTCGGGTGTCTTGTAGTTGTCTTGACGACCGTCGGGAATCGCTGACTCGAGCGTGACGTCCTTCCCGCCGTTCCGCAGCTTCAGCAGCGCCAGGAACGTGGACTCGGGCCAGCGGCCGGATCCGACCAGCGTGTCGTCTTCGTCTCGCGGAACGATCTCGAGTTGGATCGATCCTTCGTACGGCTGGGCTCCGTGCCGGATCCAGCCCTGGAGACTGGGCTGGAGCGAACGCGCCGTGTCCCGCCCCGCCAACGCAAGGGCCATGGCTCGGAGCAGCGCGCTCTTTCCCGAACCGTTGTCGCCTGTGAACACCGTCCACCCTGCGAAGCTGGAATCCGTGCGTTGCAGGTCGAAGTCCAGTGCCTCGAATCCGCGGATGTTCCGGAGTCTGACTTTGCCGATGTACATGCCTGCCGCAAACGGTCGCGGACTCGGTCTCGCAAGTCAACCATCCGCGACGCCGGAACTTGGGCCGTCGAAGGGCGGCTGTGAAGCGTGGTCCGCTACTCGCTCGCATCGCAATGATTCCGACGTCTCGCGCGCATCGCAGCTCTCGCCGCTCGCAACGCGCTGCGCCGCGTCGCGTTGGTTGCGCTCCTGATCGGCCGAGTGCAGTTCTGCGAGTAGGTGCGGGCGGGCCTGCTTCGTGCCGCTGGCCGATCAGCGCGGGCTGAGCTCGGCACGCAGCGCGAGCAAGGCTCGTTCGACCGCGTGGTCGCGGGGAAAACGCGGAGCTTGCGCGAGCGCTCGTTCGACCTGCTCGACCGCTTCGTCGCGCTCGTCGCGCGCGACGAGGACCCGGGCGAGGATGAGCGCGTTCTCGCGGCTCGGCAGAGCGTGAACGGCTCGCTCGGCGTGCGCACGCGCGGCGTCGAGGCTCGCGCTCGGCAGGTCGGAGGCCATCAGTCGCGCGATCCACGGCAGCGTCGAGAGACGCAGGTTGACCACGGCGAGCGTCGCGTGCGCGACGGGATCATCGTCCGCGCGCGCCAGCACGGCTTGCGCGGTCTCGATCGTTCGATGCGCGTGAGCGCTGCGCGCGCTCATCGGCTGCAGGTGCGTGGTCGTGCCGAGCGCCCACGCGAGCTGCGCCTGAGCGGCGATCGAGGTCTCACCGCGGGCCACGGCGCGTTCGATGTAGTCGAGCGCGCTCGCCGCCGCGTGGTTGCGCGCTTCCTTGTCGTCCTCGGCGCAGAGCAAGAGCCCGTCGGATTCCGCGCGCGAGGCGATGGCCAGCACGTGCGCGTCGTCGGGGTGCTCGGCGACGAGCGTCAGGGCCATCTGTCGCGCCGCTTCGAGGTCATCGACCGCGCGCCGCTCTTCGATCGTCGCTAGCTCGCGCGCGAGCTCTCCGCGTTCGTTCGCTACGCGCGCGTGCTCGTTGCGCTGCCGCCAACTCGGAAGGTCGATGCGCGGCGTCGAACAACTCGGCAACGCGGCGAACATGCACAGCACGAAGAGCAGTGCGAACGGAACCGAGCGTCGACGGCGCGTGGCGATGGCGATCATGCGTCCCATCCTGCACTCGCAAGCGCCGCCGCGCTCGCGCGAGCCGAGGCGCCGAGTGCGCACGCGCGTGACGGCGCGTTCACGCGAGGCGCGCGCATCGGCCGGATCGCGAGAGCTCGCGCGTCACCGCCTCGATGGTGCCGGGCCTCAGCACGCGCGAGCAACGCGGCGGCGAGTCGTCGCGCGCGCGAAGCGGCCGTCGCGCTCCAACGATCACTTCGCGGCGCACGCCAGCGCGTGCAGCTTCATCGTCGTCGCCCAGTTGCGGCTCGTGACGCCGTCGCCGAGCTCCTTGGCGACGAGCTTGCACAGCGGGCTCTCGAGCACGCCCGCCGGGCACCAGACGTAGACCGCCCGCGAACCGATCGCCAGCGCCTCGGGCTTCCAGGTCTGCTTGGCGAGCCGCTTCAATCCGGCGAGGTCGGCCGCCCGCGCGACGATCGACACCATCAGGCGGGAGTGGTCGTCGGCGAGCTCGACCAGCGGGTTCTCGTCGACGATCGTCGAGAGCTCCTTCGCCGTCAGCACGGTCACGCGCGCCGAGACGCCCAGGCGCTTCTCGAGCGCCGCCTGGATGCCCTGCGCGGCCTCCTTCGCCTGGGCGCGGTCGGCCGAGAAGACGACGTTGCCGCTGTTGAGCAGGGTGCGGACGTCCTCGAAGCCGAGCTTCTCGACCAGCTTCTTCAGCTCGGCCATCGAGACGCGCTTGGCCGTGCCGACGTTGATGCCGCGCAGGAGGGCGACGTGGCGGACGCTCATCGAACACCTCGGAGGAGTCGAGGGTCATCCGAGCCCCGACCTGGACGGAGGCGGAGCTCGGGACGGTCGAGGCGGAGCGGGAGGCGCGTCACGAAGCTCTCGGTCGCTCCCGGGGGGGCCCGTTCAGCCCACGCGCGCCTTCGAACCGGACTGGGGCTGCTTGCTCGTGTCCGGCCGGCCGTGGACCGCGACGTAGGCGTTGTTGTAGGCGCAGGTGAAGCACTTGTGGTACGCGCCGCGCTGGCGGTCCTGGCATTGGCCGCCCGTCACCTTGTGCGCGAAGAGGACCAGCGATCCGTCGATGCGCGTGGGGCAGATCTGCAACGCGTTCGGGGTCGGCTCCGGGTTCTCCATCACGTGTCCTGTCGCGGCCTGCGGGCGGTCGGGCCTGGGGGGTGCCGCGGTGGGCCATTGTGCTCGGTCGGCGCGACCGGCGACAAGGATGGTGTCCGTCAGGGTTGCCGGCGACGGCGAGGGAGGCTCACCCGGACCGCCTCCCAGGCGTCGTGCGCGGCGAGGGGAGCGCGGTGGCTGTCGCGGCTGAGCTCGACCGCCGCCATGCCGTCGTAACCGGCATCCTGCAAGGATCTTAGAGTCCCAGCGAGGTCCAGGTCTCCCTGCCCGAACGGCAGGTGCTCGTGGCGTCCCAGGGGTGCATCGTCGAGCTGGACGTGCACGAGGAACGAGCTCAGCGCCTCGATGTGCGCCGGAACGGGCAGGTCCCAGGTCGCGAGCAGATGCCCGACGTCGAGGGTCAGGCCGAGGTCGCCGGCGCGGTCGCCGAGCCGTCGAAGGAGCTCGAGGTAGCCGCTCGGCCGCTCGACGAACATGCCCGGCTCGGGCTCGAAACCGATCGCCACGCCGGCGTCGCGCGCGTGATCGAGGACCGGGACGAGCCCGTCGACGAGTCGGTCCCACGCGCGCTCGCGCGCCGCGGCGGGGTGGATCGCGAGCGAGGCGGCGCGGCGCTTCAGGTGTCGGGCGTGGCGCGCGTGATGGAGCACCCCTGGCGTCGGACCGGCCGGATCGCCGGTGACGCCGCGCGGGTCGGCGCCCGACCAGATCGAGACCACGCCGGCTCCGAGCTCCTCGGCGAGGTCGATCGAGCGCCGCAGGTAGTCGATGCGCCGCCGGCGCTCGCTCGCGGCGTCCTCGAGCAGCGTCGGGAAGTGCTTGCGGGCCGGGTCGAGCACGTAGCGCGCGCCCGTTTCGATGACCAAGGTCAGATCGCGAGCGCGGGCAAGGCGCTTCACGCGCCGGACCTCGCTCGGGTCGAGGCGCAGGAGGTCGAGCTGGCCGACGTCGGGCGTGATCGCCACGCCGCGGTAGCCGAGGTCGGCGAGCAGCTCCAGCGCCTCCTCGATGCGGTGGTGCGCGAGGCCGTTGGTGTTGTAGCCGAGGCGGAACAAGCGAGGGGGAGCGTGCTCAGCTCGCGGGCGGGGTCGAAGGCGGCACGGGCGCCGGCGTGGCCGGTTGAAGGACGTCCGAGACGTGCTCCGTCGAGCTCGGAGGCCCGATGGCGCGCGGGACGTGGGCCGGAACGGTCGCGGCGGCGAGCTCGGCGGCGGCGACGGTGTCGGAGGGCGGAGTCTCGGCGCGCTGGTTCGCCTCGACGCGCTCCTGGAACTTCGTCGCGGCCGTGCGCGCGATCGACGCGGCCGAGAGGTCGCGCGGGACGGCGTCGCGGATCGACTCGATGCTGCGCTGCATCTCGCGCACCTCCTTGTCGACGCCGCTCTCCTTCCAGGCCGAATCGAAGGTGTGGCGCAGCTTGTTGAGCTGCGCGCCCGCCTGCGCGGCCACCTGCGGCAAGCGCTTGCCGAAGACGAGCACGGCCCCGATCAGGACGATCAGGATCTCGCTCGTGTCGACGTTGCCGATCAGGGAGAGCATGGGCGGGGCGGTGGAGACCTCAGAAGGTGAGCCGGTCGAGGAGATCGCGCAACTCGCGGGCTGCGAACTTCCCGGCGGAGATCAGCGTCTCGCCGAAAACGAGCACGGCCGCGATCGCGACGATCCACAGCTCCACGCTGTCCACGTTGCCGATCAGGGAGAGCGTCACCTCGCGCTCCTCACCGGCGGTGCAGCACGCGCCGGAATCTCACGCCGAGGAAGACCGAGACGACGATCACGAAGAGGATCGACTCGCTCCAACCGACATCGGCAAGGAACACGTGCATGGGCGTGGCGCGCGTCCGTTCGCGCAGGGGCCCAGTATGCACCCGCGGCCGACGAGTCGCCACGCGACGACGCCTCGGCGGGTCCGAGGCTCGGATGTGGCACCGCGAGTGCGCGGTTCATGCCGCGTTCGCACGCGCCGAACGTGCGCGCTCACCATCGACCGAACGCACCCTCGCGGGCCGCGCTCAGTGGTACGCGCCCAGCCAGCGATCGATCAGGCCCAGGCCGGAGCGTTTCCAGGCGAACAGCGGCTTCAGGTTGATGTTGAAGCTCGCGCCTTCGCCCGCGCGGTAGCTCACTTCGGTCTCCATGACGAAGTCGTGGCCGATGCGGCGCAGCGTGAACGTGTTGCCCAGGCCGCGCGAGTCGATCAGCGAGTAGGACTGCTCGAGCTCGAGCTCCCACTTCTGCGTCGCGCGGTAGCGCATCGCGGCCGTCGCGGCCTCGTAGAGCACCGTCGCCGCGCCGTCGCGACCGAGGTGGTAGCCGAGTTCGACGCCGAGATCGTGCGCGGGCTCGAAACCGACGAAGGTGCGCGAGTAGACCGTCGCGCCGTCGCGCGTGTCGTAGCGGCCGTCGTGCGTGAAACCCACCGGCACGTTGCCGAAGTAGGTCAGGAACTCGCTCAACACGCCGATCGGTTGAACGCCGTCGCGCGTGCCGGCGGGGAGCGCGGTCGCGTAGGAACCAGTGAGCTCGACGTCGAACCGCTCGCGGCTCTTCGGCTTCCATACGCGCGAGCGGATCGAGAGGTCGATGAAGCGCCCTTCGAGCGGATCCTCGACGTGATCGAAGCGCACCGGATCTCCGCCGTCGCGCTGCACGCCGACATCGCCGTGCACGGCGAGCGTCGGCGCGATCGCGTGCAGACTGCCGTTGTCGAAGTGGCGCCAGAACGTCGTCGAGAGCTCCGCTCCGGCCGAGAGCGCCGTGCGGAACGGGTTGCCGCTGTCGTCGACGTCGCGATCCCAGGCCGTGAAGCGGCCTTCGACGAAGGGCGTCCAGCGCAACGCGGCCACGTCGAGATCGAACGGCATCTCGAGGCGGTGCTGCGTGTCGGCGCGCACGACCTCGCGCCGTCCGAGTCCATCGGGGAAGGGCGCGTAGTAGCGCACGTCGCCCTCTTCGCGCACGAGGTACGCGGCGCTCGTGTTCGAGACGTAGTAGACCGGCGTCTTGCCGAAGTGCGTTATCGGCGCGCGCGCGTGCGCGAGGCCGAGTGACGGCAGCTCTTCGACGTCGGTGCGATCTTCGAGGCGCACTTTCGCGCTGCCGTAGAAGTACCAGTCGTTCTTGCTCGAGCGGTAGTGGAGGAAGTTGTCCTTCTGCTCGTACTCGAGGTAGTCGCGCTCGAAGAACTCCGACTGCACGCCCGGATCGGACTGCAGCGAGAGTGCGAGGTCCCACCAGCGGTCGCGCTCCGGCGCGTAGCGCGCGCGCACGCGGAACCAGTCGCGCAAGAGCGGACGATCGCCAGGATCGACGCGCACGAGACCGCGGTCCGTGCCCGGATCGGGCACGCCGTCGATCGACGAGTCGAAGTGCAGGATGTCGCGCTTGGGATCCTTCGGATCGGCGTAGACGAACTCCAGTCCCGTGCCGAGCGTGATGCCGCGCGAGCCGAGGTAGCCGACGTTGAGCTTCCAGCGCCCTTCGGGGATCGCGAGCTTGGGGACGTCCGGTCCGCGGATCGTCGGCAAGCCGAGGAAACGGCCGAAGAAACCGCCGATCGAGCGGCCGACGCCGCCGAGCTCGAGGTTGAAGGCCGCGCGCACCGACGCGCCGAAGCGCGCGCTGTCGCCGAGGTTGATGTCGCCGATGAACGGGTAGCCGTTCTGCTGGCCGACGTAGAGCGGCGGCAGCGGCATGGCCCACGCTCCGCCGAAGCGCAGCGAATTCTCCTTGGCGGACACCTCGAAGTCGCGCTTGGTGCCGTAGCGCACGCGCAGGTCGTTCGACTCGATCACGTAGTGCGGATCGTCGTAGTCGCACGACGTGACCACGGCCTTGTCCGCACGCAGCGTGAGATCGGGGTCGATGCTCATCCACGCCGCCTTGGCGCGGAACTGCTGCGGGAAGCCGCGCATGTTGATGTCGCCGACGGCGTCGACGTCGCGGATCCAGCCGCGGCCCTCCTTGAGATCGACGTAGATCTCGTTCGCGCGCAGCAGACGGTCGCCGGACTTGGTCAGCTCCGCGTCGCCGGAGATGTAGAGCTCGGACAGGATCTGCGTGATCGGGTTGTCGCGCAGCTCCTTGAACTTCTGCGCGGGCGTCTTCTCCTCGTGACGGCCCGCGGGGCGCGCGGGTTGCTTCGGTTCGGGACGCGTGACGTGCAGCTCGCGTTCCTTGGCGCTCTCGCGCATCGCGGCCTCGCCCTTGCGGCGCCACTCGTCGCGATCGACCCAGAAGAGCGCCCACGACGCGCGCAACTGCGTCTCCTCCTGGCTGAAGAGCGGGTTGCGCAGCACGAGGATCGTGTTCTCGCCGCGCGCGAACGGCTGCAGCGATTCGTAGGTGACCTTCCACGGCGTCTTGTCGGCGTCCGCGCTCGGCTCGAGCACGCCCTTGTCGGAGGAGAGCAGCAGGTTCTCGGCGTCGTACTGGATCCAGCTCGATTCCAGATGCGCGCCGGGCAGCGTGAGCTGCGCCGGATTGCCTTCGATGCGCGTGCGCGCCGGTGTTCCGACGAGCGTCTCGCCTTGTGCGTTCGCGTCCTTTCCGAGCACGGCCACGAAGTTCTTCGACGCGCTGATCTGGCGCACGGATTCGCGCGTGGGAGTGCTGCTGCGCGAGAAATCGCCCTCGACGCGCACGGTGCCGGCGTCGATGGACCAGTCCTCGCCCTGTGCCGAGCGGCCGTGCGCATGCGCGTCGCCGTCGAGCAGCACCTGGTGCTCGTCGACGAGCAGGTGACGCGTGCGCGCCTCGATCAGAGTGAACTTCTTCGCCGCGGGCGGCGCGCCGGGATCCGCCGGAAGCCGCGCGATCTCGTCGAAGCCGAACACGACCTCGTCGGCTTCGAGTCGGTGCTCGTCGAACAGGATGCGGCGCGCGCGCAAGGTGTACGGCAGTCCGGTCGCTGCGACCGTGCCCGACGCGCTCACCGGTGTCGCTCCGGTCGATTCGAGTCGTCCCTGGCCGGCGCGGTCGAAGGAGAAGCGGTCGCCGTGTCCCTTGACGTGCGAATCGGCGTTCCAGTCGACGTCGACGGAGCCTTCGGCGACGACATCGGAGGCGCCGAAGAACTCGATCGGCGCGCCCGCTTTCGCGGCGCGCAACTGGCTGTCGACCGTCAACCGCTCGCAGCGCAGCTCGCCCGAGCGCTTCTCGCCTTGCAGGCGCGCGAGCACGTGGCCTTCCGCGCGCGCGTGGTAGTCGCGCTCGTCGGGCCGCGCCGGATCCTTGGGCGGATCGAGCGTCAGGTCGACCGCGTCGCTCTCCAGATGCTGCGTCTCGCCGCCGGCGACGACGTCGGCGACGACTTCGCCGCGCGCGTGCAGCTCGTTCTGCGTGGCGCGGATCTCCTGCGCGCGCGCGTCGGCTTCGATCGGACCCTTGGCGCTCGTGCGGCGCGCGAGCGTCCAGCGCGCGGGCAGTCCCGGCGCGCCGTAGAGCTCGATCGCTTCCTCGCCGTGCACGACTGCACGCTGCGCGCGTCCGTCGCCGAGCGCGTTGGAGAACTGCACGTCGCCCTCGGCGGTGAAGCTGCGCGTGTCCCAGTCGAGGTCGCGCACCGCGCCGGCGCTCGCATCGAGGCCGCGTTCGCCCGACGCCTTCAAGCGCACGTCGCGCGCGATCGGAACCGAGATGCGGCCTTCCGACGTGCGCGCCTGCAGTCCGCCGCGCGCGTCCATGCGCGTCAACAGCTGCGCTTCGCCCGGCGGCGCGCCGGGAGCGACGAACGGCAGCTCGTAGCGCTCGGCCCACGTCGCGCCGCTCGTGTCGGCGACGACGGCACCCTTGCCCGGTTCGGCGAGCGCGTAGTGCAGCTCGATCTTCTCGGCGCCGAAATCGGTGCGCTGGCCCTTGTCGCGCGCGCTCGTTCCGGCTTGCGCATAGCTCGCGCGCGCCGCGCCCTCGACGATCAGCGAGCCGCTCTTCTCCTTGCCTTTCACGCGCCCGTGGAGCGAACGTTCCGCCGAGAGCGAGAAGCCGATTTCGTCGATGTCGACGCGTCCGGGTCCGCCCAGGTCGACGACGAGCTCGGGGCCGGCGTCGCCCGCGGCCGGATCGGCGTTCTCGCCGGCGCGCGCGGGCTCGATCACCAGGGGTCCGGCGCCCGAGAGGTGCGCGATGGCGCGGTGCAATCCCGCGGGCAGGCCGCGCGCCGCCGCGTCCTTCGGCAGGTATTTGCCGAGCTCGACGTCGCCGCTCGGCGAGCCGGTCAGGATCGCGCGCTCGAGCTCGCCGCGCGCATCGAAGGCGAACTCGGCGTGATCGCCGCGGAACACGTCGTCGATCGACTGCAGCACGACCGTGCCGTCGAGGTGCGCGCTCTGCAGCAGGTTGTTCGCGCTGAACTGGAAGTCGGCGTTCTGCGAGCGGAACTTGTCGCCGCGGCTGCTCGCGACGACGTCGCCGCGCGCGTCGGCGCTGACGACGCGGAAGTGCTTGACGTCGCCCGCGCCGCCACGGCCGACGACGTGCAGGTCGTTCGCGTCGAGCGTCAGCGGCTCCTGTCCCTTGATCTCCAGGCGCGCGCCGTCGCTCGTGTTCATCTCGAGCAGCGTCTGGTCGCCCTCCTGCGTTCGACGCGCACGGATCGGCCCGTTGCCGGTCGCGCTGAGCACCGCCTCGACGCCGTTCTCGAGGCGCAGACGGATCTGTCCGCCGCGGCTGAGCTCGAACGAATCCTCGAGCGCCGATGCATCGAGACCCGTGCCCGACGCGGAGAACGCGCCGCTTTCGCTGTCGAGCTGCACGTGATCCTTCGATAGGAAACGCTCGACGAGCTGGCCCTCGCGCAGACGCCACTCCAGGTGCGGGACCTTGAGACGCAACGGCACGACCGGCGCGCCCTCGTACATCGTCATGTCGACGCTCGAGAGCTCGACCTTCTCGCCATCGCCGAGCGTGAAGCGCCCCTGGCGCAGCGGGATGTGCAGACGCGTCAGCGGCGACTCGAGCCGGAACTTCACCGCGCGGGTCTGCGGGTTCAGGATCTCGAGCACGAGCTCGTGCGCGTCGTACTCGTCGCGTCCGAGCGCGTCGACGTCCTTCGTCGTGATGTGGTAGAGCGGGCGTCCGCCGCCCTGCTCGTCCTTGGCGAAGGCGGTGAACTCCTGCGCGCCGTCGAGCACGACTCCGATCGGGTTCGCGTCGCCGGGCTGGTCCCCCGGCTTCGTGCCGCCCGCGGGCACCGGGCCGCGAGGCCGATGCCGAAGAACAGGAGGAAGAAGAGGACCTTCTTCATCGCAACGCCGATTCGACGATCGAGGCCCAGCGTCCCTGCGCGCGCAGCACGAGCTCGCACAGCTCGCGCACCGCGCCGCGTCCGCCGCCGGCGTGCGTGACGACGTCGGCGCGTTCCCGCACCTGCGCGTCCGCATCGGCGGGCGCGGCGAAGCAGCCCGCGCGCGCGCGCATCGAGAGATCGGGCAGGTCATCGCCCATGACGAGCGTCTGCGAGGTCGAGAACCCGAGCTCGGCCTCGATCTGCGCCAGCACCGCGCCCTTGGGACCGCTGCGCTCGACCAGGCGCGCGATGCCGAGCTCCTTGGCTCGCGCGCGCGTGGCCGCGCAACCGCGCCCGGTGATCCACACGACGGAGATTCCCGCCTCGATCAACCAGCGCAGGCCGATGCCGTCGCGCACGTGGAAGGTCATGAGCTCGTCGGCCGGCCCGTCGGCGCCGTAGACGATTCGCCCGTCCGTCAACACGCCGTCGACGTCGAGCGCGACGAGCTTCACGCCGGCCAGCGTGGCGGACGCGCGGGCATCGGGGGCGTTCGACATCGCTGACGCCTCCTTCAATAGATGCGCACGTCGAGCAGGTCCTGGACGTCGAGCAGGCCGATCGGACGGCGCGCGTCGTCGATGACGGCGATCTGGTCGATGCGGAAGTCGTGCAGCAGGCGCTGCGCCTCTTCGACGAGCTGCTCGGGGCCGATCGTCTTGGGATGGCGTCCCATGTGCTCGTCGACGGAAGCTTGCGTGTCGACCATGTCGGCGCGTTCGTGCAGGCGCGCGAGGTCGCCGTGGGTGAAGATCCCGACGAGCGCGCGCGCGCCGTCGACGATCAAGGCGACGCCCGGACGGCCGGGCGTGTTGTTCATGATCCGCACGACCTCGCGCAACGCCGTGCCCGAGACGGCGACGGGCAGCTGCTCGCCCTTGCGCATGACTTCCTTCACGCGCATCAACTTGCGCCCGAGCATGCCGCCGGGGTGGTAGAGCGCGTAGTCCTCGCGCGAGAAGTCGCGCTCCTGCAGGACGACCATCGCCAGCGCGTCGCCCATCGCGAGCAGGGCCGAGGTGCTCGCCGTGGGCGCGAGCTTCATCGGACACGCCTCCTCGATGCGCCCGATGTCGAGCACGCAGTCGGCATGGCGCGCGAGCGACGACTCGCCGACGCCGGTCAGGGCGATGATCGTCGCGCCGAGCTTGCGCACGGGGCCGAGCAGGGCGCCGATCTCCGCCGATTCACCCGAGTTGGAGATCGCCAGCACGAGATCGCGCGCGCGGATGCGGCCGAGGTCGCCGTGCAGCGCCTCGGTCGGGTGCACGAAGATCGACGGAGTGCCGGTCGAGGCGAAGGTGGCCGAGAGCTTCTGTCCGACGAGCCCGGCCTTGCCCACGCCGGTGACGACGATCATGCCCTGGCAGGCGAGCACGAGGTCGACCGCGCGCACGAAGCGATCGTCGAGGCGCTGCTCGAGCTGCGCGATCGTGCGCGCCTCCAGACGCAGCACCTCCGCGGCGCGCTCCAGGCGCTGTCGGGCTGCTTGGGTTCGTTGGGCCAACTGCGGCATCCTCGTCCTGCGAAAGCGAGCTTCGGCGACGGAACCGCGGCCCGCGCCTCGCTCGCGTCACCCTCGCGACCGGTGGCGACACGCTGCGCCGCGATCCGACCGCACTCCGAAAGCCCTCCGCGCGACTCCCGCGCCGCGGATTCTAGGCAGCGCGCGCGGCGAGCATCAACAACGATGCGTGCGGCCGACGGGCCGGCGGATGGATGAGGAGCGGCGCTATGGTACATAGCGCGCTGCACGCTGAAGCCCGCCGCGATCGATGCGCCGTCGACTCACCACCCTCTTGCGCTCCGCCAACAGCGTGTGCGCCTCGCTGGTCGTGTTCTCCATCGCCCGGCCGCTGTTCGAGACGGACACGCTGGTGATGGTGCTCGGCATCGTGCTCCTGATCCTGAGCCTGGGAGTGCACGAGGCGGCGCACGCGTGGGTGGCGCTGCGCTGCGGGGACACGACCGCTCGAGATCAGGGTCGCCTGACGCTGAACCCGCTCTCGCACATCGATCCGTTCCTGACGATCGTGCTGCCGATCCTGACCTACCTGACGATCCACACGCCTTTCGGCGGCGCCAAGCCCGTGCCGGTCGATTTCCGCCGGCTGCGGCATCCGCTGCGCGACATGAGCCTCGTCGCGCTCGCCGGTCCGGCGTCGAATCTGCTGCTCGCGATCCTGTTCGCGTTCCTCTTCAAGGTGTTCACCTACACCGGCTGGTACAACGGAGCGGCGGACACGATCTACGAGCGCCGGCACGACCTCTTGCCCCTCGTCATGCGCACCGGAGTCGAGCTCAACCTGCTGCTCGCCGTCTTCAACATGGTGCCCGTGCCGCCGCTGGACGGCTCGCGGGTGATGACCTGGCTCCTGCCCCCTGGCCTGCGCGACGCCTACGCGAGCATCGGGATCTTCGGCATGGCGCTGGTCTTCCTGCTGACGATGATCCCGATCTTCAATCACTACCTGTGGGGCACGGTCTCGTCCCTCTTCGACTTCGTCTATTGGATCGTCAGCGCCGGCGGGCGGTGGTAAACCTGCTCCCGCGCTCCCAGGCCTAACGCCCACCCCGCATCCCAAGCGATGGTCAGCCCGAACTACACCGTGCGCCTCGAGCGCGTCTTCCAGGGACCGCTCGACCTGCTCCTGCACCTCGTGCGCGAGCAGGAGGTCGAGATCCACGAGATCGAGATCAGCCGCATCCTCAGCGGCTACCTCGAGTACCTGAAGTCGCTGCGCGATCTCGACATCGAGCTGGCGGGCGAGTTCCTGGTCATGGCGGCGACGCTGATGTCGATCAAGTCGCGCTCGCTCTTGCCGCGCGAGAAGGTCGACCTGGCCGAGGAGATCGACCCGCGCGACGAGCTCATCCAGCGCCTGATCGAATACCGCCGTTTCAAGGAGGCCTCCGACCGCCTGGGCACGGGCTACGAGCTGCGCCTGCAGCAGCATGCGCGCGGAGCGTGCGGCCTGGAGCGCGCCGACGAGGCCGAAGCGGAGCTCGATCTGGGCGAATTGACCGCCTGGGACCTGCTCGCGGCCTTCTCGAAGCTGATGCGCGAGACGCTCGCCGACAAGCCGCACCGCGTGACGGTCGATCACCGGCCGCTGCGCTTCTATGTCGAGTCGCTGGCGAGCTTCGTGCGCACGCACCCGCGCGAGACGCTGCGCGCCGCGCTGCTCGCCGCCACGGACGAACCCACACGTGAAGCCTTGATCGGCACGTTCTGCGCGCTGCTCGAGCTGGTCAAGCTCGGCATCGTCGGCGTAGCGCAGGACGCGCCGAACGCCGAGATCGGCATCCTGCTGCGCGCCGAGCACGAGCAGGACATGGAGCAGGTGCTCGCCAACTCCGTGTTCGACGACGAGGCGCAGCTCGAGCCGAGTGCGTCGAGTGAGCGTGAGTCAATGTCGAGCGCAGTTCTCGACGACGAGGAGACCGACGAGTCAGGAGAATTCGGGACGCCCGAAGGGAGCGTCGAGAGCGCGTCTGGCTGACCATCGGCGCCTGGAAAGCGCTTGTTTCCGAAATGCCCTTGAGGGCTGTGGCAGGCGTGCGAGTCCAGCCGACCGTCCGGCCACAAGCCAATGCAGCCGCATTTCGATCGACACCAGTAGAACGCCCGCGCCGAGTAGCCCGTTCAACGGGATTAAAGGCAAGGAGCATTGCCCCGTCCATACAGAGAGGTCACCTATGCTGAGCGCCGGCACCAACGCAGCGTTCGCTCCTCACGTTTACGTCGGAGACACTTGTGCGAGAAGGGGGGCGCATGGTGAGGATGGCTTCTATCCAACTAGCAGCACGCGCGATTGAAATGGCCGATTCGGTGGCTTTTTGGAAGGAGCGCTTGCTGGAGATATCAGAGACGGTAGCATCCACGCACTTGCGTCCCACGAACTCTTCTTGCAGATGAAGCGCACGACTGTCTGTGTGCGCCAGGAGTGAAGCGTGCGTCCGAACCACAACAGACTGTCTCGACAGCCGACCATGAGCCGCGACACGCAGCCGCTACCGGACTCTAGGCCAGATCGCCAACAAGAAGAGTTTCCGTGGCAAGACCGCATGTCAGCGGGTTGCGATGCGCCAAGAACGCTGATTCGTCAGCGCCGGTTTCAACACATCCCCGATCGAGTTCTTCGCCGGTGCCTCGTGCTCGTGCTGGTAGCCTTTGCCGCCACCGAACTGCTCTCGTCATGCACATCGACGTACTACTTCCCTCCGAGCCTGAAAGGCAAGCCTTCGAGCGAACTGTCGATCATCAAGCTTCAATTCGAGCAAGCGCGCTACAGTTACGAATTGGACGGCGAGCCCATTGATGTGCCGCTCTGGGGCATGCCCCAACGCCAGCTCGCGATCGCACCTGGAAATCATACGCTCACAGTTGTGCTCAAGCGGCTTACAGGAGGAATCATCGGCTTCATTTGGAAACCGATCTTGGATCCGATGCACGTTGAACACGATCTATCTGGAACCGTCGAGCGAAAGCTGGGTCCAGACGAGCGGCTTGCGATCTCCTACACCGGCGTCTTCGTGGCGGGCCGCGCCTATGTGTCAGGGAAGACAGACGACTGGAGCGACATGAAGCTCGACCTCGCCGTTCGCTCGCCCACCGAACAACCGCGACACGTTGAGCCGCCAAAAGGTATTGACCCGTAATGATCACAGGCGTTCCTGATCCTCCGATTGCCTGAACGGAGTAGCGCGCTTGGATCGAGCAAAGCGCCGAGTCGAGAAGTCACTGTGAGTGAGCTCGCACGACCGCTGCACCTTTTCCTCGATACGAATCACGCCATCAACATCGCGCGCCTCCGGGTTGGTGGACAGCTGCGCGGGAAGCCCGATCTGTCTAGGGTTCGAGCGTATCGGCAGCTCGATGAGTGGATCAAGTCAGCATGTTTCATCCCGCTCTTCTGCGAAACGATGACTTACGAGTGGATGCGGGCCCAGTCCGATGCGATCGCGCTGCAAGTCGCAGCTGTCTTCGATTCCGCGTGCTGCGTAAAGCAAGTTCTTCCTGACCCACTTGTGTACATCGTGGAAGCGATGAATGAGTGTCTACGACAGGATCCGTCGATCGACTACACGGCGCACGAAGTTGTCCGCGAAATGAGGTTTGACGGCGAGCTGGTACGCTGGTTCACGAAGCACTGGCCTGACAAGACAGAGCATCCGACGGTAGTTGCAGGTGCAGCCAGTTTGAACGATCGGTTTTCCGTTGTCGGCTTCGTTCAGGCAGTGGCATCGGGGTTCAGGGGGTCGCCGACGAACTGGAGCATCGCTTTGAAGGGCGAGTCAACTCGGCTGAAAGCGACTCGCGAGACGATTGCGAGGAGCGGCGACAGCAAGGCAGCTCCGGAGATCGCACGCCGGTACTTCTTGCGATCGGCACTGTGGATTGATCGTGTGTTGGCGAGCTGTGCCCCGAACGCCGACATCAACGCACTGCTGCGCGGCATCGAGTGGGACGCATGTCCAGCGCTCGACCTCTACTTCAGGTCTTACTGGAACTACGCCAAGGCGAACCGCGAGCCGAAGCAGGGGGACTTCGTCGATCTCACGATGTTCCCGCCGCTGGCATACACGGATGTCGGCCTGATCGAGAACCGCATGCATGAGATCCTGCGACAGTCGAGGCGCGAATGGGACGACACACGTGTGTTCCGAGATCCCGTCACACTCGTCGATGCCGTCAAGAGCCGAATACGTTGACTGCGCCGCGGCGGTGCGTTCACCTCACTCGCCACACGACTCGAGACGTCTGCGATCCAGCCCAGTTGCGCGCACGGATGTGAGGAGACGATCCCCGCCAGGGCGATTTCTGCGAGCGTCGGAAACCCGCGTCGGCAATGCCCGATACGCCACCCGTCACACCCCCAGGGGGTGGACGGATGCCCGCCTCGGGTCCATATTCACCGCCCGCGACGTTTCCAGGCTGCCAGCGGCGGCCGCCCTCGCGCTCCTCGATCCCCGATCCTCGCCCACCGCGCCATGAGCAACGCCCTCGACGTCACCGACAGCACCTGGCAGACCGCCGTCCTGGATAGCACCACGCCGGTGCTGGTCGACTTCTGGGCCGAATGGTGCGGTCCCTGCCGCGCGATGTCGCCGTACATCGACAAGCTGGCGGATGAGTTCAAGGGCAAGCTGAAGGTCGTGAAGATCAACACCGAGGACAACACCGAGGTGCCTTCGCGCTACGGCATCACGGGCATCCCGACCTTCCTCTTGATCAAGAAGGGCGAGGTCAAGTCGCAGATGATCGGCCAGATGCAGTACGAGAAGCTCAAGGCCGCGGTCGTTCCGCACCTGAGCTGACGCGGCGGCGAGCGCGCTCCCCCATTCCATCAGCTCGAACTGCGCGCAGGCCCGGCCTGCGCGCAGTTCGTTGGAGCGGGAGCTCGCGGGTGCAATGCTCTCCCCCATGCGCGTCGTCTTCCTCGGTTCGCCGCCCTTCGCCACGAGCGTGCTCGAGCGCGTCGCGGCGAGCGCGCACACGCTCGTGGGACTCGTGACGCCGCCTGATCGACCCAAGGGGCGCGGACAGAAGACGGAGAGCTCGCCGCTCGCCGACTTCGCGCGCGCGCGCTCGATCCCAGTGCTGCAACCCGCGACGACCAAGGACGCGGAGTTCGTGGAGCGCCTGCGCGCGCTCACACCCGATGTGCTGCTCGTCGCGAGCTACGGCGAGATCCTGCGCCGCGACGTGCTCGAGCTCGCACCGCACGGTGCGCTCAACGTGCACGCGTCGCTCCTGCCGCGTTGGCGCGGTGCGTCACCGATCCAGGCCGCGATCCTCGCCGGAGACGCGGAGACCGGCGTGAGCGTGCAACGCATGGTGCTCGCGCTCGACGAAGGCGACGTGCTGATCGAGAAGCGCACGCCGATCGACGCGCACGAGAACGCGGGTGAGTTGCTTCTGCGTCTCGCGGTCCTGGGCGGCGAAGCGGCGGTGGAAGCGCTCGACACGCTCGCGAACGGTCGCGCGCACTTCACGCCGCAGGATCCCGCGCGAGCGACCTACGCGCGCAAGATTCCCAAGGAGCGAGGCACGATCGACTGGACGCGTTCCGCCGAGGAGCCGCACGCCACGCGCGCCTTCACGCCTTGGCCCGGCGCGCGGACACGCGCGCCTGACTCGGGTTCGCGCACGCGCGTGGGCGAGCAGGAGCTGACGGTCCTGCAGGCGCGAATCGCCGCGGATCCGACACAAGCGCCGCCGGGGACGCTGCTCGATCCCGCCACGGCGCTCGTCGCGACGGGTGCGGGCGCGCTCGAGCTCCAGCGCGTGAAACCGGCGGGAAAAGGCGCGATGGACGCCCGCGATTGGCTGCGAGGAGCGCGCTTGCCCTCCGGCGCGAGGTTCGGAGCGTGAGCGTCGGCGTGCGCGTCCTCGCGTGGCGCATCCTGCGCGCGTCGAGCCCGGCACCGCTGCGGCTCGCGCGGCGCATCGCCCGTCGCGAGGAGCTCGAGGCGCGCGAGTCGCGCCTCTTGAACGACCTCGTCGACACGGCACTGCGCCGGCGAGGGACGTTGCGCGCGCTCGCGCGGCATTTCTCCGGCGGCAAGGCCGAGTCGGGCGTGCTGACGCACCTCGAGCTCGGTTTCGCGCAACTGTGCTTCCTCGATCGCGTCCCCGATGACGCGCTCGTCCGCGAGAGCCTGTCCGCGACGCGCCGCACGCTCGACGAGCGCCACGGTCGCGTCGTGAGCTCCGCACTGCGCGCCGCGATCGAGCAGCGCGCGCGCGCACACGCCGACGACCCGCGACGCGACATCGCGCTGCGCCCGGCGAGCTTCGCGCAACCGGTCTTCCACGATCCCAAGCTGCATCCGCTCTTGTGGGCCGAGGACGCGCTCTCGATGCCCGTGCCGCTGATGAAACGCTGGATCAAGCGCTACGGCGAGGAGCGCGCTTTCGAGCTCGCTCGCGGCGCGCTGCTCGTGCCCGATCTCTCGTTGCGTATCGTCGCAGCGGATCGCGCGGCCGTGCTGGCGGAGCTCGCGACCGCGAGGATTCGAGTGCGGCCCGGCGGACACGCGTCGATCGTGCTCGCCGATCGCGCGGATGCACAGCGCTTGCGCGCGAGCGACGTCTTCCTGCAAGGTCGCGTCACCGCGATGGGCGAAACGGCGCTGCGCGGCGCCGAACTCGTCCAACCTCACGCGGGCGAGCGCATCCTCGAGTTGTGTGCATCGCGTGGCGCCGCGACGGCCGTTCTCGCCGCCGCGGGTGCGCGCGTGACCGCGCGCGAGAACGACGAACGGCGCATCCAACGCGTGCGCAAGACCGTCGAGCGCCTGAACGTCGCCGAGCACGTCGAGCTCTCGGTCGGCCGCGACGCGGCCGATCTCGAGGCCGCGAGCTTCGACGCGGTGCTCGTCGGCGCGCCGTGCAGCGACACCGGCGTGCTCGCGAAGCGCCCGGGCGCGCGCTGGCGCTTCGGCACCGAGAGGCAAGCCGCGCTGGCGCAGGTGCAGACGACGCTGCTCGAGAGTGCGGCGCGTTGCGTGCGTCCGGGCGGTCGCCTCGTCTACGCGACGCGCAGCATCGAGCCCGAGGAGAACGAACGGCGCGTGCGCACGTTCCTCGCCTCGCACTCGGACTTCAGCCTGTCCGAGGAGTTCGGCAGCTTGCCCGCGACGCGCTCCCCCGCCGGTCCGCTGGATGGCGGCTACGCGGCGCGACTCGTGCGCCGCGCGTGAGACCTCAGGCGGGCGGCGTCTCGTCGGGATGCACGAGCAGCTCGCCTTCGCCGGGAAAGCTCATGCCCGAGAGCACGTTGGCGTCGCCCTGGTCGAAGATCGAGCTCCACGCGCCCTGCGCGAGTTCGTGAGTGACGTGCTGCTGCTGTTGCTGCGGCAGCGGCGCGGGCGCGGCCTCGGCCACGATGTTGAGCTCGATCCACTTGCGGTTCGTGCGCACGGTGCCGATCACGGGCACGATGAAGAGGTCGGTCGTCGCCGCGAGGACGCCCAGGATCTCCGCCGGCAAGAGCGCCGGCAGACAAACGGTGAGCACCTGACCGAAGCGCGCGAGCGGAATGAGCGCGTTGTCGATCAGGAACTGCGGATCGATGCCCGCGCGCGCTTTCGGATCGGGATCGACCATGTCGACCGGCAGGAACGGGAGGTTGTAGATCTCGCACACGATGCGCGAGAGCTCCCAGTCCTGCACGAGGTTCGCGGTCACGAGCGCCTCGGGGAACGGCATGTTGCCTTGCGACGAGAACTGGATCGCTTCGCGCAAGGCCTGCGGTTCGACGAGGCCGCGCTCCGAGAGCACGTCGGCGAGACGTCCGTATTCGAGGCGTTGGTTGTTCTTGGACACGGCGCTGGGATCGCGGAGGAACGTCGCCACCTCGGGGGGGCAAGGGCGACCTTCGTGTATCGGCCGACGCCAAGCTCGCCTGAAGCTCACCAAGGAAGCCTCTTCGCGGCCCGAAAGGGCGACGCGCCGAACTCCCTTCCGTGCGTGCGCTCCCGCTCGGAAGAAAGCTCGAGCGCTGAACGCGGAGCGCACGCACGCGTCGGCACGCCGGCGCGCGAGACCGAGCGCAACGGCCCGTGCGTGGGCCCCGCGGACGGTGCAGCGGAGCGCGGCGTCCGCGAACGACGTCGCGCTCGTCTGCCGGCGCGCCGTGCCACCGTGCGCGATCAATGCTGCGAGCACCCCTCGAAGCGCATCGGCTCGAAGCCGCTCGGCACGTCGTCGGGCAGGAGATCGCACAGGTTGTGGCGCCGGGCTCGTTCGTCGAGCAGTCCGTCGCGCACGAAGCCGACGAGCGCATGGAAGTCCGCCGGGCTCAAGTCGATCGGCGTCGCGAGCAGCGGATCGAGGCGTTCGAGCACGGGTTCGATCGGACCGAGGCGATGGCGCAGGTCCTGATCGACGCCGGCGGCGTGCGCGTCGTAGCGGCGCGCCGACTCGCACACGTTCAGGTGATGGCGGATCGCGTCTTCGAGCCGCGTGAACGCGCCGTTGTGGAAGAAGGCCGGCTGCAAGGCGACGTTGCGCAGCGGCGAGCTGCGGAACTTGTAGCGGTCGGCGGGATCCTGCGTGATCTGCTCCAGACCGAAATCCTCGTCGCGGCCGGGTCCGTCGAAGATCACGTTGCCCTTGTCGACACCGAAGCGCGGCGCGATCTGCGGCACGCCGGCGACGTGCATCTGGAAGTCGCTGAACATCTCGTTGGACGCTCCCGCGACGGCGTGACAGCTCACGCAGCGCCCCGCGCCGAAGAAGACGAGCGCTCCGCGCTTCTGGTGCACGGTCAAGGCGCCGTGATCGCCGCGTGCGTAGCGATCGATCGGCGCATCCGCGAAGACGAGCGTGAACTCGAACTCCGCGATGGCGCGCGCGAACATCGTGAAATCGATCGGCGCGCCCGCCGCGACTTCGGGAAAGCGGGCGCCGAAGAGCGCGCGGTAGGCCGGGATCGCATCGAGGCGCGCCATCACGGCCTGGCGGATCGGCTCGTTGCGGAAGCCGCTCGCGTCCGGCGCGGGCACAAGGGCTCCCTGTCCGTCGTCGAACGCGTCGAACTCGGGCGCGATCGTTCCCGCCGTTCCGGTGAAGCCCGCGACCTCGACGAGCTCCGTGGGCGGGATGTGCGCCTGGGCGACGAGCAGGTGCGTCACGATCGGATCGAACGCGGGGAACGCGGTCGTTCCCTCGGGCGCGGGGAAACGGAAGCCGAGGGAATTGTCGAACGGATCACCCGAGGGCGCCGAGAAGCGGCCGTTCCACATCAGGTTCGGATAGAAGGCCGAGTTCGCCGCCGTCGGCGTGCGGCGCTGATTGCGCGGACCCTGGCGGTGCCGGCCGACCTTGTTGTTGTTCTGGATGCCGATCGCGATCGACTGGCTGTCGCCGAATCCGTTCGCGGGCGAGTGACAACCTCCGCACGAATTGTCGTCGTGCAGACCCGTGGCCGTGTCGAACCACAACAACCGTCCGAGGTCGGCGAGCTCGTGATCGATCGGGCGGCCGAGACGTTGCTCGATCGACGTGCCGACGGTGCCGGTGAACCCGGCGTTGGCGAGCGCCGCCGTGAGCTGCGCGTCGAGATTCGGCGGCGGCTGCGCCGCGGGCTGTCCGAGGAAGAGGAACGGCGCCGTGATGACGGCGAGAGCGATGGCGGGATGACGGAACATGGTGACGGAACTCCAGGCTGGGGTCTTCGGACGCGTGCCCGAGCGGTGCTCTCGCAGCACGCTGTTTCGAGCTCGCGGAGCGCGTCGAACTCGTCGTCGTCGAGCGACGGCGCACGACGCAAAGGGACGAGCGCGACGCCGTCCGGCCGCGCTAGTCGGCGCGCGTCAGGGGAACCACTGGATCGAACTCGCGTTCGTGCGGTTGGACGTCGCGGGAGGACAGAACGCGGACGTCGCGTTGCGGTAGAAGCACTGATAGAAGTACGTGCCGCCGGCGGCCGGGATCGCGCCGCGCACGCTGATGCTCGGATCACCCGCCTGCGGGAACGAGCTCGTGTTGCCCGCGATGGCCTTGCTGCCCAGTCGGATGATCGGGCCGCCCACGCAGCCGATGCCATCGTCGATGACCGTCGCTGCGGTTTGCGTCGCGCCCTGGAAGAACACGGCGACCGCTCCGGTCACGCCCGTCGCGGCGAGGCGCACGTCGTCACCGACGACGTTCGGCCGGCCTGTCGCTCCGAGGTTCGCCCCCGCGCCGAAGAGGGAGTTCGCGCATCCATTCCCTGTTGTCCCGTTGTTCCCGCAGGGGCACGTGAGCCCCGATCCGTCGCCGAAGCAGTAGGGCGTCGAGGTCGGCGCGGTCGTCCATTTCACGGCGTGGAAGTAGCCGCTTGCGGACTGCGCTTCACCGACGATCTCGCCCGCGGCGTTGATGCGCCGCGCGCGACTGATCGTGCCTCCAGGGAGCGTGCCCAGATCGATCGCGATGCCGTTGTGCCACAGCACACCGACCTCGATCGGGTAGCCCTTCGAGCCCGTGGCGATGATGTCGCCAGCATCGTTGATGTCGATCGCCGGCGTATACGCCGAGATGCCCGGAGGCATGGGAAGCGCTTGCACGGCGCCGTTGCGCCACAGCGACGCGACATTCGCGTTCAGGCCCACGATGTCGCCTTGGTTGTTGATCGCGTACGCCTTCGACGCCACGCCTCCGCCCGTCCAGGTGCTGAGGTCCGTGTACTGGCCGTTCTGCCAGAGGAACGCGTGCAGGCTGGCGCTGGCGGTCGAACCCGCTCCGACGACGGCGCCGAGATCGTTGATGCCGTACGCTTCCGAGTAGGTGCCTCCGCCCATGAAGCCGAGGTCGATCTGCACCGCCCCCTGCAGCCAGACGACCGCGTGCGCTCGATTGTTCGGAGCACCCTCTTGGGAGTACCCGACGATCTGGCCCATGCCGTTGATCGCGTGCGCCCAGTTGCTCGCCGTCGAACCTCCGGGAATTCCGGGCAGCGCGGAGGGGTTGTTGAGCGAGTCCCACCAGACAGCGTAGTTGATGCTGCCGTAGACATGCTGATGGCCGGCGCTGTCGCCCGCGTCGTTCAAGTCCTCGGGAACGCTCAGCCCAGCTCCCCCGGTGAACTCGGGGATGATCGAGATCTGCCCGTTCAGCCACTGCACGTTCTTGTACGCGCCGGTCGCATCGTTGGCGACGCCGACGATCTTGCCGGTGTCATTGATCGCGTAGGCGGATGCGTACGTGCCGCCGGGAAGCAGCGGAAGCTCCGTGAGCGTGATCTGTTGCGCGCGCGCCGCGCTGGCGAGAGCGAGCAGCGCAATTGCCGATCTTGTCCAAGTACGGGTGTCCATCGTCGACTTCCTTTTCATTTTCCTGTGCGTTCGTTCGAAGCGCGCTTGCCCCGGCTCGTGCCTGGCTCTCGCTTCGACCTGAGAATCGCCGGATCGCCGTGAAATGTCCGAGCGCCAACAGCTCGCGCCGTTCTGATCGACGCGCGCGACGTGCGGGAGTCGCGCCACCGCGCATTCAAGGACGGCTCGGACGTGATGTGGCGTTCGGACTCGACTGTGACTTTCATCGCTCCGTGCCCCGCTCTCCGGTTCGTGTGAAAGAGGACCGCCTGTGCATGCGTGACGACACGCGCTCACGGACTCCAGGAAATCACGACCCCGTTGGTTCGGTTCGACGTTGCTGGAGGACAAAATGCGGCCGTCGCATTGCGGTAGAAGCACTGGTAGTAGTACGTGCCTCCGGCGGCAGGAATCGCCCCGCGCACGCTGATGCTCGGATCGCCTGTTTGCGGAAAAGAGCTCGCGTTGCTCACGACTGGCTTGTTGCCCAATCGGAGGATCGGTCCGCCCACGCAGCCGATGCCGTCGTCGATGATCGTCGCCGCGGCCTGCGTTGCGCCCTGGAAGAACACGGCCACGGAGCCCGTCATGTCGTGGGCGTCGAGCGAAACGCTGTCGTTCGCGACGCTGGTCTGCCCCGCCGCGGCCAGGCTCGCACCGCTCGCGAAACCCGAGTTCGCGCAGCCGTTGCCAGCCGAGCCGTTGTTGCCGCACGGGCACGCGATGCCGCTGCCGTCGCCGGCGCAGAAACTCGGTCCCGGCGCGCCGGTGATCGGGAGGCAGGCGGAGAACTCCGAAGTTTCGCCGCTCGGCTCGTGCGTCGCCGTCGCGGTGACGACCCAGTTCGCCGGAATCGATGCGGAGAGCAGCAGGTCGAAGGCGCTGTCTCCTGAGGCGTTGGTCGAGAGGGTCGTCGAGCCGACGAACCTCTGTCCTTCACCGAACCCGGATGCATCGCAACCGGGCGAGACGAAGAACTCGACGCGGAAGAGCTCGAGCGCGCTCGAGTGCAAGGATCCGGTGACGCGCAGTTGCGCTCCTTGGAACGCGGCGGACGTGATCACGGGGAAGTTCTGCAGTCCGTTGCCGCCGGTGTCGGCATCGAGCGTGTCGTTGGGCGTCACGCCGGTCTGGAGCCCACTCGTGATCAGGTCGATACCGAGGCCACCGTTGTCGTGGATCGAGTTTCCCGAGATGCGCATCCCGGCGAACGTGCTGGCCACGCTGATGCCCGTGTCCAGGTGCCCGGCGATCTCGTTGCCTGCTCCCGCCGCCGATCCGCCGATGACGACGTTCTGGACCGAGCCCAGGTAGTAGTTGCTCGTCCCGATCCCGGTGACACTGCCGAGCACAGGCGCGCCGTGGGCGTCGAGGCCGATCGTGTTCCCGACGATCTCGATTCCCGAGCCGTATCCGCCGATCGCGATCGCGGTCCCGACCACACCGGGATACGTTCCGAGCCTGTGCCCGAGAATGCCTGCGATCCTGTTGCCGCGGATCGTCGTGCTGTCGTTCTCGTCATCGAAGTAGATGCCCGCGGTGGTCGCTTGATGACCTGGTTGCAGGCCGTCGGGCGTTGTCCCGATCTGATTGTTCTCGATGACCGTGCCGATCGCATTGAAGAGCTGCACCGCGAATCCGCTGGGCCAGCCCTGGCTGTTCCAGGTCCCCAAGCCCGTGATGTAGTTGCGCTCGCCCGGAGACGGTCCACCGATGCGGTTGTTCGCGGCGGGTTGGCCGCCAGCGATCCAGCCGAGGACGCGCACACGCTGCACCGTGTTGCCCACCACGACGTTGTTGCTGGCGCGGTCGATCTGGATGAAGCCTCCCGTGTTGCCTTGGCCGGGATTCGCACCACCGATGAGGTTGAACGCCGAGTCGAAGACTTCCACCCCGGTCTTCGTGTTGGCTTGGATCACGTTGTTGGATCCGCCGCTGAGGTGGATGCTGGAGTTGTCGAAGCCGAACACCGCTCCGCCCACGTTGTCGATGAGATAGGTCTCCTGCCAGATCACGACCTCGCCACCGCCCTCGGGGTTGGTCTCTCCGGTGAACGCTGTCTGCGTCCTCGCGTCGAGGATCGCCGTGTCGAAGACGCGGAAACCGAGGAACGGCCGCAGCACCGCGCGTCCGGGAAAGAACTGTTGGTACTCCCATTCGCTCTGCGGGATGTGGAATCCGATGGTCTGCACGCCCGGCGTGTTGTCCGAGGCAAGTCCGGCTTCGGGCAGCGAGACCCTGCCATCCGGTCCGGGCAGATCCGCGATCTGCTGCGCTCCGCCGAAATCGACGACGTCATTGGCCGTGTCGACGATGATCGTCTGAGCGCTGGTGAAGCCGGCCATCGCGGTCGACGCCAGGAGGAGTTGGACAGCGTGTGAGTTCGTGTTCATGGTCTGCCTCGATCTCGATATCGGTGTGCTTCGGTCTCCCGCTGCGCGAGCACGACTCCGCGAACTGTCGCGCTCGTTCGCATCTCCCTCCGAGAGCGCCGGGTCGCACGAAGGCTGCTGTCCGATCCACGGCTTCCACTACAGGGTTCGGCCCATCGAGCACATCCCGCCGGGCGTCGAGACGCGGACGTCGGATCGGCACGAATCCGTGAAGCAGGCTGTTCAGTCCAGATCCTGTAACGACCTCGCGGACCTGGAATGAGGATCCCGCGCGGAAAGCGAGCGCATGCGTGTTCGTGGGTCTTGGACATGGATGGCACAGGCGTGCAGTCGTGCCGGTCAAGACACGTGCCCCGACGAACTCGAATGCGCCGCGGCGCTGGCGATCCGGTCAGGAATCCGCGGCTCTACGCACTTCTTCCGCCCGCTCGCGGCGGTCCGCCGACAGTGACGACCTGCGCTACGATCACCGACACGCTCGCGCCGCGGTCCGGCGTGCGCTGGCCGCGAACTTGCGTCGCGCGGACGATGGTCGACCTCAACCGAATCCTCCGCTCGGCTCAGGAAGGCGATGTCCAGGCCGAACGGGAACTCGCCACCTTGCTCTACGACGAGCTGCACGAGCTCGCGCGGCGCGAGATGGCGGCGGAGCGCTCCGACCACACGCTGCAGGCGACAGCGTTGTTGAACGAGGCCTACCTGCGCCTGGTGGCGAGCAAGAACGATCCCTTCACGGATCGCGACAGCTTCTTCGCCGCGGCGGCGACCGCGATCCGCCGCGTGCTCGTCGATCACGCTCGCCGGCGAGCGCGCGAGAAGCGCGGCGGCGGCATGGCGCGCGTGCCGCTCGAACGCGTCGATGTCGCCACACCGCTGGACGACGACGAGCTGCTCACGCTCGATGAAGCCCTGGCGGGCCTCGCCGCCATCGATCCCACCAAGGCGCGCATCGTCGAGTTGCGTTTCTTCGCCGGCCTCTCGGTCGGCCGTCTGGCCCAGACCATCGGCGCATCGGAATCGACGATCCGCCGCGAATGGCGCGTGGCGCGCGCCTGGTTGCGCGCGCGCATGGACGGCTCGCATGGACGCTGAGAAATGGAAGAGGCTCGAAGCGCTCTTCCTTGGCGCGGTCGAGCTGCCCGCGCAGGCACGCGCCGCGTTCGTGGAGACCGAGTGCGGCACGGACAGCGAGCTGCGCAAGGAGCTCCTGAGTCTGCTTCGCGGCGACGAGACCGGTGGCGACGCGTTCAGCCGTCTCGAAGCTCATACACACGCGGGGAACGACGACGCGCTGCTCGGCCGCTGCCTGGGTCCGTACAAGCTGATCGAGCGCATCGCCGCGGGCGGGATGGGCGTCGTGTACCGTGCGGAGCGCGTCGACGGGCTCTTCCAGCACGCCGTGGCGATCAAGCTGATCCGCGCCGAGCGCGCGAGCGAATGGATGCTGCGTCGTTTCGCGTTCGAGCGGCGTACGCTCGCCGCGCTGCAACATCCGTGCATCGCGCGGCTCTACGACGGCGGCACCACGGACGACGGCTGCCCGTACATCGTCATGGAGCTCGTGCACGGCGAGCCGATCGATCGCTACTGCCAGCGCGAGGGCCTGCCGATCGCCGCACGTCTGCGACTGTTCCTGCAGGTCGCGCGTGCCGTGCACTTCGCGCACCAGAGCCTGGTGGTGCACTGCGATCTCAAGCCCGCGAACATCCTGATCGACGAACGCGGCCTGCCGCGCCTGCTCGACTTCGGCATTGCGCGCCTGCTCGAGGACGAAGCCGACGACGCGACGCCCGCTGCCACGCGCACGATCGCGCGCGTGCTCACGCCGGAGTACGCCAGCCCCGAGCAGCTCGCCGGCGGCGCGGTGACGACGGCGCTCGACGTCTACGCTCTCGGCGTGATCCTCTACGAACTCGCGACCGGGCGGCGTCCGCTCGAGAGCCGCAGTCGCAGCCCGGCGGAGTGGGAGCGCCTCATCCGCGAGGAGACACCCGAACGACCGAGCTCGCGCGTGTTCCGCGCGGATTCCGAGCGCGATCCGGCGTCGATCGCGAGGGATTTCCGCAGCACCCCGGCCGGATTGCGTCGCGCGCTGCGCGGTGATCTCGATCGCATCGTGCTCATGGCGCTGCGCAAGGAACCGGAACGGCGCTACGCCTCCGTGCAGGAGCTCTGCGACGATCTCGAGCGGCACCTCGCGGGTCAGCCGGTGCGCGCGCGCCCGAGCTCGCTCGCCTACCGCGGCGCGAAGTTCGTGCGCCGCAATCGCCTCGCGCTCGCGGCTGCCTGCGCGGTGCTCGGCGCGCTGACGTTCGGTCTCCTCGCGGCGCGTGCGAGCGAACGCGTCGCCTCCGCCGAAGCGCTGCGCGCCACCGCCGAAGCGCAGCACGCGCGCATGGAAGCCGACTCGTTCCAGAGCCTCGCGGACTTCC
This sequence comes from Planctomycetota bacterium, assembly GCA_044228975.1. Classification (GTDB taxonomy): domain Bacteria; phylum Planctomycetota; class UBA1135; order UBA1135; genus JADJNY01. The sequence continues at coordinate 15,343 of JBGATX010000013.1, read as the reverse complement.
TGATGGACGCTTTCCTGCCCGTGCAGCCGTCACAGGACCACGCCTGGCAGGAGCGTGCGCGCGAGCGCATCCTCGCGCAGGCCGACCGCGTCCAGCGGCAGTACGCCGACAACGATCACGTGCGCGCCAATCTGCTCGACACCCTGGGCCATGTATGCCTGCGTCTGGACCTGAGCGACGATGCCGAGCGCCTGATGCGCGAGGCCCTGGAGGTTCGCGAGCGGACCTTCGGCTCGCGCTCGCTGGAGTACGCGCTCTCCTTGCGCAGCCTGGGACAGTGCGCGTATGCCGTGGGGGACTACGTCAAGGCGGCGGCGCTGCTGCGCGAGGCTCTCGATCTCCACCGCGCTGCCTCCTCGAGCACGCACGCCGATGTTGCGGGGCTGGCCAATGACCTGGCGGCGTGCTTGCTCAACAGCGGGCGCGAAGCGGACGCCGAGGCGCTGCATCGCGAGGCGCTCGCTCTGCGTCGGGACAAGGGTGACGGAACACTGCCGGTCGCGGAGAGCCTCAACAACCTCGCCGGAGTGCACCTGCGTCACGACGAGCACGATCTCGCCCTCGCGGAACTGCGCGAGGCGCTCTCGATCCGTCATTCGATCCTGGGTGACGAGCACCTGTTGACCTTGCAGACGATGTCGAATCTGGCGGCCGCGTTGTGGCGGAGCGACGAGCGCGCCGAGGCGCTCGAGCTGCTGCGGCGAACCGAGTCCGGCTATCGCGCGCTCGGCGGCGACGGAGAACAGGAACTCGGCCTGGTGTTGGCCAACCTGGCCACGATGCAGCTCGAGACGAAGGACTTGGACGGCGCAGCAACGAGCCTGGCCGAAGCGCTTGCACTCCAGACGGGTCGGCTCGGCGGCGAGCACCCGCTCGTCGCGGTGACGCTCGCCAAGCTCGCCGCGCTGCAGCACGCGCGGCATCGCGACGACGAGGCACACGCGTCTTGGGAGTCGGTCTTGCGCATTCGCCGCGCGGCGCAGGTTCCAGCGCGAGAGCTCTTCGAGACCCTCTTGGGCTACGGCGTGTTCCTCTCGGACACGAACGATTGGGACCAGGCGCTGCCGCTGATCGACGAGGCCGTGAGTCTGCATCGCTCCCAGGCTCTGGATGATCTCGTGGCCTTGGGTCGCGCGGAGTACGCGCTCGGTCTGTGCTGCTTGCGCACGGGGAAGTCGGCCGCGGCGCGTGAGCACTTGAACGAGGCTGCGCGCCTGCTCGACGCGGGTTCGGGAGTGACGGCGGACGAACGCGCGCGCGTGCGTCGGCGGCTGGCGGAGCTCGACTAGTGGACGGCGAAGGCTCACGCGCCAGCGACGCAACGACTCCGGACTTCGAGTCGCGAGCGACGCCGCGCTGAAAGCGGTCGTGCCGAGCATGCTGTCGCTGCTCGCGCGGGTCGCCGACTCGCGAGCGGGACTATCGCCGGGACTCTGTGCCTGGCGTGTCCGGCGATGTCACTGCGGTGCGCGGGAACGGCGGCGTGCGGCGCGGTATGGCGATCGACATCGTCGATGAGTCGCTCACGGGCGCAACCGTCGCTTCAGACGCCGAGTCGTCGCTTCGAGCGCGTGGCGCTCGATGGACTCGCGGCGTTCCTCGATCGAGTCGCTCATCAGGCCGGTGAAGATCGGATCGGCGGCGATCCCGTCGTCGAGCCCGACCGGGTAGAGCTCGCGCTCGGAGGGATCGACCGTCTCACACACTCTCGCGCCGCTCGACCGAACTCCGTTCCGCTTCCGGGGGCGGATCCGAGGGGCAGCACTCGCCCATGTCACGGCACCCATGTCACGTTCAGACCGTTCGTGCGGTTCGACGTCGCGGGCGGGCAGAACGCCGCGACGGCATTGCGGTAGAAGCACTGGTAGTACCGCACCGCGCCCGCCGGCGGTATCGCACCACGCACGCTGATCAGCGGATCACCGGACTGCGGGAAGGAGCTCGCGTTCGCGGCGACGGTCTTCGTGCCGAGGCGGATGATCGGTCCGCCGACGCAACCCAGACCGTCGTCGACGATCGCGGGCGCGAGCTGCGATGCGCCCTGGAAGAAGACCGCGACCGAGCCGGTCATGCTGCTCGCGCTCAGCACGAGCGTGTCGGCGGCGACGCTCGTCGTCCCCGCGCCCGACAAGAGGGCGCCCGTCGCGAACAGCGAGTTCGAGCAGCCGCGTCCCGTGCCGCCGTTGTTGGCGCACGGGCATGGGATCGTGCTCCCGTCGCCGGGGCAGTACGCGGACGGCGGCGGCGGACCCGCGGTCTCCAACTGCGCCTCGTTCCACGCGCGCGTCGGCGGATGGAACCACGGACCGTTGCGCTGGAACGGCGTCTTCGTGAGGTCGTACTTCGCGCGCACGCGCCAGTGGTACTGCGTGCCGGGCCAAAGGCCGCTCACCAGACGATTGAACGGCACCGAGCCGTCCGTACCCGTGTCGAAGAAGTTCCCGGGTGTCGTGCTCGTGCCGTCGAGCAGCGCGCCGAGCGGCTTCACCTCGTTCTCCATCTGGAGCTGCGTCCGACCAAACACGGAGAGCATCGTCGCGCGGATGCGGAAGCTCGTCTGGCTGTCGGAGCGACCGGGCGGCGTGATCGGCGTCGTCGCGTCCGTGCGCTGCTGACGCAGGAGCGTCGTGCGTGCGCCGCCGTCGTTGCCGATGTACACGAACGCGCGACCCTCGTTGGTGGAGCCAGCGTCGTAACGCCACGCACCGACGATCACGTCGGCGAATCCGTCGCCGTTCACGTCTCCTGCTCCGTCGAGCGCGGCCCCGAAGAATGCCGTCGCCTGATCGGCCTCGGCCGTCCACGCGGCGTTCGGGGCCGGCACGAGCGACGAGCCGAGGTACAGGAACGCGCGGCCTTCGTCGGTCTCGCCGTTGTCGAAGTTCTCCGCGCCCACGAGCACGTCGCTGTAGCCATCGCCGTCGACGTCGCCGGCGCCAGCGACGACGTTGCCGAAGCCGGCGCTCGCCTGGTCGCTCTCGGCGCTCCACGCAGCCGCTGCGGCCAGCCCGGTGGGCGAGCCGAAGTACACCACCGCGGCGCCTTCGTCGGGCTGCCCGTTGTCGAATCCCGGCCAGCCGATGACCACGTCGTCGTAACCGTCGCCGTTCACGTCACCCGCGCTCGCGGTGCAATTGCCGAACGCGCCGTTGATCTGGTTGCCGTTCGCGATCCAGCTCGCCGTCGTCGACAGCCCCGACGGCGAGCCGTGGTACACGAGGACTCTTCCACCGCCGCTGGTGGGCAGGTCGTACCCGGGCTCGCCGACGATCAGGTCGCCGAAGCCATCGCCGTTCACGTCGCCCGCGGTCCCGACGGTGTCGCCGAAAAGCGCCGTCGAGCTGTTGCTCTCGATCGACCACGACGCCGTCGTCGCGGGACCGGTCGGCGAGCCGTGGTACACGAACGCCGCGCCCTCGAGGCTCTGGCCGTTCGAATACTGCGAAGTGCCGACGGCGATGTCGCCGTAGCCGTCGCCGTTCACGTCGCCCGCGGAACGGACGAAGAGGCCGAAGCGCGCGTTCGCGAGGTTGCCTTCCACAGCCCACAGGGGCGTCGTCGAGAGACCCGCCGCCGAGCCCGCGTACACACATGCGCGCCCTTCCGCGACCTCGGGAAACGTGTATGCCGACGCTCCGACGATCACGTCGCCGTAGCCGTCGCCGTTCACATCGCCCGCGGCGGCGACCGAGCGACCGAAGTCGGCGCCCGTCAGCCCGCCCTCGACGATCCATGCCGCGCTGACCGCGGGTCCGGTCGCGGAGCCAAGGTACACGAGAGCGCGACCCTCGTCGGTCGCCCCGCCGTCGTACGTCGGTGAGCCGACGATCACGTCTCCGTAGCCGTCGCCGTTCACGTCGCCTGCGGAGGACACCGCGAAGCCGTGATTGCCGTTCGACTGATTGCTCTCGGATGTCCAGAGCGCCACGGCGGCGGGAGCCTGGGCCAGTCCGCGGTAGAGGAATGCGCCCCCTTCGTCCATCTCGCCGTCGTCGAACTGGTAGGCGCCGACGAGGACGTCGCTGCAGCCATCGCCGTCGACGTCGCCCGCGGTCGCGACGGAGATGCCGAAGAACGCTAGTGCCTGATTGCTCTCGGCACTCCACGCGGCGCTGGTCTCGAGCCCGCTCGCCGAGCCGAGGTAGACGAACGCGCGGCCCTCGGCGTTCTCTCCGTTCGTCGAGCCGAACGCGCCGACGATCACGTCGGCGTAGCCGTCGCGGTTGACGTCGCCCGCGGTGCTCACCGACCGACCGAAGCGCGCTCCGGCCTCGTCGATCTCGCGCGTCCATGCGGCGCTCGTGGCCAGCCCGGTCGAAGATCCGAGGTAGAGGTAGGCGCGGCCCTCGTCGGTCTGACCGCCGGTGGCGCGGTCCGCGCCGACGATCACATCGCTGTAGCCGTCGCCGTTGACGTCCCCCGCGGTCGCGACGGTCGTGCCGAACTCCGCGGTGCTCTGGTTGCTCTCCGCGGTCCAGGCCGCGACCGCGCCCAAGCCCGTCGCCGACCCGAGGAACACGAACGCGCGGCCTTCGTCGACTTGGCCGTTGTCGTAACGCCACGCGCCGACGATCACGTCGCTGAAGTCGTCGCCGTTCACGTCGCCCGCGAGCGCCACCGCCTCGCCGAAGAACGCGCTCGCCTGATCGCTCTCGGCTGTCCACGCGGCCGTCGTCGCGAGCCCTGTCGCGGAACCGTGGAAGACGAACACGCGGCCCTCGTCGGTTTCGCCGTTGTCGTAGCTCGGCGCGCCGACGATGACGTCGCTGTAGCCGTCGCCGTTCACGTCGCCCGCGCTCGCGACGCTGGCGCCGTAGTCGGAGCTCGCCTGGTTGCTCTCGGTCGTCCAGGCCGCGGTGGTCGCGAGACCGCTGGCGGAGCCGAGGAACACGTACGCGCGCCCTTCGTCGGTCTGACCTCCGTCGTACAGGGTGGCGCCGACGATGACGTCGCTGTAGCCGTCACCGTTCACGTCGCCCGCCGTCGCCACGCAGGTGCCGAAGCCCTCGTTCGTCTGTTGCCCGGCAACGATCCAGTCCGGGGTCGCGCTCAGTCCGCTGGCCGAGCCATGGAAGACGTACGCGCGGCCGCGGTTGGCGCCGCTGACGTCGTAGCCCGCGGCGCCGACGATGACATCGTCGTACCCGTCGCCGTTCACGTCGCCTGCACCCGACACGGACGCGCCGAGCGCCGCTCCGGCCTGGTCGGCGCCGAAGCTCCACGCGGGCCCGGTGAGCACCGGATCGACGGTCAGCGGGTACTCGGCGTCGGTGTCGTCGATGCGCACGTCGAGACCGATCGTCGAGAGCTCCAGGCGCGCGTCGAGCTCTCGGCCGGTCGCGTCGACGACGAACAACCCGCGGTAGCGCGCGACGACGCGACCCGACGCGTCGACGAAACGCGCGGAGCGCGCACCGTCGTCGAGCTCGACGCCGACGTCGCCGCACACCTCCAGGCCCACGCACAGCGATCCCTCACCCACGACACGCGTCGGGACGATCCACGTTTGCTGCAAGCCGCCAGCGTGATTCTCCAGCGTTTCCGTGCACAGTCCGTGCTCGAGCTGCGTCGTGTTCGCGCGCACGTCGATGCGCGGCAGGTCCAGCGCGTGCAGGTCCTCGCGACCGAACGCCGCCGTACGCAGCCGGAGCCGCCACGGCGCATCGAGTCCGTCGGCGCCGATCGCGCGCGCGAAGACCTCGAGACCTCGCACGGAAGCGCGTGTTCGCAGGCCTTGCGCACGGTTGGGGGCCGACCACACTCCGCGTTCGCCGGCGAACTCGTGGAACTCGTACTCGCCTCGTCGGATGTCATCGCACACCCGCGCGCACCACGCTTGGGTCTGTACGTCGGCGCAAGCACGCGCGTCGGCGATCGGAGCACCATCAGAACCTGCGACGGAAGGAATGAAGGCCGCGACTACGAGCTGGAGTGCGAGCATGTTGCGAGGCTCTCGCGAGCGAATGGTGAGGGGGTGGATCGCGCTTCGGATGCTGCATCGGAGCTGACCGAGGGCGCGTCTCTCGATGCTACCGGGGGCCCGTTGAACGCGTAACGAGCGCGGTGCACGCGAACGCCGTCTGGCCCGACGGCCGCCCGAAGGTGTCGCGGCTCGCGTTAGATTCGAGCACGCCTCGACTCGACGACGCAGGCGGCGGACGGGGGCTTCGGGCGGTCGTGGGCCCGGCGCACGCCGAGCGCGACGACGCCGGACGTTCCTCCTGGCGCTTCGTGGCGGATGCACGGTGCTCTGCCCGATGTCGTGACTCGGCTCACGCACGTCGTGCTGCCGGGCGCGCTCATCCCCAGCGCAAATCCGCTCGCGCGCGGATCAGACGTCGAGGTTCGTCGCTTCGAGCGCGTGGCGCTCGATGTACTCGCGGCGTTCCTCGACCGAGTCGCTCATCAGGATGGTGAAGATCTGATCGGCGGCGATCGCGTCGTCGAGCTTGACCTGGTAGAGCTCGCGCTTGGAGGGATCCATCGTCGACTCCCAGAGCTGGTCGGGGTTCATCTCTCCCAGACCCTTGTAGCGCTGGATGTCGATGTCGGACTGCGCCAGCTCGCGCACGGCGACGGCGAGATCGAGCGGGCTCTTCGCCGCACGCGGTTCCTTGCCGCCGCGCACTTCGAAGCTGCCGCCGCCGCGGAACTGCAGGCCCTTCTTCTCGAGAGCGAGCAACACGCGCGTGAGGTCCTCGGTGTGCGTCAGATGGCAGCTGACGACGTGCGCGTCGTCGCGCGCGAACTCGCGCTCGGGGTTGTCCCAGACTCGCAGGCGCTCGCCCGGCGCGAGACCGACCCTCTGCAGCTCGAGGAAGTTCTCGTACTCCGTGCGCGTGCGGAAGAAGTGGTCCTTGCCGTGCGCCTGGGCCCAGTACTGCGGCACGCTCGTGCCGTCGAAGGACTCGATCAACGCGCGCACCGGCATGCGCGCCCAGCCCGGCGCGACTTCGGCGCACGAGGTCTCGAGCTTGCCGAGCTGCTCGCACAGCTCGCGCAGCGCGACGCCGTTCCAGAGCTTGCCGTTCTTGTCGGCCACGGTCAGCGACTGCACGCCCAGATCCGTGAGCAGCTGGCGCAGCGCCGCGTCGTTCGTGACGTACAGGCGGTCCTTCTTGTTCTCGACCTTGAAGAGCGGCGGCTGCGCGATGTAGAGCCGCCCCATCTCGATCAACGCGCGCATGTGGCGGAAGAAGAACGTCAGGAGCAGTGTGCGGATGTGGGAGCCGTCCACATCGGCGTCCGTCATGATGATCGTCTTGCCGTAGCGCAGCTTGCCGAGGTCGAACTCGTCGGCGATGCCCGTGCCCAGCGCGGAGATGATCAGCTGGATTTCCGAGTGCGCGAGCATCTTGTCGAGGCGCGCCTTCTCGACGTTCAGGATCTTGCCCTTGAGCGGCAGAATGGCCTGGAAACGGCGGTCGCGGCCCTGCTTCGCCGAGCCACCGGCCGAATCACCTTCGACGAGGTAGAGCTCGGACTCGTCGAGGTTCGACGATTGGCAATCGGCCAGTTGTCCCGGCAGGTTGCCGCTCGCCAGCGCCGACTTGCGCCGCACGAGATCGCGCGCCTTGCGCGCCGCTTCGCGCGCGGCCTGCGCGCGCAGCGCCTTCTGCACGATCGTCTTGGCGATCGCCGGATGCTCCTCGAGGTAGGTCGAGAGCATCTCTCCCACCGCGGTCTCGACGATGCCCTGCGCCTCGCGGTTGCCGAGCTTGTCCTTCGTCTGGCCCTCGAACTGCGGCTCGGGAACCTTGAGCGAGAGGATCGCGGTCAGACCTTCGCGGTAGTCGTCGCCGGAGGGCGGCTCCTCGCTCTCCTTGAACACCTTCTCGCGCTTGGCGTAGTTCGAGAGCGTGCGCGTCAACGCCGTCTTCAAGCCGGAGAGGTGCGTGCCTCCGCCGTGCGTGTTGATGTTGTTGACGAACGTGTAGACGGTCTCCTGGTAGCTGTCGGTGTACTGCAGCGCGAGCTCGACGCCGTACTCGCGATCCGGGAAGTCCGGCGACGGCATCGACTTCTCGAAATGCACCACGTCGGGGTGCAGCGGGCCCTTGCCCTTGTTGATGTGCTGGACGAACGTGCGCAGGCCGTCCTTGAACTCGAAGTGCTCGTGCTTGCCCGTGCGCTCGTCGCGCAACTCGATCACGACGCCGCGCGTGCCCATCAGGTAGGCCATCTCGCGCAGGCGGCGCTCGACGATGTCCCACTCGATCTCCGTGGTGCGGAAGATGGTCGAGTCGGGTTTGAAGACGACCTGCGTGCCCGTCTTGTCGGTCGAGCCGATGACCTCGAGCGCCTTGGCGCGATGACCGCGCTCGAAGCTCATGCGGTGCACCTTGCCCTCGCGCCAGACGGTGACCTCGAGCCACTCCGAGAGCGCGTTGACGCACGAGACACCGACGCCGTGCAGACCGCCGGACACCTTGTACGACGACTTGTCGAACTTGCCGCCGGCGTGGAGCTTCGTGAGCGCGACCTCGACCGCCGGGATGCCCTCCGTCGGATGGATGCCGACGGGAATGCCGCGTCCGTCGTCCTTGATCGAAACGGTGCCGTTCTGGTGCAGCACGACCTCGCAGATGTGCGCGTAGCCGGCGAGCGCCTCGTCCATCGAGTTGTCGACGACTTCCCAGATCAGGTGGTGCAGCCCGCGCACGTCGGTGTCGCCGATGTACATCGCCGGGCGCACGCGCACGGCTTCGAGGCCCTCGAGGACCGTGATCGAGCCTGCGTCGTAGACGGGATTCTTCGTGTCTTGGGTCATGTCAACGCTGCAGTCGGAACTGAACGCGGCGGATCTCTTCCTTGCCGAGTCGGGCATTGGCGAGCGTCCGGAACGACTCGCCGGTGAAGTTCTGGAGCTCGTGCAGGTGCGCCGCGGAGCGCACCTCGACGGTCAGCACGCCGCCCTTGAAGGCGACGGGCTGCGCACGCGCGGCGAGCTCGCGACCGAGCACTTCGCTCCACGCCCGGCACGCAGCCGGTTGATCTCCGTGCTTGCGGATGCCGTTCGCGCGCAGGAAGCGCTCGAGCGCATCGCCGATCATCGTCGGCCCGCGCAATGCGTGCTTCGGGCTCGCCGGTGCGACAGGCTCGTTGCGCCGTGGCCAGCGCGCGCGCTGCGGTCGCGAGCCGGGAGCTCCTCGCGCTTCGCGCATGCCGGTGATCACGCGTCGATCGTGATCGGCATCACGATGTACAGGTAGTTCTCGCCCAGACGGAACTTTCCGGGGCTGGTCTTCTCGTTGAACTCGAGGCGCACGATCGCGTCCTCGCAGTTCTTGAGGCCGTCGAGGACGTAGTCGGGGTTGAAGGCGATCTCCGCCATCTCGCCCTTGAAGTCCGCGTCGAGACGCGCGTGCGCCTCGCCGCGGCCGGCGGACTGGCCGAAGAGCTCGATCTCCCCCTTGTTGGCGCGCACGCGCACGGCTCGCGCCTCGACGCCCGTGACGTTGGCCACCAGGCGCAGCTTCTTCGTGAAGAGCTGCGCGTCGGCCTCGATGAGGTTCTTCGACTCGCGCGGGATCACCGCGGCATAGCGCGGGAACTCTCCGTCGATCAAGCGGGCGAAGATCTCGGCGTTCTTCGTGCGCAAGCCGATCTGGTTCTCGCTGAACGAGAGCTCGATCTGGTCCAGCGGGTCTTCGATCACGCGGCAGAAGAGCAACATGCCCTTGGTCGGGACGATGGCCGGCTTGGCGGGAGCATGGCGCGTGTCGACGGCGACCTCGGCCAGCGCCAGACGCCGTCCGTCGGTCGCGACCATGCGCAGCATCCCGTTCTGGATCTCGGTCAGCACTCCGTGCATCGCATAGCGCCCGGGCTCTCGCGCCGCGGCGAAGGCCGTGCGGCCGACGAGCTTGGCGAAGGTGCCGCCCTGCAGCGGAATCGTGTTCTCGCTGCCGAAGCGGTTGATCACCGGGAATTCGTCCGGTTCGATCGTGACGAGCTCACAGCTGTCCTCGCCGCTGGAGATGACGCACTTGCTGTCGCTCGTCGCCAGGCGCACCTCGCTGCCGGAAAGATCGCGCACGAAGTCGAGCGTCACGCGCGCGGGCACGACCGCCGGACCCGGCTCGTCGACCTGCACGCCGTCGATGCGATAGCGCACCGCGCACTCGAGGTCGGTACCCACGAGCTCCAGCGCGTTGTCGGTCGCGACGAGACACACGTTCTCGAGCACGGGCTTGGTGCTCTTGGCGGGCACGACGGTGTTCACGACCGCCAGCGCGTCGCGGAGCTTGTCTCGGTTGCAGGTGACTTTCATGCGCGGTGGTTCCGGAGGGCGATAGCAGAGAGAGATTTTCAGTCATCACAGTCATGAGCATCCGCGTTCTTGCGGAGAACGCTCACGAGCGCGAACCCAAGCCACGCCGTCGTCGGAGCTTCCAGCCGTGGAACTCGCGTTGGGGAAGACTCCGAGAGACGTGGAGACCCCGACAGGCACGCGTGTTCGTTCCACAGCTCTCCAGAAACCCGGAGAGCGGCGCCGAAGGGGATGTCGAAAAGAGCGCAGCTGTCCACGCGATGCCAAGAGCTGTGCGGACGAAGCTCCCGGGTTGTTCACACGCGTGGACGGCGGTCCTGGGTGTTGCGAGCAGGTCGCGAAACGGCTCGCAACAGAGGTCCAGGCAAGGGCCGTAAGGGTACGCGAACGGGGACCCGAAGTATAGGACGGCGGGAGCGCCGCTCGCAGGCGCAAAGGCCTTCGAAACAAGGGCTTCTGATGTGTGTTCGCGTGTGATCCCGACGCTCGCGCACGAGCGCGTCGGAGGCTCGCAGGGAGCTCGCTCCCCGAACTCGGTCCAGGACCCGTGCGAGCGTTCTGGGAAGCGCTCGGGGGAAGGTGCGCGAACCCTTGCGGCGCGTGCTCGCCGTCGCCGTGCGGCTCAGGCGTTGGGACCCTGCAACCGACGCATGAAATCGTCGACCAGGCTGCGCACGGACTCGTCGTTCTGGATCAGCGTGCCGACGCGATCGACGGCGTAGATCACGGTCGAGTGATCGCGACCACCGAAGAAGCCGCCGATCTCCTCGAGCGAATGACGCGTGATCTGGCGCGCGAGGTACATCGCGATCTGGCGCGGGTAGGCGATCGCGTTCGTGCGCTTCTTCGACTGCAGCTCGGCGAGCTTGATGCTGAAGTGCTCGGTGATGAGAGCCAGGATCTCTTCCATCGAGGGAGCGCCCTTGCGCTGGTCGAAGAGCTCGCGCAACGCCTCGCGCGCGAGGTCGACGCTCACGGGCTTGCCGGCGAGGCCGGCGTAGCCGATCAGCTTGACCACGGCGCCTTCGAGCTCACGGATGTTCGTGTCGATGCGTTCGGCGACCAGGCGCGCGACCTCGTCGGGGATCTCGCGGCCGCGTTCGCGGCTCTTGCGCTTGAGGATCGCCATGCGCGTCTCGTAGCAGGGCGGCTCGATCTCCGTGACGAGTCCCCACTTGAAGCGCGAGACGAGGCGCTCCTGCAAGGTCGGGATGTCCTTGGGCGGACTGTCGGACGACAGGACGATCTGCTTGCCCGCCTGGTAGAGCGAGTTGAACGTGTGGAAGAACTCTTCCTGCGTGCGGTCCTTGTTCGCCAGGAGGTGGATGTCGTCCACCACCAGCACGTCGACGTTCCTGTATTTGTGCCTGAACTTCGCCACATCGCCGTTCTCGAGCGAGTTGATGAAGTGGTTCACGAACGTCTCGCACGACAGGTACAGGATGCGGGTGCGTCGGTCGCGCTCGAGCAGCGCGGTGCACAACGACTGCAAGAGGTGCGTCTTGCCCAACCCGACGTTGCCGTGCAGGAAGAACGGGTTGTAGGCCTTGCCCGGAGACTCGCCGACGCCCACCGCCGCGGCGTGCGCGAAGCGGTTGCACGGGCCGACCACGAAGTTGTCGAACGTGTACTTGGGATTGAGGTGGATGTCGCTGGACCACAACAACCCGTTGGGCGGATCCGAGCGCAGCACGGGTTCCGCGGGCGCACGCGCGGAAGATCGATCGACGCTCGCGGGCGACGCGCTCGCCCGGACACCGTTCGCGGGCGTCGAACGCGAGCTCGGAGCGGCGTCGGCGGGCACATCGGAGTTGTCGATCGCTCCCGCGGACTTTTCGCGCGAGGAGCGCACGACGAGCTCGGGATCGATCACGAACTCGACGCGGCGCGCCCCGCCGAAAGTCTGCTGCACGGCGAGCTCCACCACGTCGCGGTAGTAGGTCAGCAGCCAGTCGCGCGTGAAGGTGTTCTGAACGGCGAGGCGGACGAGCTCGTCGTCGACCTGCACCAAGGTGGCGCGGCGGAACCAGGTCTCGAACTGCTCGGGTTGGATGCGCGAGCGGATGGCGCTCTGCAATGTGTGCCAGGCGTCGACGACGTTCGATGCGCGCTCGGCGGGAGTGAAGGCGGCGCTGGGGCGCAGAGCAGCCGAGGTCGCATCGCCGGAGGAGCCCAGCATCGGTGCTGCGGACAGCGCGCTCGAGCTGGTCGGAGCCGGCGGAGCGCGAAACGTGCGTTCCGAATCCGGCGAGCCGGCGGGCGAGGGGCGAGGGGGGGTCACGGTTCGTGTGGATGGTTACGCCGAGGAGCAGCGTGAACACCGGGGGGGCCGGCACGGGCGCCGGGGCCAACAGGAATTCGCAACCATCGTCGCCCGCGAGCACGCGCGTGTCCGGGAAGGCTCGACGCGTCTCAACCGTGCGTGGCTTCGATGGAGCGGCATTGTTGCCGCGCACCCCGCGAAGTCAACCGGCCGACGGCAAACTCTTCACGTCGCCTTCGCAAGCCCTCGTCACCGCGCTTACTTGCTGCGAAACACACAAAACTCTCCGCAGGATCTCCACAGCGTTGTGGAGATCTTCGTCGCTCGTCGTACGTCCGAGAGAGAAGCGCAGCGCAGCGCGAGCATCTTCCTTCGAACGACCCATGGCGAGCAGCACGTGCGACGGTTCGATCGATCCGCTCGCGCATGCGCTGCCCGCGCTGAGCTCGAGCCCTTCGAGATCGAGACGCGCGACGAGCGTGCGTCCATCGGCGCCGGCGAACGAGACGTTGAGCGTGTTCGGCAAGCGATCCGCGGCGTCGATCGGCGGTCCGTTGAGTTGCGCGCTCGGGATCGAGCGCGCGATCGACGTCCACAACTCGTGCGTCTGTCGGCGCCAACGCGCGCGCGAGCTCTCGAGTTCGGCGATCGCGAGCTCGATGGCGACCGCCGCCGAGGCGATCGCCGGAACGTTCTCCGTCCCTGGTCGCAGACCACCTTCTTGTCCGCCACCGTGCAGCACGGGCGCGAGCTCGACACTCTTGCGGCGGTAGAGCACGCCGACACCGAGCGGACCGCCGACCTTGTGAGCAGAGAAGGAAGCGAGGTCGACTCCCCACTCCCGGACGCGCACGGGCACGCGCCCCAGCGCCTGCACAGCGTCCGTGTGCACCCACGGGCGACCCAAGGTTCCGGGACGACTCGTCGCGGAGGTCCGCAGGCCTCCGTGCAGGTGTCCGGCGAGCGCTTCGACCGGCAAGAGCGTCCCAACTTCATTGTTGGCACTCATCAGGCTCACCAGAGCGATCTCGGACGTCTCCGAGGCGCGCAGCAGCTCCTCGAGGTCGATCCGGCCGTCCCGATCGACGCCGAGACGTCGCACGGGCCGGCCGGCGCGTTCGAACGAGCGCGCCGTCTCGAGGACCGCCGAATGCTCGATCACGCTCGTGAGCAGGGTCGCGTCGGGTGCCGCATTCGCCAGCGCTCCGAGCAGAGCCAGGTGAATCGACTCGGTGCCTCCGGACGTGAAGACGACCTCGTCTTCATGGACGCCGAGCGCCGCCGCGACGCGCTCGCGCGAGTCGTCGAGCACCGCGCGCGCCGCACGGCCCGAGCGGTGGACGCTCGACGGGTTGGCGCCGAGCGCGTCGAGCTGCTTCTCCAGCTCCGCGCGCGCCTCCGCTCTCAAGGGCGTCGTGGCGTTGTGATCGAGGTAGACACGAACCATGGCGCGGATGGACGGCGTCGAGCCGCGCCAGTGTAGCTCGCTTCGGGCGCGGCGCTCCGCGCACCAGCTCCGCGCGCGTTCTCACGCCGGCTGCGTGGCGCGCGCGAGCAAGCGGCGGTACAGCGCCTCGTACTTCTCGACGACGGCGGCGCGCGTGAAGCGTGTGAGCGCGACTTCGCGCGCGGCGTCACCCATGCGGCGGGCGCGCGGGCGGTCGAAGAGCAGGCTGCGCAAGTGCGCGGCGAAGCCCTCGAGGTCGTCAGCTTCCGCGAGCAGGCCGCTGACGCCGTCGTCGACGACTTCGGAGATGCCTCCCACGCGCGTCGCGACCACCGGCGTGCCGCACGACATCGCCTCGAGCGCCGAAAGGCCGAACGATTCCTCCGACGACGAGAGCACGAACACATCGGCCGGCGCGAGCAGCTCGGGCAGCGCGTCGCGCTCGCCGAGGAAGATGACGCGCTCCGCGATGCCGAGCTCGCGCGCCAGCGCTCGCGACGGCGCGAGATCCGGTCCGTCGCCCGCGAGCGTCAAGAGCGCATGCGTGCCGCGCGTCGCGATCTCGAACGCGCGCAGCATCCAAGGCACGCGCTTCACCGCGCGGAAGTTGGAGACGTGCACGGCGCTCGGGACTCCGTCGGGCGCGTGCTCGGCGGCGCCGGGATGGAAGAGCTCCGTGTCGACGAAGTTGTGGATCACTTCGATCGGACAAGGCTGCGAGCCGTAGTCGAGGCAGAAGTTCTCGCGCGTGCGGCGCGCGAGATCGTGAGACACGGCGGTCACGGCGTCGGACTGCTGGATCACGAACTGCGTCAGCGGCGCGTAGGCCGGATCGTTGCCGACGATCGTGATGTCGGTGCCGTGCAGCGTCGTCACCATGCGCGGCGCGCGACGGCCTTGATCGAAGAACGCCGCGGCGCGCGCGAGGTAGGTCGAGACCGCGTGCGGGATCGCGTAGTGCGCGTGCACGATGTCGAGACCTTCGCTGCGGTGCAGCGTGAGGATCGACGAGACGATCGCGAGATCGTGCGGCGTCGACTGGAAGAGCGGATACGGGATGCCTTGCGCGACGTGCATCTGCACGGGACCCGGCGAACGCGCCAGGCGCGGCGGCACGGCGTACGAGAAGAGATGCACGCAGTGACCACGCGCGGCGAGCGAGAGCGCGAGCTCGCTGGCGACGACTCCCGATCCGCCGTAGGTCGGATGGCAGACGATGCCGATGCGCAGCGCGTTGCCTTCGCACGGCCCGCGCGCGCCCGGTCGATCGGGCGCGGTGCGCGGGCTCATGGATCCATGCCCGAGCCGGAGAGGATCTCGAAGGCGTCGGGAGGCAGCGGCGGGAGATCGTCGGCGCGCA
>JBGATX010000229.1:0-8076 GCA_044228975.1 Planctomycetota bacterium | reverse complement strand
GCGCTGCTGCTCTTCGTGCGCCGCGCCCGCCCCACGCAGCCCACGCGCATCGATCGACGCGCGCGCCCGGGAGCGTGGCGCGGCCGCCTCGCCCTGCTCGGTGTCGCGCTCGTGGTCGTTCTCGCGGCGAGCCTGCCCGGTCGCGTGCTGCCCGCGAGCGCTTCGATCTTCGATGCGCGCGCGCCGCGGCGCGCGTGGCCGCGGGTGCTCGCGACCCTCGCCACCGAGCACGCGGCGCGCGGCGAGCCGCTGCGCGTGCTCGCGAGCTTCTCGCCCGACGAATCCCTGCCGCCCGAGCTGCGCCCGCTCGCGCGCACCGCCGTCGAGCGGCTCGAGGCGCTGGGCTCCGAGCTCCGCGCGCTCGAGTTGCGACGCTCGCGCGAGCCCGTCGGCCCCGAGAGCCTTGGACCATCGGCGCCCGAAGGCGAAGTGCCCGTGCTGCGCACGACCTCGCGCCTCGACGAGGGCACGCACGTGCGCTTCATCCACGCTTCGATCGCGTTCGCGAGCGGCGCGCGGCGCGTGCGCCTGGACTTTCCTTCGGCGCGCGACTTCGAGGAGCTCGATTTCAAGCTCGCGCTCGCGCTGTGGCGCGTGCTCGAAGGCGGCGACGCGCGCCTGGGATTCGCGGCGGGCGACGAGCGCCTCTCGCCCGCCGAAGCGCTGCTCGAGTACCAACGCGAGGGCCGCTTCGCGCCGCAGCAGTCGACGCGCTTCCAGGCCGCGCGCGCACTGCTCGCCGGCGCGGGATTCGAGCTCGTCGATCTCGACGCGCGCAAGCCGGACGTGCCGGCGGATCTCGCGAGCTTCGTATGGCTCGCTCCGCAGCGCGACGCGAGCCCGCTCGGGCGCGTGATCGCCGATCGCCTCGCGCAGTCGGCGCGCGCGCTGATCGCCTTGCAGCACTGGCGCTTGCGCCCCACGCGTCGCGTGGCGGACGCGGGCGGCCTCGCGCTCTGGCCCGAGCCGCAGTTCGCCGACCTCGACGAGCGCTGGCTGCCACAGCTCGGCCTCTCGTTCCCGCGCGACGTCGTCGCCGACGCCCGCCACGGCGGCGCCCGCCTGCGAGTCAAGGTCGAACGCGAGAGAGCGCGCGCCCCGTCGCGCTTCGAGGACGTGCGCGGCGTCTGGCTGCCGCGCGCGCGCGCCACCCCGGCGGCGCGCGACACGTTCGGCGCCGTGGAACTCGGAGAGCCGCTGCTCGCGCTCCCCACGCGCATCGAGCTCGACGGCGCGCGACTCGCGAGCCTCGGACTGCGCGCCGAGCCGTGGCTCGTCGGCTCGGACGCCGCGCGCACGTCTCCGTGGCGCGGTGGCGATCTGCCCGAGGAGCTCGCGGTCCCCGGCAGCGGACCGACGGCGGATGCGCGTTCGCTGCCGGCTCCCGTGTTCGCGGTGCGCGTCCACGGCACGTTCCCCGGCGCGGCGATCGAGCCGCTGTGGAGCTCCGCGCCGGCGCCCGCGCGGCTCCCGACGGCGCGCGAGAGCGAGCTCGACGTCGTCGGCTGCGCGGAGGCCTTCAGCGACGAGCTGCTCGAGCGCGAGCCCGACAACGCGCGACTGCTGCTCGCGCTCTCCGCGCGGGTGTGCCTGCCGGACGAGTTCACGTCCCTGCTCGGTGAACGCACGCTGCCGCCGACCTTCGACGCGCCCGGCGCGACGGAGCGCGGCGCGTGGCGCGCGGGTGTGATCCTCGGCGCGCCGCTGTGCCTGCTCGGCGCGGGGCTGTCGATCGCGTGGCGCAGGCGACGCGAGCGTTCGCGCTTCGCGACGGCTCCCCGCTCGCCACTCGATGTCGGGGTGCGCGCGTGAAACGCGTGCTCGCGCTGCTCGCGCTCGGCTGCGCGGCGCTCTTCGCCGTGGCGCGCTCGCGCGAAGGTCGGCGAAGCGGGCCGTCGCCGGGCACGGCCGCGCTCGAAGCGCTCGTGCCGCGCAGCGGCACGGAGAGGCCGATCGTCGCCGCGCTCTCGCTCGCGGCGCCCGGCCGCGGTGTCGAGTGGCTCTTCGTGCGCACCCAGGGTCGATGGCGCGTGCGCGAGGCCTTCGGCGCGTTCGCGGAGGACGAAGCGATGCAGGAGCTGCTCGCGACGCTGCTCGACGCGCGCGGCGTCGTCGTGGATCCCGGCGCGGAGAGCGACACGGCGCTGGGCGCGCGTTTCTCGCTGACGGACGCGACGCTCGTGCGCATCGAGCTGCACGGTTCCAAGGTGCTCGAGGCGCCCGATCGCGATGTGCTCGCGCGCATCGAGCTCGGCGCGCGCGTGCCCAACGCGAGCGGCGTGTTCGCGCGGCGCGGCGGTGGCGGGCCGGTGCTCGAGCTCGATCGCAGCCTGGACGCGTGGACCGGCGGCCTGGAGCCGGGCGAGCTCCCGCCGCTCGTCGATCGGCACCTCGTCGCGGGCTCGCTCGCTCCCGGCGCGCTCGGATTGCGGCGCATGATCCTCGAGAAGCGCGGCGGCGCGCGTCTGATCGTCGAGCGAGACGACGCGGGCGGCGACGCGCCGCCGCACTGGTCGCTCTCCGTCGACGGCGCGCGGCGGGAATGTCCGCCGTGGCGCGCGGGCGGCTACATGGGTGCGTGGTTGCGAGGCCTCGCGGTGGCGTTCGAGCCGGCGGCGCGCGCGCGGGAGCTCGGCTTCGCCGCGCCGTTCGCCCGCGCGCGCCTCGAGCCCGACAGCGGCGAGCCGATCGAGCTCGAGATCGGCGACCTCGAGCCGGATCGCCGCGCGTACGTGTGGAACCGGCGCACGAACGTGCTCATGCGCATCGAAGGCTCGCTGCAGCCGCTGCTCGCGCCAGAGCTCGCGGATTTCGTCGATGGCACGCGCGCGAATCCGTGGGAGACGTTCCTGCAGAGCCAGGCTCCGCGCGGGCGGAGGTGAGGACGCGCCCCGCGTCGCCCTGCGACTGCGATGTCGTCACGCGGGCATCGCGATTCGGTGGCATTCGTCGGCGGCACTGAGGACGTCGCGAATGTGTGCGCCTGGAGTCGCGTGCAACGCGCGCTCGGAACGGGACTCATGTCGAGCTCGCGGGTACTTCGCGGATTCGAATCCGGCCGTGGCGCAGCCAGCCCACGGCGAGCAACCACGTACGCGGTGGAACGACGACGGACGCGAGCAGGTTCGCGAGCGGCGGACGTGCCACCATCCCTTCCCGCCAGCCATCGAACACGCAGCCCGAGGAGAACGGATCGACCCCCGCGATGCGCACGCCGTGCTTGCGCGCGTTGTTCAACACGTAGGCGAGCGCGTAGCGCACCTCGCGAGGGGTCTTCAGCGCGCGCGCGTGGAATCGATCGGCGAAAAGGCGTCCCTCCCGCTGCCACGCGCGATTCAGGGCGCGCGCGATGCGCACGCCGAGGCCCTGCATGCCGCAAGACAATGCCCGCGCGTCGCGGGCCTCGACGAGCGCGTGGACATGATTCGACATGATCGAGAAGTGCACGAGCCGCAAGCCGTTCCGCTCGCGACCGGCGCGCAGCGCGCCGTGCAGGAGCTCGCGCGTCTCCGTTCGCCGCAGGCTCGGACAGCCCTGCACCAACTTGAGCGTCACGAGCACCGGATGGCGTGCTGCGATCACGGGACGCGTCTTGTGCGGCACGCAAGCTGTCGCGCCCTTCGGCTTCCGACCGGCGCCGCGACGCGCTCCGCCTCGCTTGGAGAACGTGAGCTGGTGAAAACGCGGATCGCTTCGGCGAGCTGAGCTGCGCGTGCGTTGCATGGATCTCTCCCATGACAAGAGACGCTCGACACTCGCCACGGTTGCAGTCGAACTCGACAAATGTCGTGTTCAGCCCGGCGGCGAGCGCCGATTGGGCACTGATGTCGCGCGATGCGCGCGCTCCGCTCGGCGAGGCCGCACTCGACGGTTGCCGTGAGCGAAGCCTCGAGTTCACCGGCCCCGCGTCAGGGATTCGTGGGAACGAGCCGACGATACGAAGTGCTCTGCGCGTCGCGCAGGGCCCCGCGAGAGCCCGACTCGCTCGGCTCTGCCGGATCGATTGGGCACAGTTGCGCTCGCCGTGGGAGGCCGGCGACCGGCACGACGAGCCGCCAGCTTGCGCGCTCAGCGCTCGAACAGATACCAGCGCTTGCGTCGCGGCCGCATGGGGCGCAGGCCGAACTGCGCCGTCGCGAGCTCGCGGATCACGCGCAGCGCCTCGTCGGGCGAGTCCGTGAACACGATCCGGCGCGCGTCGTCGGCGTCGATCGTGCCTTCCGCGACCATGCGTTCGAAGAGCTCGCGCAGGTCCTTCCAGTACTCGACGCCCATCAGCACGAGCGGGAAGTTCTTGATCTTGCCGGTCTGGATCAACGTCGCCGTCTCGAACACCTCGTCCATCGTGCCGAAGCCGCCGGGCAGCACGACGAAGGCGTAGGAGTACTTCACGAGCATCACCTTGCGCACGAAGAAGTAGCGGAAGGTGACGAAGCGATCGAGGTAGGGATTGGGCGCCTGCTCCTTGGGCAGCACGATGTTGCAGCCCACCGAGCGCCCGCGGACCTCGTGCGCGCCGCGGTTGGCGGCCTCCATGATCCCCGGTCCGCCGCCGGTCATGACGGTGAAGCCCTCGAGCGCGATGCGCCGGCCCATCTCGCGCGCGAGTCCGTACCAGCGGTGTCCCTCGGTGAAGCGCGCCGAACCGAAGACGGTCACGCACGGACCGAGGAAGTGGAACGCGCGGAAGCCGCGGATGAGCTCGGCGAAGATGCGCAACGCGCCTAGCAACTCGAAGCCGCGCGCCTGCGGACCCTCGAGGAAGTGGATCTCGGGCGGGCTCGCGGGAGTCTTGCCCCACAGCCCGGGCGCGGACGGATCCGGCGGGGCTTCGGAGCGCTCCTGGGCGGGGGTCTGGATCGTCATGCGCGGTCCGGCGCGCGCTCGTGCGGGACGCGCGGCGGCGCACTATACTCCCGCGCCGTTTCAGGCGCGCGCTCACGCGCGCGGGTCGCGCGCGCGAGCCATGATCGTCCAGAAATTCGGAGGCACGTCCGTCGGTGCGAGCGAGCCGATCCGCCGCCTCGGCGCGATCGTCGAGCGCGCGCTCCCGCGTTCGCCCGTGGTCGTCGTGTCGGCCGTCGGAGGTGTCACGAACCAGCTCTTCGCGCTCTCCGAGCTCGCGCTGCGCGGCGGGGATTGGCGCGCGGCGCTCGAGGCGCTGGCGCAGCGGCATCGCACGCTCGTGGGCGAGCTCGCGCTCGACTCGCAGCTCGTCGACGGCTGGCTGGCGGAGCTCGACGGGCTCACGCGCGGCATCGCGCTCATCGGCGAGGCCACGCCGCGCACCCTCGACCTGCTGGCGAGCTTCGGCGAGCGCCTCTCCGCGCGCATCGTCGCCGCGCATCTGTCGAGTCGCGGTCTCTCCGCGCGCGCCTTCGACGCCTGGGACGCGGGCCTGGTCACCGACGCGCGCTTCGGCGGCGCGCGACCGCTGCCCGAGGCCGAGGCGTCGATCCGCGCGGCGCTCTCGAGCGTCGTCGAGCAAGGCGTCGTGCCGGTGATCACCGGCTACATCGGCCGCGACGCGCGCGGGCGCGTCACGACGCTCGGTCGCGGCGGCAGCGACTATTCGGCCGCGATCTTCGGCGCGGCGCTCGG
Source organism: Planctomycetota bacterium (assembly GCA_044228975.1). Lineage (GTDB taxonomy): Bacteria > Planctomycetota > UBA1135 > UBA1135 > JADJNY01. The sequence continues at coordinate 2,475 of JBGATX010000229.1, read as the reverse complement.
CGCGCAGGAGATCCAGATCTGGACCGACGTCGACGGCGTGATGACCGCGGACCCGCGCATCGTCCCGCACGCGCGCCAGCGCGCGCGCCTGTCGTTCGCCGAAGCGGCCGAGCTCGCCTTCTTCGGCGCGAAAGTGCTGCACCCGGCGACGATGGTGCCCGCGATCGAGAAGGACATCCCGATCCGGGTGCTCAACAGCTTCCGCCCCGAGCTCGCCGGCACGACGATCGTGCGCACGCTGGCGCCCGACGAGCGCGGCGTCAAGTCGATCGCGAGCAAGCACGGCATCGCCGTGATCAACGTCGTGGCGGCGCCGATGCTGCTCCAGTTCGGCTTCCTCGAGCGCGTGGCGGACGTCTTCGCGCGCCACGAGGTCGTCGTCGACGTCATCGCGACGAGCGAGGTGTCGCTGGCGCTGACCACCGACTCGCTCGCGCGACTCGAGCCCGTGCTCGCCGATCTCTCGGCGTTCAGCGAGGTGTCGCTCGTGCGCGAGATGGCGCTCCTGAGCGTCGTGGGCGAGGAGCTCGCCGACTCGTTGCGCGTGCAGGCCAAGGTGCTGGCGACGTTGAGCGAGCTCGGCGTGAAGGTCGAGATGCTGAGCTACGGAGCGACGCGCAACAACCTCTCCGTGGTCGTGTCCGACGCGCGCCTGCGCGAGGCCGTGACGGCGCTGCACGAGCGCCTGTTCGCGTGAAGCGCGCTCGTGCGAGCGGGTGCTGCGGCGCCGGCGCGAGTTCCCGCGCGTTGGGGGGCACGCGGTGAGCACCGGCACAGTCCAGATCCCGCGCATCAAGATCGGCGGCGTGCGCTCGGCACGCGAGATCGCCGCGGTGCTCGGGCACGGGCTCGACGCGATCGGGCTCGTCGACGCCGCGGATTCGCCGCGCCACCTCGACAGCGCGAGCGCGCGCGCCCTCGTGCGCGGGCTGCCGTCCGGCGTGATGCCGGTGATCGTGTGCTCCGGCTCGAGCCGCGGACACGCGGAAGCGGCGCTCTTCTCGACCGGCGCGCGCGCGCTGCAGCTCGACGACGACGACGATCCGCGCGAGTGGCGCGACTTCCCCTTCCCGCTCTTCAAGCGCATCGCGGTCGAGGAGGGCGCGCAGCGCGCGATCGAGAGCTGGCGCAACGTCGCGGCGGGATTCGTGCTCGATCATCCGCATTCCGCGAGCTGGCCCGTCGACGTCGATCTCGCGCGCGAGCTCGCGCGCCTCGCGCCCTGCCTGCTCGGCGGCGGTCTCGATGCCGACAACGTCGAGCAGCAGATCGCGCGCATCCGCCCCTGGGGTGTCGAGGGCGACCTGCGCCTGGAGCGCGAGCCGGGAGCGAAGGACCCGACGCTCGTGCAACGTTTCGTCGAGCGCGCGGCGCGCGCGCTCGCCGCGTTGCACGGCGGCTGAGCGGCGCGGGCCCGGGCGCGTCGCCGATCGCGTGCGTCTCGCGTGCGAGTGGGAAAAGCCTTCCGCCCGCGCGGGCTTCATCCGCTCCGCCGATCGTGTCGATCCTCTGACGGCTTCTTCCCCGCGCACGAGCCCGCTCCCCCATGCCGCATCGATCCGTGAGCGCTTCACGCGCATCTCGCACGCTCCGCGACGCGCGCGCGTCCGCCCGATTCACTCCGCACGCTCGGGTCGCCACGCTCGATCGGGCCCGTCCCGACGCGCCGCGCGAAGCGCGCGAGGTCGAGTGAAGTCCGCCGACCGATTGGAAGCGCGCTTGCGCGTGCTGCGCGCCAGCGGACGCAAGGGCCTCGTGCCCTACGTCGCGGCCGGCGACGGCGGGAGCGAGGTGACGCTGGCGCTCCTGCGCGAGCTCTCCGACCTCGACGTGCCGTGCATCGCGCTCGGCCTGCCCTTCAGCGAGCCGATCGCCGACGGACCCGTGCTGCAGGCGGCCAACGATCGCGCTCTCGCGAGCGGCATGAGCTTCGAGGAGCTGATCGAGATCCTCGTGCGCCTGCGCCGCGGCGGCCGCGGCGAGATGGGCCGCGACGTGCCGGTCGTCGTCATGAGCTACGCGCGCCCGCTCGTGCGCCGCGGCTGGGATCACGCGACGCGTTCTCTCGCGCGCGCGGGCGCGGACGGACTGATCGTCGCCGACCTGCCGATCGCGGACGCGGGAGCGCTGCTCTCGAGCTGCAACGCCTGCGGCCTCGCGCCGATCTTCTTCGTCGCGCCGACGAGCAGCGCGTCGCAGTTGAGCTCGGCCGCGCGCGCGAGCCGCGGCTTCGTCTACGCCATCGGCCGCCTGGGCGTCGCCGGCGGATCGCGCTCCCTCGACGAGGACGCGCAGGCGTTCCTCGGGCGCGTGCGCACGGCCGCGGGCGGGTTGTCGCTCGTCGTGGGCTTCGGCGTCTCGAACGCGGCCGAGCTGCGCAGCGTGCTCGAGCACGCCGATCTCGCGCTCGTCGGCGGCTCGTTCGTGGAGCACGTGCACCGCGCCGTCTCGCAGGCCGAGCCGCAGCGTCGCGCC
>JBGATX010000228.1:0-8136 GCA_044228975.1 Planctomycetota bacterium | reverse complement strand
TCGCGGCGGGGGGCGTTGTGCTTCCGCGGGCGTGATCGCGTTCGTCTTGTGGCTCGCTCTCGGCGCGATGGCCCAGTTGCCGCGTGGAGCGGCTTGGGCGCGCGAGCTCGCCGGGGCGAAGCTCAAGTACGAGCAGACGGTCGAGGTGCTCCGCGCGGAAGCGAGCGCGGCGCTCGCGGTGCGCGAGCGGGCTGCTGCCGGGGCGCCCGACGCGGCGACGGAACGCAAGCGGTTCGACGAAGCCGGCGTCTGGCCGTCGCTCGAAGGGCGTGATGGCTGGAAGTCGCGTTGGAGCGCGGCGCGGACGGAGATCGGCGCGGCGTACGAGCGCGCGCTGCGCGACGCGCGCCGGGGAGCGCAACCCAGCGAGGTTTCGCGGCTCGAGGCGGAGCGCGACGGCTTCCTGCGTTGCAGCGATCGGGCGGCGTGGATGGCGCCGACGGCGTTCGAGCCGCTGAGCGGACCGCGCAGCTGGACGAAGCTGCCCGACCGGATCGTCAGCGTCGGCATCGAGGCGGGCGCGTCGACCGAGCTCTCGATCGCGATCGAGCCGTCGAGCGGCGCGCTCGAGTACGCGTTCGAGCTCGACGTGACGCGCACGCAGGGCGACGGCGGCTTCGAGCTCGGATTCCTCGACGGCGCGCGTCAGATGCAGCGCGTCGCGCTGCCCGCGGCGCTCTTCGGTCCGGCGGCGCCGGGGAAGAGCACGACGGTGCACCTCTCCGGTTTCGTCGGCGCGGAGGTCGCGCGCGTCGATCTCGAGGGCATCGCTCTCGTCTGCGCGCGGCGTGCGTCGGCGGCGGAAGCTGCCGATGCTCCGCGCGCAGCCGTCGCACCCGAACGCGGCGCGTTGCGAGTGCTCCCGCTCGGGGCGACGCGGCTGAGCGTCTCGAACGTGCGTTGGAAGCGCCTGCTCCCGATCGGCGCGGACTTCGAGCCGCTGCTCGCGGACCCGACGCCGCGTGCCGACGTCGGCGCGACTCCGGGCGCCGCCTTGCGGCCTGAGGCGCGCGCGCTGCTCGCGCAGGCGCGCCAGCGCTACGAGACGACGGTGCGCGAGCTCTGCACCGCGCTCGAGCGCGAGATCGACGCGCATCGGACGCAGGAGCAGGACGCCGTGACGAGCGCCGCGGATGCGTCGAGCGCGGATGCGGCCCGCGCGCGCGCGACGCGGCTCGCGCAGGCGCGCGACGGCTTCGATTCGTTCGCCGAATGGCCCGACAGCGTGCTGCCGTCCGAGAGCAGCGCGCGCCGGCGCGACTGGGAAGCGGCGCGGGCCGAGCTCGCGGCGGCCTACGCGGCGGCGCAAGCATCGCTCGGTGGTTCGCCCGCGGAGCTCGCCGAGCGCGCGAGCCTGCAGCGCGACTCCGACGCGCTGCGCACCGTGCGCGACGTCGCCGCGTGGCGTCCGTTCGCGCGCGAGGCGATGCGCGGCGTCGCGGTGGCCACGCCGCGCGAGTGGATCGGACAGAATGCGCTCTACACGAGCCCCAAGCTCGCCGCCGTCGAGTCGACGCGCGTGTCGCTCGTGGCGACCGCCGAGCTCCCGCGCGGCGAGGTCGAGTACGAGGTCGAACTCGCGGTCGAACGCGTCGACGGCACGGGCGGCTTCACGCTCGCCTGGCCCGATTCGACCTACGATCGCCAGGAATTCCACGTGCCGGCGAGCTCCTTCGGCTCCGCAAGCTCGCGCAGCCTGCGCGTGTTCGCGTTCGTGTGCGCGGGGTACGTGCGTCTCGACATCGACGGCGTGAGCGTCTTCCCCGAACGTCGCGACGCGAGCGCGGGCACTCCCGCGAGCCCCACTTCCGGCCCGATCGAGATCGAGATCACGCCCGACGATTCGACCCAGTTGCGCGTCACGAACCCGGTGTGGAAGCCGTTGCGGCCGCTGCACCTCGCCGCCGGGCGCGTGGCCGACTCCGCGTCGAACGTGTCGACGCCCGACCTCGCCGTGGCGGTCGCCGATCCGCGCGAAGTGCAGCGCGCGATCCGCGCCGGCCTGCGCTGGCTCGCGCGCCATCGCAACGACGACGGCTCGTGGAGCCCGACGACGTCGAGGACCCACTGCTGGTCGGGCTCGCCGTGCTTCGACGCCAAGGAGGAGTACAACGACCTGCACGTCGCCGGCATCACGGCGCTCGCGATCCTGAGCTTCCTCGAAGCGGGCTACCTGCCCGCGTCGACCGACGTCCTCGAGGACACGCTCGCCACCGGTCGCGTGAGCGCGGGCACCATCCTCACGGATGCGCTGCAATGGCTCGTGGCGCGCGAGCAGACGTACGGCCGCTTCACGGGCTCGAAGGCGCACATGTACGACGAGGCGTTCGCCACGCTCGCGCTCGCGCGCGCCTACGAACGCACGCAGGACGAGCGCTGGAAAGCCGCAGCTCAGCGAGGCGTCACGATCCTCGAGCGCGGCCAGCGCGAGAATCCTTCACGTCGCGGTCGCTGGGGCTGGCGCTACGAGTCCGCATCCGACTACCGCCAGCGCCTTGCCGACGAGCACCGCGAGGCGCAGTTCACCTCGGAGGTCTCCGAATCGGACACGTCGGTCACGACGGCGTGCATCAACGCGTTGCAGGCCGCCAAACGCGCCGGCTTGACCGTGATCCCCGACTCGACGCGCAACGCGCTCGACTTCATCGTCTCGGTCACCGCGCCGGACGGTCGCGTCGGCTACATCGACCGCGAGTCGGTCGGCTCGCCGGTGAAGGGCCCGAACGACGTGTTCGACTACCACGTGGCGACGATGTCGGCCCTGGGCATGATCTCGCGCATCCTCGTGGCGCCCGAGAGCTCGGATCCGATGCTGGAGCTCGGCGCGCGCCTGATCACCGCCGATCCGCCGCGCATCTCGGGCGACAAGTTCTCGGTCGACTACTACTACTGGCACGAGGCGACGCTCGCGCTCAGCCGCTTCGACGGTCCGCAGGGCCTGCTCTCGCGCGGCAAGTACTGGACGCAGTGGCGGCCGGCGGCGCTGCGCGCGCTGCTCGACACGCAGGCGTCGGAGCCGCTCACGTGCCGCCACGGCGGCTGGCTGATGAAGGACCGCTGGTCGTACGTCGGCGGTCCGATCTACAGCACGGCGTTGAACGTGCTCACGCTCGAGCTGCTCGATTGAGTGAGCGCGCGCGGCGCCTTTTGTAGGGTAGGCGCGTCCGCTCGGAGGAGGATTCCATGCGCCGCGCTTTCCGCCGTCTCGCTCTCGCACTTGCCGTTCTCGTGTGCCGCGGGTCCGTCGGGGCCGCTGCGATGCAGTCGAAGGGCAAGACAAGCGGCGCGACGCAGCAGCGCGTCGCGAAGAACGTCGAGACGTCGATCCGTTCGGGGCTGGGCTGGCTGATCCGCCACCAGAATCCCGACGGATCCTGGAGCGCGAACTCGCTCGCGGCGCACTGCACGTCCGATCCCAAGTGCGACGTGTCGAAGGAGAAGTACGACGAGCGGCTCAACGCCGGCGTGACCGCGCTCGCGGTGCTCGCGTTCCTGCAGACCGGCCACGGCCCGACGAGCGACGTGCAGATCGAGAATCCGGTCGCGGATGGCGCGACCGACGTCGGCGATGTCGTCACCAAGGCGCTCGAGTGGCTGTGCAAGCGCCAGCAGCTCAACGGCCAGTTCACGCCGCAGCGCGCGTTCTTGTACAGCGAGGCGCTCGCGGCGACGGCGCTCGCCGAGGGCTTCTACCGCTCGCGCGACGAGCGCTGGAAGGCGCCCGCGCAGCGCGCCATCGACTTCGTGCAGAGCGCGCAGCGCCTGAGCCCCGCCGGCTCCGGTCGCTGGGGCTGGCGCTACGACTCGCGCGAGCAGGTGGAGCACGACTTCGTCGGCCGCCCGGCGGAGGAGCTGAAGAAGCGGGTGTACGACGCCGACACATCGGTCACGGGCTGGTGCGTGCGCGCGCTGCAGTCGGCGACGCTCGCCGGGCTCGACGTGCAGCCCGAGAGCACGGCCGGCGCGCTGGCGTTCATCCGCTGGGTGTCGGTGGACAACGGCTTCGTCGGCTACATCGACCCGAAGACCGCGGGTGCGACGGTGACCGGCAAGAACGATCAGTTCCGCTACCACCCGAGCGTGATGTCGGCGTTGGCTCTCTCCGTGCGCACGTCGGTCGCGAGGGATCGGCTCGCTCGCGCTGCGCGAGTTCGACGGCCCGAACAGCGCGCGCAAGAGCGGCAAGTACTGGAAGCCATGGGAGAAGGCCCTGATCGACGCGCTGATCCCGCTGCAGAACGTCGAGGAGGGCACGTGCCACCGCGGCGGCTGGCTCGTGCTCGATCGCTGGTCTTTCGCCGCCGGTCCGATCTACACGACCGCGATCAACGTGCTCACGCTCTCGCTGGTCGGCAAGTAGCGCGCGCAGCGCGAGCTCACGCCTCGACGCCGAGCATCAGGCAATTGAGCCCGCTGCCGATGCCGAGCAGTGCGACGCGCTGACCGGGCGTGATGAAACCGCGCTCCTGAGCCATCAATTGGGCGCAGCGCGATTTCGGTCAGGCATGTGTGGGTTCGGTCGGAAAGGGACGGTTCATCCACTGGGGCAAGATTTTGCCAAGAAGTCCGGTACCGCCCCGCGCCATTTCCGTTGCATCCGGTGGGCGGGCGCTCTGGCGACTCGGCCACCCACCGGACTCATTGCGCATCGACACGTGGAGCGCGACCTTGCGTGCTCGGAACCGCAACGCCAGAATCCGCTCCGACCCGATACTCTCTTTCCCCGGAGACGGTCCATGTTCGTCGGTAAGTTCTGCGCTCGCGTCCTACTTCCGTTCTTGGCTTTGGGCGTCTTGGCACCCGGTCAGGATCCGCCCCTCCGTCAGGAGGTCGTGGACTTGGCCGCCGCAAAAATGGCCTACGAGGAGGCCGCGGCCTCGGTGCGGCTCGACGTGCTTCGCGTGCTTGAGGCCAAGGTCAAGGATCTCGCCGCATCCGCCAAGGCTACATCCGGCGAATCGTTGGAGAGTTTGAAGCGCGAACGAGCTCGGTTCATCGATGGCGGTCAGTGGCCAGGCGTTTCGATCCCGACGGAACTCCACAAGAACCGTTGGGACGCTGCTCGCGAAGCCTTAGCCGCTGCATTTCGGGCTGCCTGGGTCGCGACCGCAGACGGTGACGACGAGACCGAGTCGAAGAGCCTCAGGCGCGACAAGGACGTCTTCTGGGCCGCCAACGACTTGGCGGGGTGGCGGGAGTTCGACCGAGTCGATCCGGGAAAAGGGCCGCGAGCATGGAGCGTGTCGGAGAACGCGTACACGAGTGCCCTCCCAGTGCCAGAGAGAGGTCCCGTCGATCCGCTTCAAGCCTTCAGTCCACTTCCCAATGGGCAGGGGGAACTGCGATACCGCTCGGAGATGCGAGTCCGGCGGACCGCAGGCTCCGGCGGCCTGACGCTCACGTGTCTCGACTCGCAAGGGAATGCCGCCGAGTTCGGGATCGCGGGCCGGCTTCTTGGTCCGCAACGGCCAGCTGCGTCTGGCGCGGAGTTCGCCGTACTCTCTGTGTGGGTGCATTCGGACTACATCCGAATCGACATCGACGGAATTGCGGTGTTGCCACGCAATCGAGCGGGCCTGGTCGCCGACGCCCAAGCGGCCGATCCCGGATCGGCACTGATCCAGGTCCTCCCCGAACGAGGGAGCCAATTCTCAATTGCTGGAGTGCGCTGGAAGCCGCTGGACGTCAGGTTGCAGGCTGGAGGCGGACCCTCGACGCCGGGCGCGACGAGCGTCGAGTCCGCGGCAGGAGCCCAACGCTCTTTGCTCGCTGCCGCCCGCGAGGAGTATTCTCGTGCACTGCGCGAGGTGCAGGAGGGCGTAGAGACTGCGCTGGAGGCAAAGATCGCCAAGGTCAAATCCGAATCCAAAGGAGGGGATGATCGCAAGGCGGACCAAGCCACGAAATCGATCGCGGCAGTGAAGAACGAAGAGCGACCTCAGTTCCGGGATCGAGGAGCATGGCCGGCAATTCCGGAGAGGCCGGCTCTCAGCAACCGATGGGAGTCAGCGCGGAATGCGTTGGCGGACGCGTACGACCGGGAGATTGGCGAGCTCTCGAAGGCTCCTGGTGATCCATCAGAGGCCGCAGGCCTGAAGCGCGACCGGGACGCCTTCCGCTCAGGAAATGACCTAGCAGAGTGGAGGCCCATTCCCATCGATCGATTCACTGGGGTCGGGGAGAAGCAGTCGCTCTGGTTGGGACAATCGGAAGTATTCAAGAGCCGGGACGTGGGCGATGAAGGCCGGGCTCCGACAGCGCTTGGTGCGGAGTTCGATCTTCCGTCTGCCGACGTTCAGTACATGCTCGAGTTCAGCATCGAGCGTCAAAGTGGGACGGGCGGCTTCACCCTTCGATTCCAGGATTCGTCACGCGGAGCGATCGAGTATTCGACCAGCCAGCCCCAGCCGGGTGCTCTGGGACGTTCTTCGCCGAGCTTCGCGAAACCCACATTGGTCACGGTCGTGGTGTGCAACGGATACGCGCGCGTGGATTGCGACTATGCGACCGTGTTTCGGCCGCTGCAAGGGAGCCCGCCGGCGGATGCGGGCCCAGAAGCGATTGAATTCTCGATCACCCCTGAGCGGAACACGACCTGGACGGTTCGGTCGCCGCGCTGGAAGCCGATAGGCTCGCACCGCTCGGCGTCGAGGAACGGCGGAGCAGCTCCCGCGTCGTCCAGGGAGAGCGAGGCGCCGAGAAGTGTGCTACGGAAGCGGTCGCCGGCCGTGGACAAGGCAATCCTCGACGGAATGCGGTGGCTAATCCGGCACCAGAAGGCCGATGGATCGTGGAGCCCGGCGAAGCTCAAGGATCATTGCATGCCTGACTCGCCGTGCCTCGATCCCGGGGATACTAAGTACGGCGACGAGTACGACGAGGGCGTGACGTCCCTCGCTGTGCTGTGTTTTCTCGAGTACGGCTGGAGCGACGAATCCAAACAGGAGATCACCGATACGGTAGTGGCGAGACGCTCTACCGTTGGCGACGTTGTCGGCAGGGGCCTGCAGTGGCTGGTGAGTCGCCAAGAAGAAAGCGGCCAGTTCACGAAGAACAAGGCCTTCATGTACAATGAGGCGCTAGCGACGATGGCGCTTGCCAAGGCGTACGCGCTGACTCATGACGAACGCTGGAGGCTTGCGGCACAGCGGGGACTCGAATTCGTGCAACGTGCGCAACGTCCAAATCCCTCCGGTTCAGGACGCTGGGGTTGGCGGTACGTCCCGCGCGAGTGCGCGCGGGAAGCGCTATCGGATTCCGACACATCCGTCACGACGTGGTGCGTCCGCGCCCTTGAGGCCGGCGTGGCAGCGGGGCTAGATGTCGACGATGACTCGCTCGCTGGCGCACTCGACTACATCAGTTTCGTGACCGCGGAGAACGGACGGGTCGGGTACCTGGACCCGAAGGCTGCCGGAGCTACAGTCACTGGGACGAATGACCACTTCAAGTACCACTCGACTGTCATGTCCGCACTGGGCATGTGCGCGCGTCTCTTGATCGCCCGCAATCCGAACGATTCAGTGCTGGCAGCGTCAGCGAAGAGAATCGTCGAAGATCTGCCGACCGTGTCCAAGGATCGATTGTCCGTCGACTACTACTACTGGCACGAGGGCACGCTCGCGCTCGATCTGTTCGACGGCCCGGACAGCGGCAAGAAGTCATCGGAATACTGGACCCCGTGGAAGACGACGCTCCTCGACGCACTCCTGTCGACTCAGAACGTCGAGGAAAGCTCCTGCCATCGCGGCGGGTGGATCATTCTCGATCGCTGGTCGTACACCGGCGGTCCGGTGTACACGACGGCTATCAACGTGCTCACGTTGGAACTCGTTACGCAGTCCAAGCGCAACTGATGTCGTTGTTCGGACGTCCGAGCTCGAGTCGGTTGGGTCATCCCGCTCACGTTTCGACGCCGAGCATCAGGCAATTGAGCCCGCTGCCGATGCCGAGCAGCGCCACGCGCTGGCCATGCGTGATGAAGCCGCGTTCCTGCGCCAGCGAGTAGGAGATCGGCAGCGACGCCGAGCCGACGTTGCCCAGGAACTCGACGGTGGGGAAGTCGCGCGCGGTGTCGAGCTTCAAGGTCTCGAAGAGCAGGCGCCGGTGCGCGGAGCCGACCTGGTGCGTGACGAT
>JBGATX010000227.1:0-8176 GCA_044228975.1 Planctomycetota bacterium | reverse complement strand
CGTGAGCCACAGCTCGTGCTGCACCGGCCGGTGCGCCGAGCGGCGCTCCTCCGCGAGGTCGAGCGTCATGCGCGCGAGCTCGTCGGAGAGGCGCGTGTCGAGACCGTAGACGCGCCACAGCGGCGCCTCGACGAAGAGCGCCTTGACGACGAGCTGGCGCCAGCCGAGATCGTCGAAGTGCTTCACCGGGAACGGGGTGTCGCAGGCCGCGGCCTCGTAGACGGCGCGCATCGAGCTGCGGCAGCCTTCGCCGGCGCGCCACAGGAAGCGTTCGGGCTGCGGCAGGAAGGCGAGCGACTTGTAGAGCGCGCACAGCTCGCCGACGTCGGCGTACTGGAAGCACTCCTCCAGCGCGCGCACGCACGTGTCGCGCTCGAGATCGCGCCGCCCGAGCACGAGACGCGCGCGCGCGGTCTCGAGCAGCGTCCAGCGCTCGGGATTCCAGCCTTCGACGTGCTCGAACGCGCGCGCGATCTCGGTCTTCGACGGCGCGAGCGCGCGGCGCGGCGTGAATCGGCTGGCAATCGAGAAGAGCTCGCCGAAGCGACGGTCGTCGCAGCCGTTCGTGATCTCGCGCAGCGCGCCGCCGAGCCAGACCTTGCAGCGCTCGGCGCTGCGCGCCTCGACGAGCGACGCGAGGAACTCCACCGTCGCGCTCACTTGGGCGTCGCTCCGGACTGCGGCGCGTTGACGTCGGACTTCGCGGCGACCGCGTGCGTGCGCTCGAATCGCTCGGGATGCAGGCCCAATTCGAGCGTGAGGATCGCGAAGCTCGTCCCGTAGGTCCAGCTGTAGAACGAGCCGGGGAAATCCGAGTCCGAGCCGTCGTCCCACTGCGTCTTGATCACGTGCGGGCGCAACTTCGCGTGCCACGCCTCGCGCTCCGCGACGGGCAGCGTGTTGATCAACTGCGCCGCGTGGTAGTGCCCGAAGAAGTAGAAGTAGCCGGCGTTCGCGTAGTACGACTCGTGCGGCACCGGCTTCCAGCGCGCGACGTCGAGGAACTTGTGGTGCTCGAAGAACCACTCGAGCCCCTGACGCGCGACATCGTCGGTGATCTCCTTCGCTCCCGCCTTGCGCAGCGCCCAGTTGCAGGTCTGGATGCGGCCGAGCGAGCCCTTGACGTTGTCGATGTTCGCGCCGGTGAAGTCGCGCGGGATCGGGCGCAGATCGTAGGCGTACGCGCCGTTGGGCAAGCGCGCCTGGCGCACGTACGCCGTCGCGGCGCGCACGACCTTGTCCTCGACGGGCCAGCCCATCCGCTGCGCTTCGACGAGCGCGGGCACGACGCACGCCGTCGAGAACGACGTCGACCACGTCGGATGGCGCGCGATCACCGGACCTTCGTAGTAGCCCCAGCCGCCCTTGGGATCCTGGTTCTCGGCGAGGTGCGTGTAGTACTCCTTCGCGCGCTCCTCGATGCGCGGCTTCCACTTCGGTCCCTGGAAGCGCACGTCGTTGGCGGCTTCGACGAGGCAATTGAAGGCGTAGAGCGCCGTCCAGTTGTTGTCGATGTCCCAGTCGCTGCCGCGCCGCGGACGCGGCTGCTCGAGCAGGTAGTCGAGCGCCTTCTCGAGCGCCGCGCGCCGCTCGGGCGTCTCGTCGACCTTCATCAAGGCCATGATCGAGAGCGCGCCGCCGGCCATCTTCCAGGCGTAGAAGCTGGCGCGCGAGTAGTTCGTCTCGAACAGCGACTCGACCGTGCTCGTGCCCCATGAGCCGTCGGCGTTCTGCTTGTTGATCAGGAAACGCACCGCCTTGCTGACGCTGGTCAGCGCGTCGTCGGGCGAGGCGAGCTGGTTCATCTTCAAGCGCTCGGCCTCGGCCAGCGCGGGATCGGTCTTGTCGGAGAGGCCGACCTGCTCGGCGGCCTTGGCCGCAGCGCTGTTCTCGGGCCCGGACGGCGCGGGAGCTTGCGCCCCCGCGAACGACGCACAGAGCGCGAACGCCAACGCGCAGCCGGCCGCGCGCGCGCGCGGGCGTGCGCACACGGGTCCGGCGGCGATGGCGAGCGCGCTCTCTCTCACGGCGTGGCCTTGAGCTTCTTCTCGAGCTTGGCGATCTCCTTCTCGGCGTCGCTGATCTCGTGCTCGGCCTTCATCATCTCGAGCTTCGTCTCGAGCTTCTGCTTCTCGGCCTTCTCGCGCGCCTCGGCGAGCTTGCGCTCGGCCTTCTGCACGCCCTCGGTGAGCTCGCGCTCCTCGCGCGGCAACTCCGTGGCCTTCAAGTGCTCCGAGGCCTTGGCCTGCATGTCGAAGCGGCGCTTGGCGAACTCGAGCTGCTTGCGCTCGCGCGAGACGACGAGCTCCTTGGTCAACGAGGCCAGCTCCTCCTGCTTGTACATCGAGAGGAGCTCGTCGAGCTCCTGCTGCTGCTGCGTGCGTCCCTGCAGCGCCTGATCGAGGTCGAGCTGGCTGTCGTCGAGCTTCTGCGTGCGTTCGAAGTCCTTGAAGGTCTCGAGCTTCTCGCGCGCGTCGCGCAGCTCGCGCTCGGCCTCCTCGATCTCGTGCTGCGTCGACCGCTCCGCGTTCGTCGCTTCGAGCTTCTTGATCTGCAGCTCGAGACGCGAGCATTCGAGCTCGAAACGCTTCTTCGCCAGCTCGTCCGCCTTGTCTTCGGCCTCGTCCTTCTTCTCGTCGCCGGCGTCCTTCGCGGCGTGCTCGCCGGCGGATTCGCCGCTCGAGCCCATCGACGAACACGCGGGCGCGAACAGCGTCAGCGCACACACGAAGGCGGGAAGGGACCAGGTCACGTGGCTGCGCTTCATCGTTTCTCTTCTCCTGGCTCCGCGGCGTCGACCGCGGAGGCGGGGTTGCGGGGGAGCGCTCAGCGTCGCAGGCGACCGCGCGCGGGTCAACAGGTCTGCGCGCCGAGGAAGACGTTCGCGTTCGTCGCGTGTTCTCGGCGCGCGCGACGCGTGCGCTCGACTCCCGCGGTCGTGAGCGTGGAGCGCTGTGCACGGCGCCGAAGGGCCGAGTTCGAAGCGCGGTGCAGCCCCGAGGTCCGTGCGCAGCCGGCGCGCGTCAGTTCTTGCGCGTCGGCGCTTCCGAACGCACGCCCGCCTGCAGAGCGAGGATCGCGAAGCTCGTCGACGCGATCTGCATGTGCGACGAGCCGAGGAAGTCCATGAACGAGCCGTTCTGCCACTGGCACTTGGCGATCTCCGCGCGCAGCTTCGCGTGCCAGCTCTCGCGCTCCGCCGCGGGCAGGAAGTCGATCACCTGGCCCGCGTAGCAGTGGCCGAAGAAGTAGAAGTACGCCGCGACGGCGTAGTAGCCCTCGTGCGGGATCGGGCGCAGGCGCGCTTCGTCGAGGAACTTGTGCTCGTCGAAGAAGGCCTGCAATCCCGCGCGGATCTTGTCGTCGGTGACCGACGCATCCCCCGCGCTCCGGCGCGCCCAGTTGCACACCTGGATGCGCGACAGGCTGCCCTTGACCTGATTGATGTGCTCGCCGCCCGAGATGCGCGGGATCGGATTGAGGTCGTACTCGTAGGCGCCGTTGGGCAGCGCGCAGCGCTGCACGTACTTGAGCGCCCAGCCGGCGACCTTCTCGTCGATCGGCCAGTGGAGCTTGTTCTTCGCGTCGAAGAGCGCGGGCACGACCGACGCCGTGGTGAAGCTCGTCGACCACGTCGGCCGCTGCGAGACGACGGCGCCTTCGTAGTAGCCCCAGCCGCCGAGCGGATCCTGCGTCTTCGCCAGGAACGCGTAGTACTCCAGCGCGCGCTTCTGGATGCGCGACTTCCACGGCTCGGCCGCGAAGCGCGGATCCTGCGCCGCGACGACCAGCGCCGCGAAGCCCTCGACGTTCGACCAGGCGTAGTCGACGTCCCATTCATTGCCGCGCAGCGGGATGCGCGTGTCGCAGAAGTAGTTCAGCGCGCGCTCCAGTGCCGCGCGGATCTGCGGCGTCTCGTCGAGCGCGAGCAGGGCCTGGATCGCCAGCCCGTTCGCGCCGATCTTGAAGCAGTACCAGGTTTCGTTCGAGAAGCCGAAGGCCGCTTCCGACAAGGTCTCGATCGCGTTCGAGCACCACGAGCCGTCCTTGTTCTGCTGCTCGAGCAGGAAGCGCACGGCCTTGTTCGTCACGGTGCGCGCTTCGTCGGCGCTCAGCCCGGTCACCGCGGCGCTCGCGGCGCCTGGCCCGCTCTGCGCGGGCGGCTTCGACGCGGGCGCGGCATCCTTCGAAGGCGTTGCGCCTTGCGCGCGCAGCGGTGCGGCGAGCGAGAGCGCGACGAGCAGAGTCGAGACCTTCATGCGTTCCTCTCCAAGGGTGCGGAGCCTGTGCGCTCCCATCGTGTCGCGTCGAGCGCCGCGACGCCAGCACCTCGCGCGTCGAGCTTGCGTTCGCGGCGACTGCACGCGTTCGACAAGCGCGCGAACACAGGGGATACTCCGCGGTCCTGCGTCCCGCGCGCGCCGCTCGCGCGCACGCCCGCCCCTCGAGAAACGAACATGACCCACGGCGTCTTTCGCGTCCCGCCCCCCATCAACGAACCGGTCAAGGCCTACGCACCCGGCAGTGCGGAGCGTGCGAGCTTGAAGAAGAAGCTCATGGAGCTTTCGGGCTCGCGCATCGAAGCCGCGCCGGTCATCGACGGTCGCGAGGTGCGCACGGGCAAGGTCGAGCGCATGGTCATGCCACACGACCACCGGCACGAGCTCGGAACGTGCCATCAATCGGGCAAGACCGAGGTGCAAGCCGCGATCGAAGCCGCCGAGCGCGCGCGGCCGGCGTGGGCCGCGATGCCCTGGGAGGAGCGCGCGGCGGTGTTCCTGCGCGCGGGCGAGATGCTCGCGACGACGCACCGCGACGTCGTCAACGGCTCGACGATGCTCGGCCAGTCGAAGACCGCGCACCAGGCGGAGATCGATTCGGCCTGCGAGCTGATCGACTTCTGGCGCTTCAACACGTTTTTCGCCGAGAAGCTCTACCAGGAGCAGCCGATCTCCTCGCCCGGCACGTGGAATCGATTGGAGCACCGCCCGCTCGACGGTTTCGTGTTCGCGGTGACGCCGTTCAACTTCACGTCGATCGCGGGCAACCTGCCGACCGCTCCCGCGCTGCTCGGCAACACCGTCGTGTGGAAGCCCGCGTCGACGTCGATCTACTCGAACTGGTTCCTGATGCAGCTCCTGCGAGAAGCGGGGCTGCCGCCGGGCGTGATCAACTTCGTGCCGGGCTCGGGCGCGAGCGTCGGTGATCCCGTGCTCGCCGATCGGCGCCTGGGCGGCATCCACTTCACGGGTTCGACCGGCGTCTTCAACGGCATCTGGAGCACCGTCGGCAAGAACATCGCGAGCTACGGCCAGTACCCGCGCCTCGTCGGCGAGACCGGCGGCAAGGACTTCATCTTCGCGCACGCGTCGTGCGACGTGCAGGCGCTGTGTGTCGCGCTCGTACGCGGCGCGTTCGAGTACCAGGGACAGAAGTGCTCGGCTGCGAGCCGCGCGTACATCCCCGCGAGCTTGTGGAAGGACCTGCGCGAGCGCCTCGTCGCGATGCTCTCGGAGATCAAGATGGGCGACGTGCGCGACTTCCGCAATTTCGTCGGCGCGGTGATCGACGCGCGCTCCTACGCGAAGCTCAAGGGAGCGATCGACGCCGCGCGCGCGTCGAAGGACGCGTCGATCGTCGCGGGCGGCGAGTGCGACGACTCGGTCGGGTACTTCGTGCAGCCGACGGTGATCGAGGCGAAGAACCCGCGCTACGACACGATGTGCACGGAGCTCTTCGGGCCCGTGCTCACGATCCACGTCTACGACGACGCGCGTTACGCCGAGACGCTCGATCTCGCCGCGACGACGAGCGAATATGCGCTCACGGGCGCCATCTTCGCCACCGAGCGCGCCGCCGTGCGCCTGGCGACCGAACGCCTGCGCTTCGCCGCTGGCAACTTCTACGTCAACGACAAGCCCACGGGAGCGATCGTCGGCCAGCAACCCTTCGGCGGCTCGCGCGGCTCGGGCACGAACGACAAGGCGGGCTCGATCCTCAATCTCATGCGCTGGATCTCGCCGCGCACGATCAAGGAGACGTTCGTGCCGCCGCGCGATTGGCGCTATCCGTTCCTCGCGGATGCGTGAGGACGCCGCTTCGCGCGGCCGATGAGACCGCCGCGCGACCTCAGGCTACGTAGAATCGGCGTCGCAGCGCGCGCCGTGACGTTGGTCGGCGCGGGCTCGCGCTCCGATGCCGTTGCGTCGCTCTGCCATCCTGCTGCTCGTCGCGCTCGCCCTCTTCGTGGGCGTGTGGTGGTTGGTCACGCGCGATTGGAGCGACGATCCGGTACCGCCCGAGGCGCAGGTCGCGAGCGCGACCGATCCGGATCCGCAGGTTCTCTCGGGCGAAGCTCGCGGCGATGCTCCGACGACGACGCGACCTCCGTCGAGCAACGACTTCGACGACGCCCCGCCTGCCGTCGCGAAATCGAGGGTCGCGGGAGTCGATCCGACGCGCCTGCGCGGACAGGTGCTCGATCTCGACAAGCTCCCCATCGCCGGCGCGCGCGTGCTCGCGGTCTCGGCGCCGACGCTCGGGGCGCCCTTCGATCCCGCGCGCGCGTTCGCGGCGCACTTGCCGCTCGACATCGCCGATCCACAGCGCCTGGGCTGCGACACGCCGCGCGAAACGGCGACGGGCGCGAACGGCAAGTTCTTCATCGACGGACTGTCACCGGGCCGCGTGCGCCTGTGCATCGTCGATCGAGACCACGTGCGCCACGAGCGCGACGATCTCTGGTTGTACGCCGGCGAGAATCTCAACCTCCTCGAGATCTTGATGTTCCCCGGCGTGCGCTGCAGCGGCACGGTGAAGGATGTCTCGGGGCATCCGATCGCCGGTGCGACGCTGATCGAGCGCGATGGAGCGTTCGCCGCCGATGTGCCGTTCCTCTCGCCTCGTTTCGGGCGCACGCTCGGCACGACCGACGAACGCGGCTGGCTCGAGAGCGTTCCGCTCGCGCCGCGCTGGCACGAGCTCGCGCTCTGGCATCCCGAGCACGGGCTCTCGCCGTTCCTGTTCGACACGCAGGCGAGAACACCGCCGCCAGCGATACCCGACGCGCAGACGCTCGACGTCTACGTCGCGCCGGGCGAGAGCGATTCCCTGCCGCGGGTCGTGCGCGCGCTCGATGTCGACGCACGCTCCAGCCCGGTAGAGTTCGAGCTGCGCGCCGATGCGTCGCAGGCTGCGTGCGATGCCGAGCAACGCGCGCGGCTCACCGGCCTCGTCCGCGGACGGCGCTACGAGCTGCGCTGCGCGTCGATCGCGCAGGGTTGGGACGAACTCTCGCCTTGGAATCCAGCGCGCGTCGTGACCGGTGGCGTCGCACGCGTCTCGCTCCCCTGCCTCGCCGACGCACGCGTCGTGTTCGCGCTCGAAGGCGCGCCCGCGGATCCGATGTCGCAGCTGCGCTTGCGCCTCGTCGGCGCGGTGCCTGAGCTCCCGCGAGCGCACGCGATCGACGCCGGGCGTTTCGAGCTGCGCGGCGTGCGCCCGCTCGCCGGCGCGCGCGCGCCCGCGGGCACCATCGAGCTCGAGCTCGGCTCCACGGCACACGTGATGCAGCGACTGCCGCTCGAGCTCGTCTCCGGCGGCACGCTCGATCTCGGCCGCATCGAGCGCGTCGCCCTTCCTCGCGCGCGCCTCTTCGTGCACCAGCGCATGGGCGACGGCACGAAGCGGCCGATCGAAGGCGCGCAGGTCGAAGCGCGGCCCGTGCCGAGCACGTTGAACGACGGCACGCGCGAGCTCGCTCTCGCTCGCACGAACGTCGGCGGCGAAGCGCGCATCGCGACGTGGGGGCTGCCGAACACGTCCTTCGTCGTGCGCGCTCCGGGCGTTCCGCCGCAAGGCTTCGCGGCCTTCAACCCGACGCTCGAGCGCGAGCCTCTCGTGGAGCTCGCGCTGCGTCCCGGCCGCCCGTGTCGCGTGCGCGTGCTCGACGCCGACAGCGCGGCGATCCGCGGCGCGCGCGTCGAGCTCGGTGCGTCGCTGCGCGACGGCTTCGAGCTCTCGTTCTCGGAGCGCCTCGACGTCACGCGTCTCTCCGCCGAGCGCGAGCATCCGTCGTTCGATCTCGCGCGGCTGCGCTCGGCCCGCTGGGATCTCGAGCGGCGCGCCGACGGCGATCTCGTCGCGTACACCGACGTCAACGGCGTCGCGCTCTTTC
>JBGATX010000226.1:0-8224 GCA_044228975.1 Planctomycetota bacterium | reverse complement strand
TCGCCATCCTGCTTGGGATCGAGGGACTTTTGCGGCGGTGCTGGCGCGGGCTCCTCCTGATCGTCGATTCCGCCGCCGTAGCCGGTCTCCTTGATGACGTCGAATTCCTGGTCGCGCGCCGACTCGTCGACGTTCGAGACCGGGATCGGCATCGAGCGGCTCCAGCCGTGCATGGCGAGCAGCAGCTTCGTCGCGACAGCGCGTTGCTGTTCGAAGACGTCCGGTTCGTGCTCGGCGTGACGCAACGCCGCGACGAGGCGCGGCCTGTGTTTCGGATCGCGCCGCTCCGCCTCGACCAGCCGCTCGACCTCCTCGAACGACTCGGGCGCGAGCAGGCGCCTGGGCACGCTGAGCGCGTAGTCGAGATCGAGGATCGACACGCGCCCGCCGGTCTCGGCGAACGAGTGCGGACGCAGCGTGCTCGTTTCGCCGCGCACGAGCGGCATCAAGCTCCGTCCGTCGACGAGCTCGCGCACGTCGGTGCCCGAAGGCAGGCGCAGACCGGCGAGCTCGCACACCGTCGGCAACACGTCGATCTCGTCCGTCAACGCGGCGACGCGCTTGCCCGCGGGCAGCCGCGACGGGCTCCAGATGATCAACGGCACGCACAGCTCGCGGCGCACGAGGTGGTTGTGCTCCCACAGGCCGTCCTCCCCGAGCGACTCGCCGTGATCGGCGGTGACGATGAGAAGCGTGTTCTCGCGCATCCCGTTGCGCTCGAGCGTCGCGACGAGAGAACCGATGAGCGCATCCGCCTGGCTCACGCCGCCGTAGTAGAGGTTGCGGATCTGCTGCACGTCCTCGGGAGTCGCGACGTACTTGCCGCTCTCGATCGCCTTGCGGTGCGCCTCGTAGAACGAGTGGATCGGGCCGGTGTAGGCCGGATCGCGGTACATCTGCGCGAACTCGCGCGGCGGATCGTAGGGCGTGTGCGTCGAGTAGAGGTGCACCATCGCCATGAAGCGCCGGCCGCCCATGCCGCCGAGGAAACGCCGCGCTTCGCTCGCGACCAGCCCCGAGTCGAAACGCTTGCGCACGCGGTTCTGGAACGTCCACAGGAGCAGCTCGCTGCGCACGCGACTCCAGGCGTCCTCGACATCGAAGAGATCGTGTCCCGCCGTCTCCTCGAACACGAGATCGAAGCCGCGCAGGAGCTTGCTCTTCTCCTGCAACGTGCCGGTGTGGAAGCTCGCGGTGAGATAGTCGTCGGGCTCGAGCGCGCGTCCATCGGTTCTCGTCGCGTGCTTCAAGTGCCAGGGCAGCGTCACCTGCTCCACCATCTCGACGCCGGCCTTCATCTTCATCAGCCCGTGCCGCCGCGGGTACTTGCCCGTGAGCAAGGAGCCGAAGCTCGTCCACGTGAAGGGCGCCTGCACGAACGCGTTCTCGAAGACGACTCCTTCGCGCGCGAGCCGGTCGATGTTGGGCGTCTTGACGCGCTCGTTGCCGTAACAGCCCAGCACGTCCTGGCGCAGCGCATCGACGACGATCAAGAGCACGTTGGGCAGATCGCGGTTGCGCTCGTTCAACGCGCCGCGTCCGCGGGCGAGATCGCCTTGCGTCGCGAGGAAGATGCCTCCGCTGACCGCGCACAGCGCGAGCACGATCGCGAGCGCGCGCTGCGCCGCCGCCGGGAAGCCCGTGAGCACGCGTGCGAGCAAGCTGCCGATGGCGAGAGCCGCGGCGAGCATCACGGCCGCGGCGCTCAAACGCTGCCAGGAGAGCGCCGAGTAGCCCGGGAACACCGCGCTGCGCGTCAACCAGTACACCGGAGCGAAGATCGCGACGCCGAGACCGATCCCGAGCAGCCAGCGATAGCGCAGCTCGAACTCGCGCCGCGAGAGCCACGGATGGACCAGCACGCCGAACAACCCGAGTGCGACACCGCCGAGCAACGCGTACTGCAACACCGCCGCGGCGACGCACAGCACCGCACTGCCCGCTCCGACGTGGATCGGCACCGTTGCGACCGCGCGCGCGCCATCGGCGAGGCCGGCGAGCAGGCCGGCCAGTCCTCCAGCCGCGATCCCGGCGCGCAGCGTGCCGAGGATCCCGCGTGAAACTCTGTCCCGGGACGTCATCGCGATCCCCACAGCCTAGGGCGTGCGCTGCTCGCACGCGAGCGACGCCTGCCGCTCAAGGCAGACGCACGCGCACGTGATGCGCGTCGCGCTCGAGAACGTTCGCCCACGCGGGCAGCGCGTAGAAGAGCTCGTTCACCGCTCCCGCGGAGTGCAACGTCTCGTCGACGACGAGCGCGTCGCTCTCGAGCGTGTAGCGCCGCTCGCAGAGCGTGTCCGCGACCGGCGTGCCGTCGCGGTAGGCGAGCCGCGTGCGCACGACGAGCCCGTGCTCGCGCGCCTCGACCACCGGCGCGAGCGCCCACGCGCTCGAGACACGCGCGCTGGCGAAGTCGAGCACGCCCTCGCGCCAGGCACGCCATGGCTCGCGCAGCGCCTCGGCGCTGCGTCCGGCGCGGCGGTGCACGCGCGCCGTCCAGAGCGCGAAGCGCAGCTCGCCCGCGCCGCTCTTCCAGCCGCGTGCGATCGAACGGGACGCGACGCCGGTCCATTCGAAGGCGCCCGGCTCGCCGCGCGCGTGCTCGATCAAGTCGACGCCGCGACGCTTGTCGAAGAAGCGCACGAGTCCCGCTCCGCGCGGGCTGCCGTGGTTCACGTTCGACGCGGGACGCGCGCCGCGGATCCACGCGACGAGCGCGCCGTTCTCGAGGCGCGCGAGCTGCGCATCGGGGAACCAGCGTTGCGCGAGATCGATGCCGAGCTCCACTCGCGCGGCAGGCAGCGGCGCGAGCGACGCCGCGTGCTCGAGCTCCGGCAGCGCGCGCGCGATCCAGCTCGCGTGACCGGCCCAGAAGACGGGACACTGGTAGCTGCGCCGCGTGTTCTCCCCCGCATGGTGATCGCGCGGCTCGCCGCTCGGCGCGAGGTGCGCGGTCCAGGCTTCGTAGGCGGCGAGCGCGGCGCGGGCGTAGACGTCGCGGCGCAGGTGACGCGCGGCCGCGGCGAACGCGTACACGTCGAACGGGTGCGAGGCGACCTCGTAGCTCGCGCCCCAGTACCACGGCTTCGCCTCGACGACGCCGCACTTGATGCCGTCGGGCGCCTGCAGCGCGAGCGTGAACTCGAGTCCGCGCGCGAGCTGGCGCGCGAAGGGCTCGCCGAACGGCTGGCGGCCGAGCCGCTCGAGCGACCAGGAGAGGAAGGCGCTGACGCGCGACTGATAGAAGGAAGACACGTCGCTCGCGCCCGCGTGCTCCGCGCCCCACTCGAGCGGATGGTAGGGATAGCTTCCATCGGCGTGCTGGATGCCCTCGAGCGCGCCGACGGCTTCGAGCGCGGCGCGTTCGAGATCCGCGTCGTGCTCGAGCGCCCACGCGCTCGCCAGCCCCGTCAAGCCCCACGCGCGCTGCGCCGGGATGCCCTTGTCGAGCACCGCGTAGCGCAGGTACGTGCGCGCGTGCAGGAGGGTCGCGTCGCGGAAACGCGAGCGCTCGGCGGGCTCGAGCTCGTCGCCGCGCTCGAGCACGAGCTGCGCCAACGCGTCGGCGCACGCGCCGCCGTCGATGACGCTGTTCGAGCAGTTGAACGGATCGTGGCGTCCTGGACGGAACGTATGGCACGCGCTCTCGCCCTCGCGCACGAGGTTCGCGACCAGGCGCTCCGCCTCGGCGCGCGCGATGCGCAACAGTTTCTTCTCGTCGCGGCCCGGATCGTGGCGCAGGAGCTCGCAGGCGAGCACGATCATCCCGGCGTTCGAGCCGGTGTGCTCGACCTTGTGCCACGGACACAAGACGCGTCCGTCCGCGCCGCGCAGGCCCTCGAGCCAGGAGAGCGTGCGCCGCAGAGGCTCGAGCAATGCTTCGCGCACGCGCGTCGTGGACGGAATCGCCATGAAGTGGCGCCGATCTTGGACCGTCGCGTGCGCGCGTGCAACGCTGCGCCGCGCGCGTGAACCGCTCGGCGCGGGGCGAAACCGCAATCCAAGCAGGCGACCGAGACGGATGCGCGCCGGCTCGCGCCGGCACGGAGCGGCGCTGCGCGCCGAAGAACTTGGGGAAGTCGCGCGCGCGGGGCGCGACGATGCCTGCGGCGCACGGCGCTCGCGCCGGGTGCGGCCCTGCGGCCGCGCTCAACAGCGCAGGAACATCGAGAAGTCCTGCCACAACGGGAGCAGCGGCTCCTCCATCGCGCCGTTCGCGCGGCGCCAGAATTCGCGCACGCAGTGGTCGACGATCGTCCAGCCGACGCAGGCCTTCACGAACCAGCCCGCGCCACGGCCGTAGTGCTTGCGGTAGTACTCCAGACGCGCCTTGTGCCACTCCCCGGCCGGGTCCTCGTGGCGCGCGAGAGGCACGCCGCCCCAGTGCACGACCTGCACGGACGACAGGTACGCGATGCGCCAGCCGCGCCGCCACAGGCGCCGGCAGAGATCGACGTCACCGAAGGAGAACGCGAAGCGCTCGTCGAGCGGCGCTGTCGTCTTGAGCGCCTTGCGACGCATCAGGAAGCACGTCGTCGAGGCGTGCTCGACGTCGCCGTCGCGTTCGTAGTCGAAGTCGTGCGCCTCGTACCGCTTCGCCTCGAAGTGGTCGGGAAAGGCGCGCTCGAAGGGCGTGCCCACGAGGAGCGGCGTGATCAGCCGCGGAAAGCGCATGTGACAGGCCTGCGTCTGTCCTTGATCGTCCGTGATGTGCGGCACGGCGGCGCCGTAGCGCGGCGTCGCCTCGAGGAACTCGACCATGCGCTTCACCGCGTCGCCGACGAGCTGCGTGTCGGCTCCGAGGAAGAGCGTGTACGCGCCGCGCGCCATCTCCGAGCCCTGGTTGCAGGCCGCGGCGAAACCCTTGTTGACCGAGTTGCGCACGACGCGCACCCACGGGTACTGCTCGTGCACCATGCGCGCCGAGCCGTCGCGGCTGCCGTTGTCGACGACGATGACCTCCGAGCTGAGGGGCAGCGCTTCCTTGAGCGACTCGAGGCACGCGCGCAACGATTCGCGGCCGTTCCACGACGGGATGATGACGCTGACCGTGGTCACGCGACACCTCCGCCGCTGCGCGCAGCTCCCGGGCTCATCTCGCGCACGAGGCGCTGCATGAGCTGCTCGACCTCGTGATCGCGCGCGACGATCGCCCGCAGGCGCGCGCCGATCGCGTGACGCTCGGAGGGCGAGAGCGCCAGCCACGCGTCGAGGCGCGACGCGAGCTCCTCTGCGTCGCCCTGGCCGAACGCGCAAGCCGGCGCGGAGTCGCCGAGCTCGGCGAGCACCGCCGTCGCCGCCGGATTGCACGACACGACCGGCCGGCCCGTGGCCATCGCCTCGAGCACGACCTTGTCGAGGCTGCCGGTCGCGCTGGCGTTGACCACGACCTGCGCGGAGGCGTACCAGTCGCCGATCTCGCGATACGGAATCGCGCCCGCCAGCCGCACGTGTTGTCCCAGATCGAGCGCGTCGATGCGCTCACGAACCCGCTCTCGATACTCGCGATCCTGCACGGTCATCTCTCCCCCCACCAGATCGAGGCGGACGTTCCGGCCGCGCCCGCGGAGGATCGAGAGCGCGCCGAGGATCGTGATGGGATCCTTGGCGGCCGTCAGACGACCGACCGACAGAAGGCGCATGCCGTGCGCGTTCTCCTCTTCCCGCTGCCTGAAATGGTCCAGGTCGACGCCGTGACCCGTGACCACACGTTTTTCCGTATCGACACGCAGCGACTCGGGACTGGCGGTAAAGACCTTTTCGACGCGCGGGATCGCCTGGAGCAGGCGCCGGTCGACGCCCGCATGCGTGTACCAGAGAAAGAGGCGCGCCCCGTGCGCGCGCGCCGGGCGGCTGGCGAGCAAGGCGTAGCGCGGCACCATGTGCGCGAGCACGCAGTCGAAGCCATCGTGCGCGAGCGCCTCGCGCAGGAAGCTCTTGAAGCGCAGCCAGCGCAACACGATCCCGCTGCGGCCGACGACGCGCACGTCGACGTTCGCGGGCAGGCCCGCGACGTCGCCGGCCTCGAGCGTGACGACGCGCACTCGCTCGCAGCGCCGCGCGAGACCCTCGATCCAGCGCGGCACGAAACCGAGCACGGCGTCGCCGCGATCGAGCACCTGCGTCAGGAAGAGGAGCTTCATCGCGGTCGCTCGGGCCCCGGCTCGGGGAGCGGCTCCCCCGCGAGCTCGTACAGACCGGCGGCGTAGCCGCGCAGCGTGCGCGCGTACTCGAAGCGCCGTGCCTCCGCCGCGCCGTTCTCGCCGAGCCGCAAGCGCCGGCCTTCGTCGGCGAGCACGGACTCGAGCGCGTCGGCGAGCGAGCCCACGTCGAATCCGCACAGTTTTCCGCGCTCGCCCGAACGCAGGAGCTCGCTCATCACCCCCACCGGCGTGCTCACGACCGGCGTGCCGCACGCGAGCGCCTCGACGGTGAAGCGCGGGCCGCCCTCGCAGGTCGAGGCGCACACGCACACTCGGCTCTCGCGGTAGTGCTGCGCGAGCTCTGCCGGCGAATCGACCCATTCGACGAAGCGCGTGCTCGAGCCGAGCCCCGCGCGCTCGATGCGTGCGCGCAGGTCCGCGAGACGCGGTCCCTTGCCGATGAACAAGGCGCTCGCGCGCCGGCCGCGACGCGCAAGCTCCGCCAGCGCTCCGGCGATGCGCTCGAGGCCCTTGTTCGCGACCATGCGCCCGACGAACACGACGTCCTGCTTCGGCGCCGGCCGCGGCGTCAACGGGTGGAAGAGCTCGAGGTCGATGTAGAGCGAGGGCAGCACGCGGATCCGCTCGCGCGGCACGCCCCAGCGCACGAGCAAGGGCGGCATCTCCGCTTCGTTGACCACGCGGAACGCGATCGCGCGCGAGCGCGCCCAGCGCACGTACACGCGCGTCAACGCGCGCTCGAAGCGCTCGCGCCAGTCGGCGGCGACGGGGTAGCCCGGCACGTGGTGGATCTCGGACACGTACGGGATGCCGCT
Organism: Planctomycetota bacterium; assembly: GCA_044228975.1. Classification (GTDB taxonomy): domain Bacteria; phylum Planctomycetota; class UBA1135; order UBA1135; genus JADJNY01. Next base: position 1,245 of record JBGATX010000226.1, on the reverse strand, counting down.
CGCTCGCGAGATGCGCGCGCTGCCGATGCCGTTGTAGAAGCGCCCGTAGTCGTGGCTGACGATCAGCGCGTGACCGTGCTCGCGCACCAGCGCCGTGCCGGTGCGCGCGATCCAGCGCGCCATCGCTCGCCGTTCGACGTCGGCGGGATGGAAGTGCACGTTGCCGTGGATCGTGAAGACGCTCGGAGCGCGCTCGGGTCTGGGGCAGAGCACGTCGATGCGCTCGAACCAGCGCGAGAACTCGCGCTGCATCGAATGGAACGGACCCCTCTCGCCGATCGTGACCTGCCGGTCACCCGAGACCATCAAGAGGCGCACGCGCGTTCCTCGACGACGACCTTGTACAGCTCCTCGAGGCGGCCGGCGAGCGCGTCCGCCGAGTGGCGCGTCGCGATGCGCAGGCGCGCGCGTTGTCCGTAGGCCGCGGCCCAGGCCGGGTTCTCGAGCAGTTGCGCGAGGCCGAACGCGAGCTCGTCGACGCTCGTCCCGAGCCAGCCGGTGCGCTCGTGTGCCACGACTTCGCCCACGCCGCCGACCGCGGTCGCGACGACGGCTCTTCCGGCCGCTCCCGCTTCGATGAGCGCGACGGGCAAGCCTTCGGAGCGCGACGTGAGCAGCACGAGGTCGAGGTCGGCGAGCACCGCCGGCATGTCGTCGCGCGGGCCGATCAGGTGCGCGCGCGCGCGCATCTCGGTCGGAAGCGCTTCGATGCGCCGCTCGAGCACGCCGCGCAGCTCGCCGTCGCCGATGAACACCAGATGCAGCCGCGGATGGCGCACGGCGAGCATCTGGAACACCTCCAGCGCCCACTCCGGCCGTTTCACCTGCGCGAGACGCCCGATGACGCCGACGAGCACGTCGTCCGGCTGCGCGCCGACCAGCGCGCGCAGCGCTCCGTCGCGCTCGCGCACGGCGAGCAGCGCTTCGAGCTCGACACCGGGCGGCACCACGACGAGCTGCCGCTCGTCGCGCACGACGCCCAGGCGCAGGAGATCGTCCGCGGTCGCGTGCGACACGGCCACGATGCGCGCGCAACGCTCCGCGAGACGGCGCTCGAGCGCGATCAGGCCGCGCGAGACGGTCTCGGGGAAATAGCCCTCGAGGACATGGCCGTGGAACGTGTGCACCAGCGCCGCGTCGGGAACCGCGCGCGCCGCACGACGCCCCACGGCACCGGCCTTCGACGCGTGCGTGTGCACGACCTGCGGCGCGAAAGCCGCGAGCTCGCGCCGCAACCACAGGAGC
>JBGATX010000012.1:0-62177 GCA_044228975.1 Planctomycetota bacterium | reverse complement strand
GCGCCGGACGCCGGCACCTCGACGGCGTCGACGAGCGAGGAGCCGGCGACACCGAACACCGAGCTCGCCAGCACGCCCGTGCTCGCCGAGCGCCTGCACGTTGCGAGCGAGGCTGTCGATCCGACGCGCAGCGCGTTGCAAGCCTCACCGGCACCCGTGCACGCGCCGGAAAATGCACACTCGACGGTGGAAGTCGTTCCGCCGCCGCCGGCTCCGCCCGCCGCGCCCGACGAACGCGCCGCAGACATCCTGCGCCAGGTGCGCGTGCAGATCCTGCCGCAGGCGCGTCACGCGTTGATCCAACTCGCGCCAGCGGAGCTCGGCAAGATCGCGATTCACCTGCGCCTGGAGCGCGACGGGGTCGTCGCCGAAGTGCGCGCGGAGAAGCGCGTGGCTCTCGACGCGCTGCAACGACATCTGCCCGAGTTGCGCGCCGCCTTCGCGCGCCAGGGCTTCGACACCCAGCGCGTCGATCTCGCGCTCGGCTTCGACCAGCGTCGCGGCGGCACCGCCGCGCGCGACGAGAGCGCGCGCCGCTCGCCGTTCGCGCCCGCGGCAGAGATCGCGGCCACGCACGCCGGCGACGAAGCGCCGCTCTCGCGCTGGATCAGCGCCACCGGCATCGACACCTACGCCTGAACGCGAATTCGCACGGAGACAGACATGGCCATCGACGGAATCAACGCCAACGACCCGATCTCGCTCGGAGTGGGTTCGTCCTCGGGGAACAGCAACCTCGACAAGGACGCCTTCATGAACCTGCTCGTGCAGCAGATGCGCAACCAGGACCCGATGTCGCCCATGGACAACCAGGCGTTCATCGCGCAGCTCGCGCAGTTCGGCTCGCTCGAGCAGATGCAGAAGGTCAACGACAACCTGCTCGGGCTCGCCGTGCTGCAGCAGTCGAACGCGCTCATGTCGCAGCTCACGCAGTCGAGCGCGCTCATCGGACGCAGCGTGCGCTACGTCGATCCGACGACGAACGAGAGCGCCACCGGCACCGTCTCCACGGTCAAGATCCAGGACGGCATCGCCGCGCTGAACATCGACGGCCATGACATCCCGCTCGGCAACGTGACCGAGGTCCTGGCGACCGAGACCACGACCGGCGGCAGCGGCAGCTGAGCCGCGCCGCTCCATCCACGCACGAAACTCGCCCCCCAACCCCAGTTCCAGAACTCCAGCACTCCCTCATCATGTCGAGCACACTCTTCGCCGCGCTCAGCGGCCTCCAAGCGCACCAGAGCTGGATCGACGTCATCGGCAACAACCTCGCGAACGCGAACACGCCGGGCTTCAAATCGTCGTCGGCGCTCTTCGCCGACGAGTTCTCGCGCACGCTGCAGTACGCCTCCGGTCCCGGCGCGGGCCGCGGCGGCAGCAACCCCGTGCAGGTCGGCCTGGGCGTGCAGCTCGCCGACACGGCGCGCAATTTCTCGCAGGGCGCGTTGACCACGACCGGCCGCACCTTCGACGTCGCGCTGCGCGGCAACGGCTTCTTCGCCGTGTCGAACGGACTGCAGAACCTCTACACGCGCGTGGGCACCTTCGGCCTCGACGGCGCGAGCAACCTCGTCGACCAGCGCACGGGCTTCCTCGTGCAGGGTCCCGGCGGTTCGCCGATCCGCATCGACACGCAGTCGCTGCTCGCACCGAACGCGACGACGGAAGCGGAGCTCTCGGGCAACCTGCCGAAGACGGTCACGGGACCGCTGCCGGAAGTGCTCACCGCGTCCTCGGCCTTCGCCGAGGGCTTCCCTGCCCAGCTCACCTCGAGCAACGCCGGGCCGTACACCATTCCGACCGGCGAGACGTGGACGATGCGCGTTTCGGTCTCGGGCGGAGCTCCGCAGACGGTGAGCGTCACGAGCGCGGGTGGCAGCGTGACCGCGGCGACGATCGCCAGCGCCATCGACGCGCTCGAAGGCGTCAGCGCGAGCGTGAACGGCAGCGGACAACTCGCGGTAGCGAGCGACCGAGCCGGCGAGAACGTCTCGCTGCTCGTCACCGCCGGATCGAGCGGTCGCGATCTCGCCGCGCTGACCGGTCTCTCGACGGCGCTCGTGTCGGGCTCGCAGACCGCGGCTTCCTCGGCGACCGATCTCAACGACCTGCCCGGCAACGTGGTCGACTACGTGTCTGGAGACCAGATCCACGTCTCCGGCGTCGACTACGACGGCACCGCGATCAACGCGGTCTTCACCTACGGCGCCGGAAACGACGGCACGAGCGTCTCCGAGCTGACGAACTTCATCGACGCGCGCTTCGCCGGCGCGACGGTGCGCATGGATTCGGCGGGCAAGCTCGTGGTCGAGTCGGACACCGCGGGCGAGGCCGGGCTGCAGCTCTCCCTGCTCGACGACGCCGCGAACACCGGCTCGGTCGACTGGACCGACTACGCGATGTCCGTGACCACCGAGGGCACGCCGTCGGACAAGGTCAGCACGTCGATGGAAGTCTTCGATCCCTCGGGTGTCGCGCACACGATGAACTTCGAGTTCTCGCGCCAGGCCGACGGCTCGTGGACCGTCACGCCGAGCCTGCTCGGCGACGACGGTTCCGTGCTCTCCGGTCCGATCACCGGACTGCGCTTCGACGACGAGGGAGCTCCCGTCGGACTGGGCAGCATCGATCCCGAAGTGCGCGTGCAGTTCACCGGCGTCAGCGCGCCCCAGACGATCACGATGGGCTTCGGCCAGGACGGCGTCTTCACCGGCCTGACGCAGTTCGGCGCCGACGGCGAGGTCTTCGTGCGCGCGCAGGACGGCTACGGCGTCGGCGAGCTCGCGAGCATGTCCGTCGACTCCGACGGCAGCATCCTCGGCCTCTATTCCAACGGCAAGACGCAGACGCTCGGGCAGATCGGCGTCGTGACCTTCGTGAACCCCGAAGGGCTCGAGCAGGCCGGCGACAACCTCTACGGCCAGACGATCAACTCCGGCACGCCCAACGTCGGCGTGGCGGAAGTCGGCGGCGCCGGGCGCGTGATCGGCGGCGCGCTGGAGAACTCCAACGTCGACACGGCCGAGCAGTTCGTCGCGCTGATCCAGGCGCAGCGCGGCTTCCAGGCCAACGCGCGCGTGATCACGGCCGAGAACGAGGTGCTGCGCGACACGGTCAACCTGATCTAGTCCTGAGCCGGGTCGGCACGACGCCCGCTCGACTCGCTCGACATCGGGATCCGAGACGATCGCACCCGCCGCGCGCCGAATCCGGCACGCGGCGCGTGCGTTCCTTGACGTCCCGGTGGGCGCTGGTAGCTTGAACTCGAAGCCCGGTGCGCGGGATCGACACCCGCGTCGGGCTTCGAACGAGAGGCGCTTCCCAAAGCGAGGTACTCGATGTCTCGAAAGCTGTTCGTCGGGATGGGCCTGTGCGCCGCGATGGCGTACACGACCATCGTTCCGTTGCACGCGCTACCGGGGTGATGAAACGCCAATAACTCTGGCCCTTCCACGGCCACTTCGCCTGGTGCAGGCGGAGCCACAACTGGCGGTTCGACAGGAGTTCCCGGAGCGGGCGGCGTGGGTGCCGTCCCGACTGGAAGTCCGCGCGGCCATTCGGCCAAGTCGCTGCTTCAGATGAAGTGGGACTACGCCGTGTACCGCGCCAAGGAAGAAAAGGGTGACGCGACCGCCGTCCGACAGCGCAGTGCGCTCTCGTACGCCGATGCCGTGGCGTACATCCGAGGGAAGGACCCGCGGCCCTTGCTCGTCTTGCGCGAGTGCAAGACCTGCAACAAGACCGACAACGCCCTCCTTCGTCCGGGATCGGCCGAGAACGAGAAGACGATTCTCTATTCGCGCTGGTTCCATTGCGTGAAGTTGCCCGTCGACGTGATCCAGCCGGATCATCCGTTCAACGCGCTCTTCAAGGACAACAACGCTCCGCACTTCTTCGTCGGCACGAACGACGGGGCGACGACGCTCCCGCTCGAGACGGCGACTTCGCGCATGGAGCTTTGGAACTCGATGACCAAGATCCTCACGCAGTCGTACAAGAAGGATCCGACCTCGAGCTTCCAGGATGTCTCGCACGAACTCGACAAGCTCGACGTGCTGGACGCGCGCGTGGCCGACCTCGAGCGTCAGAAGAGCGATCTGCTCGAGAGTGTCGGCAAGCTCGATGCTTCGAAGGTGCGCAAGATCGACGCCGACCTGAAGGACGCGCAGAAGGAGATCGCGCAGATCGGCAAGTCGATCGACAAGCTGATGCAGGTCGATCTCAAACCTGGGGCGCCGGCCGCTCCCGCGAAAGCGGGCGAGTGATCGACGGCTTGCGAACGATGAGACGCACGCAGGACGGTGGGCCGCGCTGGCTCGCCGTCCTGCTCGCTTCGTGCGCGCTGCTCGTGTTCACGCGCGGACTCCACGCCCAGTCGCCGGCGAGTCTCGACAAGGATGAGGCCATCGAGAAGGTCGACCCGTACACGAAGGGCGACCAGGCAGCCCTCGACAAGGCCGGCTACGTGTCCTTCGGGCCGTTCCTGTTCGCCGACAAGATCCGCACGCAGGACGTCGAGGAGGCGTTGGGTGGCATTCGCGTGCTGTGGGTCGAGACCGAGCACTTCAAGATCGGCTCGACCTTGCGCAGCTACAAGCTCGGCAGCGATCCGCGCGAGGACAAGAAGATCGATGACGAGCTCAAGCGCCTCAAGACGAAGCTCGGGCGGCCGATCGCGGCGAAGAACAAGCTCGATCCCTGGTTGCGCCTGCACCTGTTCGCCATGCGCGTCGAGGAGCAGTACGCCGACTTCTGCCAGCGCTTCGGCATCCGCGCGGAGGACTTCGATCCAGCGAAGAGGGTCGAGGGCGCGCCCTTCATGGGCGACGGACCGTTCCTCGGCATGGAGCACAAGTTCACGCTGCTCCTGACGGACAAGCAGTCGAGCGTCGGTCGCTTCCTCAGGCAGTTCTGCAACACCGAGTCGCCCAGTTGGCAGCGCTGGACGCTCCCCGGGCAGTCGATGTTCCTCGGCATCAGCGCGGAGGCACTGAAGGAGTTCAGCTACGAGCGCGACTCCGATCTGCACGCGACGGTCGCCTCCGAGATCGCGCTCAACCTCGTCGATGCCTTCCGCAAAGCCGGTCGAGACGCGCCGTTCTGGTTCAAGGCTGGTCTCGCGCACGACTACGCGCGGCGTGTCGACGAGCGCAGCGTGCTTTCGGCGGTCGGCACGCACCACGGCGACCGCAACGACGATGACTCGCGCTGGGAACCGCGCGTGTGCGGTCTCGTGTTCAACAAGGCCGCGACGCCGTGGAAGGACACGTTCGCCTGGTCGCGCTGGGAGGACCTGAAGTCCCAGGGCCATCTGATCTCGTGGTCGCGCGTGTCCTGGCTGCTCGCGCGCAAGAACACCGATCGACACGCGCTGCTCATGGCGCTCACGGAGCGTTTGCCGCCCGACTTGCCCGATGCGGAGAAGCTCGAGGCGCGCGCCGCCCGCCAGGTCGCGGCCTTCCAAGCGGTGCTCGGCAAGACGCCGGAGGAGGCCGACGCGGAATGGAGGCAGTTCGTGTTGAAGAGCTATCCGAGGAAGTAGCCGGACGAGGCCGCGCGACCCGCGACCGTGCGCTTGCGCTCGAACTCCGCCGCGTCTTCCGCCGCAAGGGCATCGAGCTGGCCTCCACGATCTCTCCGTTCCACGCGCGCCGAACTCGCCGAGGCTCGCGCCGGGAAGCGTGACCCGCGCGACTTGCGGTGCTAGCGGCCAACCGAGCATCCTGGCTGGGAGCTCGCGAGACCTGCGACCTCGCCGGCTCCCGCTCGACGCATCCTCGTCGCACCAAGGTCGAAACCATGAGAATCGGGATCGCAATGCCGCTCAGCGCGCTGTTCGCGCTCGGCGCATTGTCGTTGAGCCCCGCTCACGCCCAGTACCCAGGCGGAGACGGCAACAACGGCAATGGAGACAGCAACAATTCGGGCAGCGACGCGCGCCCTCCGGCCGCCACCAACAGCTGCACCACGACGAGCACATCCGTCGTCGTGCGCACGTCGTGCGAGTGTTCGCACGACTCGGCGGCGACGACCGCCGCGACCGGCGTGCGCGCCGCCACCTCGACGGGCGCGGCGCCGAGCGGTCCGACGATGGCCACGCCGACGGGCTTCACGCACCGCCCGGCGCCCGTCGCGTCGACCGGCAGCGCCGTGAAGCGCGGTCCGACGACGCGCAACCTGATGAAGGTCGCGTGGGATTTCCCCACGCATGCCATCCAGCGCAGCGAAGCGACCTCGGTCGCCCAGCCGGCCTCGCTGTCGCGCAGCGAGGCGATCCGCACTCTCGCGGGCAACGACCCGCGTCCGTTGCTCGTCGTGCGCGAGTGCCCCTCGTGCAACAAGACCGATCGCACGTTGCTCACGCCCGGCGTCGACAACGAGCGCACGATCCTGCTCACGCGCTTCTTCCACTGCGTGAAGCTGCCGCTGAACGCGAATGAAGCGGGCAGCCCGTACCAGGCACTGTTCTCGACGACGAATCCCGAGCACCTCTTCGTCTGCCAGCCCGACGGCAGTGCGCCGATCGCGCTCGCGGCCGACGATTCGCGTCCCGAGCTGTGGGCGGCGATGGAGCGCGCGCTCAATGCCCGCTATGCGAAGGACGCGAGCACGGCCGTGCGCGAAATGAGCAAGCACGTCGACCTCATCGACACCTGCGAACGTCAGCTGCAAGAGCTCGAGAAGCGTCGCGACGGTCTGGTCGAAGGCGAGAGCCGCCCCGACGCCTCGAAGTTGCGCCGTCTCGAGGAAGACGCGATCCGTCTGCGCCAGAGCATGCAGAGCTCGATCGCCTCGATCGATCGACTGGCCCACATGGGCTTCAAGTCGACCGAGAAGCTCGCCTGCGCGCGGGGCGAGTGAACCGTCCGAGATCGAACGCCGCCCAGGCCGAACTCATGTTCGACCTGGGCGTTTGCACGTTCGCACCGATGGGTTCGCGTGCGCGGCGCAATCGACCCCATTCCATGGGGGCGTTCCGGCGCGAAGACACCAGCCGTGACGAACGCGCGGACCGCGACGGAGATGACGTGGCCGGAGACATGCACTCGACCGCCGGCACACTGTGCGATCGCGCGCATCGATTCCGCACATCGCACTCCGCGCGCGCGTCCCGGCTCGTGCGAGCTACGCAGATTCGCTGTGACAGATCTGCGCAGGAGGGCTAGGTTGGACGAGCAGTCCGCAGGCGCTCCCGAAATCACGCGACGTTGGCCGCGCTTGCCGTCGATCCCCGTTCGCGTTCCAGGAAAGGTCTGACCATGAGCTCCAGGTTCGCCAAGCAATTGGGCGCCATCCTCGCATTGGGCGCTCTGTCGTTCGCTCCCGCCCACGCATTCCAGTACCCGGGCAACGGTGACGACGGCAACAACGGCGGCAACAGCAACGGAGACAACAACAACTCCGGCGGTGATTCGCGCAACGGCTCGGGTCCTTCGGCGGGAGGACCCTCGGGTCCGAGCGCGCCGTTCGCGGGCGCGCCTTCCGCACCGTGCACGTGCAGCGCCTCGACGAGCTCGGCCGCGCCGCGCGGCACGGCGACGACCGGCGCGGCAGCACCGAGCGGACCGACGATGGCGGTGGCCACGGGCTCGGCACGCCGTCCGTCCGCCGTCGCATCGACGGGCAGCGCGGTGAGGCGCGGTCCGACGACGCGCAGCCTGATGAAGGTCACCTGGGACTATCCCGTCCAGGCGGTGGAGCGCAGCAACGCAACCGCGGTCGCGCAGCAGACGACGCTCTCGCGCAGCGAGGCGATCCGCGCGCTGGCGGGCAAGGACCCGCGTCCGTTGCTCGTCGTGCGCGAGTGCCCCTCGTGCAACAAGACGGATCGCACGCTGCTGACGCCGGGCATCGACAACGAGCGCACGATCCTGCTCACGCGCTTCTTCCACTGCGTGAAGCTGCCGCTGAACGCGAATGAAGCGGGCAGCCCGTACCAGGCGCTTTTCTCGACCACGAATCCCGAGCACCTGTTCGTGTGCGCGAGCGACGGCAGCGCGCCGGCGGCGCTCTCGACGGAAGGCTCGCGACCGGAGCTGTGGGCGACGATGGAGCGCACGCTCAACGCGACGTACTCGAAGGACGCGAGCACGGCCGTGCGCGAGATGAGCAAGCACGTCGACTTGATCGACACCTGCGAGCGCCAGCTGCAGGAGCTCGAACGCCGTCGCGACGGGCTCGTCGAAGGCGAGAGCCGCCCCGACGCCTCGAAGGTGCGCCGTCTCGAGGAAGACGCGATCCGCCTGCGCCAGAGCATGCAGAGCTCGATCGCCTCGATCGATCGACTGGCCCACATGGGTTTCAAGTCGACCGAGAAGCTCGCCAGCGCGCGCGGCGAGTGACCCAAGCGACGCAGGGCGCCGCTCGGGAAACCCGCGAAACGCGGGCTGGCCCGGGCGGCGGCTCTCGCGCACGCGCATGAACGCGGCAGCGGCGCGCGCGGCGCAGCAGGTCCGAGCGGCCCTCCGATGAACCCCGATCGACGCATCGCACCGAGTCGATCCGATCGCCCGCGCGAGCGCCGATCGCGCCGACGGACATGAGCGCGGAGTCGCGCGCTCGGGTTCGCGCTCGCGCTGCTCGGCGCGACGGTCGGTTGGACGCCGCGCGCCCTGGCTTGTCAGGAAGATCCGCGCGCGCCGACCGGCCGCCTGGGCGAGAAGGACGTCGTCGAAAAGGTCGATCCGTACACGCGCGGCGCGACCGAGGCCTTCGACAAGGCGGGTTACATCTCGCTCGGGCCGTTCCTGCTCGGCACCGCGGTCCAGTCGAACGATGTCGAGAGCCTGCTCGGCGTGAAGTCGATGCGCTGGATCGAGACGCGCCACTTCCGCATCGGCTCGACGCTCGCGACGTGCGAGGTCACGACCGACGGCTGGGAGGAGAAGCGCTTGCGCGAGGAGCTCGCGCGTTTGCGCAAGAAGCTGCCGCGCGTTCCGGCGATGGTCGACAAGCTCGATCCCTGGCTGCGCGCGCATCTGTACGCGCTGCGCCTCGAGGAGTGCTACGACGCGTTCCTGCAGGCGTTCCAGCTCACCGACGACGACTTCAAGGGTGACGGCAGCGACAAGCGCCTCGGTCCCGGCCCGTTCCTCGGCATGGACATGAAGTTCGTCACGCTGCTCGTCGAAAGCGAAGCCGACTTCGAACGCGTGCTGAAGAGCCAGCTCGGTGGCGTGGCCAAGGCCAGCGCGCACTGGCAGCTCACCGGCGACACGATGGTCACGTGCGCGACGCCGCAAGGCGTGCGCTCGCTCGGGTTCACGACCGAAGCCGCGTTCACGAGCCTCGTCGTCTACGAGCAGGTCACCGCGCTCGCCGAGGGTTTCCGCAAGAGCTGGGGCGCGATCCCGCCGTGGTTCCGCTGCGGACTGGGCTTCGAGTTCGCGCGCCGCATCGACAAGCGCTGGAACGTCTCCGCGTTCGGCACGACGCGCGAATTCGGCGACAATTCGTGGGACTGGGAGCCGCGCGTGTGCCGCATCGTCGCCAACGGTTTTGCGACGCCGTGGAAGGAGATGGCGGCCTGGGAAACGTGGAACGACGTCAAGCCGCAAGCGCACCTGCTCGCCTGGTCGCGCGTGCAGTGGATCCTCAACCGCAAGGGCGTCGACCGGCGCGCGTTCCTGATCGAGCTCGGCGGACGCGTCACGCACCTGCCGATGACGGATTGGCCGAAGATCATGTTCGATCGCACGACCTCGGCGTTCTGGGCCGGGTTCTCCAAGGCGCTCGAGGACTGCGACGAGGACTGGAAACGCGACGTGCAGAAGAGCTGCGCGCGCAAGTGAGCTCCCCCGGGCCGCGGGCTCAGTGTCCCCAGCTGCGCAAGTAGCGGAAGTCGTGGTTGATCGTGCGCTCGGAGAGCTTCGCGATCACCGGCGGCAGGCGCTTGTACTGGTTCTGGACGATGCGCTTGACGACCTTGTTGATGAACTCGCGCGCGAAGCCCGCGCGCACGAGTTCGTCCTGCTCGTAGCGCAGGTCGACCAGGTGGTAGAGCAGGCGATCGACCTCGGCGTACGTGAAGCCGAGCTCCGCCTCGTCGGTCTGGCCCGCGAAGAGGTCCGCGCTGGGCGCCTTGTCGATCACCTGTCGCGGCAGATCGAGGTGCCGCGCGAGCTGGAAGATCTGCTGCTTGTAGAGATCGCCGAGCGGATTCAACGCGCTCGCCGCGTCGCCCCACTGCGTCGAGTAGCCGAGCAGGAGCTCGGTCTTGTTGCTCGTGCCGACGACGAGGCCGTTCCATTCGACCGAGAGGTCGTAGAGCACGATCATGCGCGCGCGCGCCATGACGTTGCCGCGCCGGATGCGGTCCTTGACGGCGTACTCCTCGAAGTAGCCCTCCGACATCGCCGTGATGTCGACCTTGCGCGACTCGATGCCGAGCTTCTCGATCACGCGCCGCGCATCGCCTTCGCTGTCGGGGTTCGACGTGCGGTAGGGCAGCATCACGGCGAGCACGTTCTTCGGTCCGAACGCGCGCGCGGCGAGCGCGGCGCTGACGGCCGAGTCGATGCCGCCCGAGAGGCCGAGCAGCGCGCGCTGGAAGCCGAACTTGCCCGCTTCGGAGCGCAAGAAGCGCACGAGCACCGCTTCGACCAGCGCCGGCTGGATCTCGAGCGGGTTCTTCGGGGCCTGTGCGCCGCTCATGCCGGTCCGCCGCCGTTCCAGCGCGCGAGCTCGCGCGCGACGATCCACGGTTTCTCGTCGCGCCGCAGCGGCGTCGCGATGCGGGCGCGGCGCAGGGCTTCGCTCGTCAAACGTGCCTGCGCTTGGCCCGGTTCGAGCCCGTCGATGCGCGCGACCTCGCGGCCCGCGGGATCGACGACGCGCGAGCCGCCGCCGAAGAAGATGCCGTCCTCGCTGCCGACGCGGTTCACGTACACGATCCAGGTCTGGTAGAGCATCGCGAGCGCGTCCTGCAGCGTGTGCCACACACGGTTCGAGCGCAGCTCCGGCCGATCCTCGCTCACGCCGCGGCCTGGACCGGCGCTGGGCACGAGCAGCGCGTCGACGTTGGCGAGGAAGTGCATCCAGCTCGTGCCGACGTGCCACATGTCCTCGCAGATCAGAACGCCGAAGCGGCCATGGCGCGAATCGAAGCTGGCGATGCTCTCGCCCGCCGCGAAGTCGCGCCCCTCGTCGAACATGCCGTAGGTGACGAGATGCACCTTGCGGTGCACGTGCAAGAGCTCGCCGTCCTCGAAGAACGCCCACGAGTTGAAATGGCGGTCGTCGCGATCGCGCTCGACGAAACCGAAGCCGATCGAGATGTCCTTGGAGCACTCGGCCAGGCGCTCGAGCAGCGGGTCGTCGAGCTTGAGCGCGACCTCGGCCGTCTGATCCTTCAGGAAATAGCCCGTCAGCGAGAGCTCGGGGAACAACACGAGGTCGGCCTTGCGCTCGACGGCCCCGCGGATCTCCCGCAGGTGCATTTCGAGGTTGGCCGAGAGGTTTCCGAGCGTCGGCTCGACCTGGGCTAGAGCGACGCGACAGTCCATGGCGATCCATCCAGCATACACGGGCAGCATAGACGCGCTCTCGCTCGCGGGCCAGCGCCGCGCGGCCGCCGCGAATTCCGCGAGCGGACCTCGCGCGTGCCCGGCAGCGCCGGCGCGCGCGCGTTGGCGCGCCGCGCGCGAGCTCGGCTACGCTATCCGTTCGTCGCTCGCGCAACTCGATCTCCGAACCACGATGTCTCTCCCGCGCAAGCGCACGCGCGCCCACACGACGACGGCGGTCCTCTTCGCGCTCGGGGCGTGGATCGCGGCCCTCCTCCCGGCTTGCAGCGACCCGCAGGAGCGCCGGCCGAACATCGTGCTCGTCAGCATCGACACGCTGCGCGCGGATCACGCTTCGTGCTACGGCTACGAGCGCAAGACGACGCCCAATCTCGACGCGCTCGCGCGTCAGGGCGTGCTCTACGAGCGCGCCGTGAGCACGACCTCGTGGACGCTGCCCTCGCACCTCTCGATGCTCAGTGGATTGCCGATCTCGGTGCACGGCATCTGCGACGACCGCTTGTGGGCGCGCAAGGACTCTCGCGGACGGCGCATTCCGCCGCCGTTGCGCGGCACGCTGGTCTCCGAGACGCTGCGGGACGCGGGCTACGCGACGGCCGGCTTCTACACCTTCGTGTTCCTCGAGGACACCTACGGTTTCGGCGCGGGCTTCGACACGTGGCAGATGGCGGGCAAGAACTTCTTCGCCGACGACGTCGTGGGCGAGGAGTTCTTCGCCTTGCGCATGGCGGGGGACAAGGAAGCGATCGCGGAGCTCACGCGCGAGCACGCCGACCTGCTCGACGCGCGCCGGCGCACGTCTCCCGATGCGATCGCCAAGGCGGCGTCGTGGATGGAGCAGCACATGGTGCAGAAGCCGGAGCAGCCCTTCTTCCTCTTCGTGCACCTCTTCGACGCGCACGATCCGTACTCGCCGCCGCCGGAGCACGACCTCTTCGGCGATCCGAGCTACACGGGCAGCGTCGACGGCCACGTCGACCACGATCGCGATCTCGGCGGCGAGCTCGCGCTGCGCGGAGCCGATCTCGCGCGCCAGATCGCCTGCTACGACGGCGGCATCCACTTCGTCGACGACCAGGTGGGCAAGCTGCTCGCGCGCCTGAAGCGCCTGGGACTGGAGAAGGACACGCTCGTGATCGTCACCGCCGACCACGGCGAGGCGTTCTTCGAGCACGGCAGCCAGACGCACCGCCACGACCTCTACATGGAGAGCGTGCACGTGCCTCTCGTGATGCGCTGGCCTGGAACGTTGCCGGCGGGAGCGCGCGTGAAAGGCACGGTCGGCCTCGTCGACATCGCGCCGACGATCGCCAGCGCGGCGCGCGCGCGGCTGGCGACGCCCGTGGTCGGCATCGATCTCCTGCCCAGCGCGCGCGGCGAGATGGGCGTCGGCCGGCGCACCTATGAATCGCTGCTCCAGATCTTCGACGACACGGAGACCGGGCGCGCGCACATCGTCGAGCGACAGGTCGCGCTGCTGCGCGGTGATCAGCACACGATCGTGACGTACTGTGAGGACCTGCCCGCGACAGCGGAGACCTTCGACCTCGCGCGCGATCCGCTCGAGCTGGGTCCGCCGAAGTCGACGACGCGCTCGGGAGAACCCGAGATGGACGGGATCGAGCGCGAGCTCTCGGCGTTGCGCGAACGCAGCTCGCTCCTGCGCGCGTCGTTCCCCAGCCGCGGTGCCGGACTGCCGGTGGGCAACAAGCGCACGCGTCACGTGCTCGCCGCGACGGGCTACGCGTCGTCCGAGGACGTCGACGCGAGCATCTTCAGCGGCCGTCTGTGCATCGACGGCTGCGTCTTCGAACGCTGACGCGCGGCGCGGGCGTCTCAGCCGCGCAGCGCGCGTGCGAAGCACTCGCGCGCGAGCTCGTCGGTGTTGGCGCGCTCCGCTTCGCCCTCGAAATTGAGGATGAAACGGTGCCGCAGCGCCGGAGCGACCAGCGCTTCGATGTCCTGCTGTCGCACGTGCAGCTCGCCCAGCGACAGCGCGCGCGCGCGCGCGCCGAGCAGCAACGCCTGGCCGCCGCGCGGACTCGAGCCGTAGCGCACGCAGCGCTTCACGCGCTCGGGCGCGCTCGCGTGCGCCGGATCGGTGGCGAGGATCGTGCGCGCGACGAGGGCCACGATCTCGGAGCTCGCCGGCACCTCGCGCACGAGCGCGCGCAGCGCGAGCAGGCGCTCTCGATCGAGACGCTTGCCCGCCGCGGGCGCCGAGGCCGGCGCGACACCGGTCGTCGCCGCGAGCACGCGCGTCAACGCCTCCATCCCCGGAGCGACGAGCAGGATCTTGAACAAGAAACGATCGAGCTGCGCCTCGGGCAGCGGGAACGTGCCCTCCATCTCGATCGGGTTCTGCGTGGCGACGACGAAGAAGGGATCCTCGAGCTCGTGACGCTCGCCGAAGATCGTCACCTGCCGCTCCTGCATCGCCTCGAGCAACGCCGACTGCGTGCGCGGCGTCGCGCGGTTGATCTCGTCGGCGAGGATCACGTGGCCGAACACCGGACCTCGATGGAAGACGAAGTGCCGTCCGCCGCGCTCGTCGTCCTCGAGGATGCGCGTGCCGACGATGTCCGCCGGCACGAGATCGGGCGTGAACTGGATGCGGCCGAACGAAAGGTCGAAGGCCGCCGCCGTGGCTTGCACGAGCGTCGTCTTGCCCAGCCCCGGCGCGCCTTCGAGCAGCACGTGCCCGCCGCCGAGCAGCCCGTAGAGCAGCGTGTCGACGACGTCGCTCGCGCCGAGGAAGCGCTGCGCGATCGCCTCGCGCAACGCGGCGAAGGTGGCCGGGAAGGCGCGCACGTCGTCGTCCCGAAGCGGAGTCGCGCTCATGCGTGCGCACTTTCGTCGATCGGCGGCGCGCAGGCAAGAATCCGTCGCGCGGGCGCCCGCGATCAGCGCAGCAGGCTCGCGACGATCGTCTCGAGCTCCGCCAGCGTGCCCGCGCGCGGCGCGAAGGCTGCTCCGCCGAGCGCGTGCGCTCCGGCGTGATCGACGAGCACGGCCGCCATTCCCGCGCGTCGCGCGCCGAGCACGTCGCGCTCGAGATCGTCGCCGGCGTGCAGCGCTTCGTGCGCGGACACGCCCGCGCGTTCGAGCGCGCGCGCGAAGATCTGCGGGTCGGGCTTCTCCAGCCGCTCGATGGCCGAGCACAGCACGAAGTCGAACGAATCGGCGAGCTCGAGCTCGCGCAGCAACGCCGGCAGGCGCGGCGACCAATTCGAGACGACGCCGACGCGCAGACCGCGCGCGCGCAGTCCGGTGACGAGCTCGCGCGCGCCGGGGAACAGGCGAAAGGTCTCCGGGCGCGAGAAGTGACCGAAGAGCTCGCTGCTCAACGCCGGCAGCGTCGCGCGCGCCAGGCCGAGCTCGGCGTGGAAGATGCGCTCGATGTAGGCCTCGAACCAGCGGTCCGTGTAGCGCCACGCGCCGCCGATCTCGCGCGGCAGCTCGCGGTGGGCGCGGTGCATGAGCTCGCGCATCGCCGGCTCCTCGATCGCGACGCCGCTCGCGCGGGCCTGGGCCGCGTAGAGCTCGAAACGCGACGGCTGCTCCGTGAGCAGCGTGTTGCCGACGTCGAGGAAGACCGCCTTGAGCACCATGAAGCGTTGCGCGTCCGCAATCCGCGCGCAGCAGCATAGCGGCCCGCGCGTTGCGTGCAGGGGGCGCGCTGACGGTCGCGCACGTGCGCGCGGCGGGCGCGATCGGGGCGCCGAGGCTGGACGCAATGCGGCCGGAAGCGTACAGGGGAAAGCCGATGGAACGATCGAAAGCGATGCACGCGCGCGGCCGCGCGAGCCGGGTGCTGACACTCGCCGCGGGTGTCGCGCTTGCCTGCACGGCGGGGCTGGGCGGCGGCTGCCGCAGCACCTCGAAGCTGCCGCGCATGGTGCCGGTGACGAAGGAGCTGCGCTCGCAGGCCGAGACCGCCAGCGCGGCGGGGAAGTGGGATCTCGCGGCGCAGCGCTGGTGGTCGATCTTCGTCGCCAGCCAGGAGAAGGACGAGCAGGCCTGCGCCGAGACCGCGCGCGCGATGCTCCACCTCGCGGATCCCGAGAGCGCGATCGGCGTGCTGAAGCAGGGGCTGGTGCAGCATCCCGAGAGCGCGCAGTTGCACGAGCTGCACGGCGACGCGCTCGTGCAGCGCAGCTATCGGCGCGCGGCGGAGAGCTGCTACCAGGAAGCCGTCAAGTTCGGTCCGCAACGCGCCAGCGCCTGGCGCGCGCTGGGCAAGGTGCGGCTCGAGCTCGGCTACGAGAAGAGCGCGATCGCGCCGTTGCGCCGCGCGGTGGAGCTCGGCATCGACGACTCGGCCATCTGGCTGCTCGTCGCGCGCGCGAGCCGCGGCGCGGGCGAGGTCTGCGAGTCGTTCGACGCCTACAAGCGCGCCTTCGCCGCCGGCACGAGCGACGCCGCGACGTACATCGAGGCTTCGACGCTGTGCCTCGAATCGACGGTGTGCCGCACGAACCCCGACGCGGTCTCCGTGTCGCGCGCGTGGCTGCAGCAGGCCGTGGAGAACGAGCCGCAGTCGACCCAGGCGCATTTCCAGCTCGGCGTGCTGGCCGAGGTCGAGTCGAAGATCGACGAGGCCGTCGAGCACTACCGGCGCGCGGCCGAGATCACGCCCGACTTCCTGCCCGCGCTGCGCAACCTGGCCTTGATCTACGCGCAGCGTCACGACGTGCCCAACACGCGCAACATGGTCGAGCGAGCGCTCAAGCTCGAGCGCGACCCCGATCGCCGACGGGCGCTCGAGAAGCTGCTCGAGCCGATCACCGGCGTGCAGCCTCCGCCTCCCGCGCCGACCGATCGCGGCTGAGCGCGGAGCGCGCCGATGAAATCGAACGTCTGGCTGCTGCTCGCCGCCCTCGCGATCGTCGCTGCGTTCGTGTGGCTGCGGCGCTTCGAGTCGGAGCCTTCGACGAAGTCCGTCGCCCGTGTGCCGCCGTCCGCGCCGGTCGCGGCTCCGTCGGTTTCCGCGCCGCCGTCCGCGGCGGAGGAACGGCGCGCGATCGTCGGGCGCGTTTCGGATCGCGGCGGAAAACCGGTCGTCGCGGCGCACGTCGCGCTGCGCTCCAGCGAGGGGCGCGTGCTGGCGGAGAAAGCGGTCACGACGGACGACGCGGGCCGCTTCACGACCTCGCCCGTGCCGCCCGGGCGTTACGCGGTGCTCGTGTGGGCGCGCAACAGTCCCGAGGACGCGTCGTCGACCGGCCTCTTGGCGAGCAACGTCGTGGAAGACGTCGAGGCCGGTCGCGACGACGTCGGCGTCGTGCTCGCGCCCGCGGCGCGTGCGCACGGCGTCGTGCAGGATGCGAACGGCCGCGCGGTTGAGCGCGCGCACGTGATCGGCAAGACGGCGCGCGGCGTGTCGCAGTCGACGACGGTCACCGGCAAGGACGGATCGTTCGAGCTCGTGCTGCCGCTCGACGAGGACTGCACCATCGAAGTGCGTTTGCCGCAAGTCTCCGCCGCGCGTGGCGGCGCCACTCCGGCGAGCGAGCCGCTCGACCGATTCGCCCGCGCCAAGGCACGCGCAGCGACCTCGGCGAATCGGTGAGAAAGATGCCGTGTACCGTACTCAGCGCTTCAGCGTCGCAACCAGTGCTTCGATCTTCTCCGTCAGCTCCGCGGCGAAGTCGTCGCCGAAATCCATCGCGAGGACGTCGATCTCCTCGAACGTGTAGCGGCCGGAGCTGCGGCTGAAGGGGATGCCGTACTCCCACTTGCTGCCGTCGGAGGAGTGGATGACGACCTCGATCTGATCGTCGCCCTCGACCTGCTGGACCGAGTAGCTCTTGACGTCGTAGTTGGACATGCAGGTCGTGCTCGGCGCGCGGGCGAGCATGCTAGGCGAGAGAGCGCGTGGCGTCGAGCGCCGTGCGCGTGGCGCTCAGCGCCGCTCCCAGGGATGCAGGCGGCGCCAGACCTCGAAGTCGTGCCAGGCGTGCGTCGTGAAACGATCGATGAGCACGTAGCCGGCCTGCTCCATCTCCCTGTCCATGACGCCCGCGGCGAGCTTGTGGTCGGCGGGCGGACCGACGGGGATCGTGCCGGGCTTGTACTCGAGCAGCACGAGCTTGCCGCCGGGCTTGAGCACGTCCTTCAAGCGCCGCATGTACGCGACGCGATCGTCGAGGTGGTGGTACGTGTCGGCGATGAACACGAAATCGAGCTGATTCAGCGGGAAATGCGGGTCGTTCGCGCTCGCCAGCACGGGGATCACGTTGCGCAGCTTGTGCTCGTCGGCCTTCGTGCGCACGCGATCGAGCTGCGCCGGTTCGATGTCGCTGGCGTAGATCACGCCTTCGGGACAAGCGGCCGCGAACGCGAGCGAGAAGAGGCCCGGTCCGCAGCCGAGGTCGCCGATGATCGCGTCGGCGGGCAGCTCGAGGCGCGCGATCACGACGTCGACCTTGAGTTCCTTCTCTCGCTCCTGGCTCTCGAGACGCTGGATGTAGCGTTCGACATCGCGATCGCCCTTGGCGTCGCGATTGACCGGATGCTGCGCGGTCTCGGGTGCGGACTTGGGCGCGTCGGCGACGGGCGCGGCGGGTTTCGCGGGCTCGGTGCCTTTCGCGTTCTCGCTGGCGGGCGCGATCGGTTTCGCGGACGCGGCGGGCGGCGCTTCGACGGGCTTCGCAGCGACTTCGGGCGCCGGAACCGGATGCGACGCCGGCTTCGCATCCGCCGGAGCTTCGTGACGCACGTCCCCGAACGGGCGCGGCTCCTCGTCGATGTTGGGGTCGCTGCGGCACGCGCACAGACCGAGCGCGATCGCGAGGACGCTCGGGGTCCAGCGGCGCGACGAACGCGCGCAAGTCGACGAGCGGCGAAGGATGGAGGAGCGCTTCATCGCGAGGGTTCGGCCATTCGACCTCGCGCGCGCGGGCAGCACAAGAGCGCGCCGTCGCGCGCGCAGCCGCGCGTCACGCGCGCGCGCGGAAGACGCCGATCAAGCTCAGCCCCTTCAGCCCGGGCACGTAGTCGAGCGCGGCGAAGAGCGGCATCAGCGCGTTCGCCAGGCGCAGCTTCGCCGGCGAGATGCTGCGCGAGAAGTTCGTGCGCCGCTCGCGCTTCCATCGATAGCCCCACGCGCCGACCGGATTCATGTGCCGCAACTCGAGCGTCTCGAAGCCGTGCTTCTCGAGCAACGCGCGCAAACCCGGCTCGTCGTAGCGCCGGTAGTGTCCCGAGGCTTCGTCCATCGGCCCGAAGAGCTTCGTCTGCGCCGGCACCTTGAGCACCAGGCTTCCGCGCGACGCGAGCACGCGGCGCACCTTCTCGAGGAACTCGCCGTCGTCGGCGAAGTGCTCCAGCACGTCGAGCGCGACGACGACGTCGGCGCGAAGGCCCTCGAGGGGCTCCCAGGCGCCGCGCAGATCGACGACGCGACCGCTCACCTTGCCGCCCGGATGGCGCGCTTCGAGCCGGTGCACGAGCTCCGCGTCGACATCGACGCCGATCACCGCTCGCGCGCGATCGACGTAGTGATCGACGACCCAACCGGCTCCGCAACCCAGCTCGAGCACCGTGCCCGACACCTGCGCGCGAAAGCGCCGCGCGATCCAACGGTAGTAGTTGGAGAGGAGCGCCATGCGATCCTGCGCCGCGACGTACGCCAGATTGGACGCATCGCGCGGATCGCCGAGCGTCGAGCTCGGATCAGCAGAGGAGGAGTTCGAATCCATCGCGGGACGAGGCCGATCCTGAAGCCTACTGCCGCTCGCGAAACCCGGCCAGGATGCCGCTCACGGCGCGGCGACGCGCCGCACCGGCATCCCGCCCGCAACGGTCCCACCACGAATCACGCGACACAAGAACCCGCTGCGCCCGAGCAGCAGCGAAGGGAAGCGCGCATCGAGCGGCTTCAACGTCTTGCACGGCTCGCGCACGTCGTGAATCTCGAGCAACACCTCATCCCCGACGTTCAACCGATCCCCCGCCGCGAGGCGCGTGTAGTCGAGCCCGCGCGTGAGCAAGTTCTCCCCGAACGCGCCCGGCGGAGTCGCCTTCACCCCCTCACGCGCGAGCTGCTCGTAATCCTCAATCGAGAACAAGCACACCGCGCGATTCGCCCCGCCGTGATACCGAAACCGATGCGCGTCTCCCTCCAACCCCAACGCCCCAACGATCGCCGACGCCACCGGCAACTTCGGAATCCCGCCCGGTCCGACACACACGGCCACGACGACACCACGCAGTTCGTCCCCCGCCTTTCCTCGCGCGCTCATCGTCCCTCTTCCCTCTTCCTACTTGAACCCCGCGCGTTCCTTCGGCGGCCGCTGCGGCCGCCGATGAACGCGCGGGGTCAGCGATGCGGAGCACGCTTGTGTGGCGCGTTGCTCCCGATCGCGCCCTTGTTCTTCATCCGCCCGTTGCCCAATCAGTCACTATCACTAATCACACTCCGTCGCTGCTGCGTCACCTCGTCCTTCGCCTCCTCCCTCAAAAACAAATAATAAAGCTGCCCCTCCGCCCTCGTCGTCCCCGCCAACAACTCCGCCTCCGGCCCAACCCCCAAATAAATATCCGCCCTCCCCGCCGTCCGAATCGCCCCACCCGTGTCCTGATCGAGAAGGAACGCCGACATCTCCACCCCCTTGTTCGTCCCCGAGTGCAGCGTCGTGTCCACATACACCACCGCTCCCCTCGGAAACAACCGCTTGTCCGTCGCCAACGTCCTCCGCGCCGTCACCGGCACGTTCAACGACCCATGCGGGTCATGATCGATCCTCGCGAAGAAAACGAACGAGTCATCCCGATCCAGATACGCCTGGACATCCGCCGGATGCTCCTTCGCCCACTGGCGAATCCTCGACAAAGACACCTCGTCCTTCCTCAACACCTTGTCCTTGACGAGCTCGTTCCCGAGCGACGTGTACGGCCGCCCGTTCTTGCCCGAGTACCCGAACTTCGCCAGCGTCCCATCCGGCAGCTCGATGAACGCGGAACCATTGACATGCGCGATGAACGCATCCAACGGATCGGTCAGCCACACGAGCTCCAATCCCTTGCCCTCGAGCAACGCGCCGGCCTCGATCGCGCGCCGCGTCGGGTACGGCTGCACTCCGCTTTCCGTGAGCTGGCCGAGGATCTCGCCCGTCGGCGTCTTCACCAGATCCGGCGGAAGCGCATAGAGCGGATAACGATGTTGCGCGTCCTGGTGCAGCGAGCCCATCAAGATCGGCGTGCAATAGCCGGTGTACAGCACGCCATCGCCCTTGCCGTTCCAACCCGCGCTCTTGTAGACCTGGAAGTCGCGCTCGAGCCTTTGACGGAAATCGTCCTCGCTCGTCGAGCCGGTCAGCGCCTCGCGAAAACGCTCCAGGCTCGCCAGCGCGCGCTCGTGGCTCACGCCTTCGATCGGGAAGAACTGCGCCGCGCTCGGGCGCTTCGTCCAGGCGATCGAATGGTCGAGCGCGGGCAGGAGCGTGTCGCGCTCGCGCCATTGCGGCCCGAAATCGGGGTGCTTCTCGCCCGGGGCGAGCGGCAGGAGCGCCGGCGCGCCGACGGGCAGCGGGCGACCGTAGTCGGGAGTCGTCTTGCACGCGGCGAGCGTGCCGAGGAGCAGCGTGAGGCAGAGGACCTTGTTCATGGTGCGTGCGTGTCGCGTGTGCCGCGCCCATGGTCGAAGTCGCCATCGATGTTCGTGTCGATGTCGTGTGCGCGGGGTTCTCGCGCGGCGAGCTTGTCATCCGTGGTGGGGGTTTCCAAACTCATTTCGTGCCGTGTCTGCTCGGTTGTCTGGCGCTCTCGTTTCCGCGGGTGATCCTGCTCGTGGTGTGGTTGTCGAGCGACTATCTCGAGTGGGCGTTCGAGACCAAGTTCTGGCCGGTGATGGGGTGGGTGTTCATGCCGACGACCACGTTGGCTTGGGCGTTCGCGATGCACTACGGCGGACATGCGTGGACGCCGGTGGGGGTGGCGGCGGTGGTCGTCGGGGTGTTGATCGATCTGGGGTTGCTCGGATCGAATCGGCGGAGACCGAAGCGCGGCGCGGCGGGGCCGGGCGGTAGTGGGGGCGGAGGTGCGCCGAATGGTGGTGAGCGCGAGATCGTGGTGGAGGGGCGGCGCGTGGGGTGAGTGATGTCGATCGGGGCGGGCGGCGCATGCGTGGGACGCGCGCGGCGTGGTGGAAGGCGTGGGGAACACTCGTGGTCCACCCACGAGTCTTGGGCCGGAAGGGGATGGGCGAGAAGTGCGTATGGAAGCACTCTCGGGCGGATGTGAGATGGTGTGTGTGCGCTCGGGAGCGCGGTGCCGTCGTGTGTGAGTGAGGGCGGTCGCTGCTGCCCGCGCGTGCGCTTCGGCGGGATGCAGCTCGTGAAGTAGGTTGGAGCGCGGGTGCGGCCTCGATCTCGATTCGAGGCGCGGAGCGCCCGTGCGCAGGAGCCGACATGAACGACGAACGATCGAAACGGGAACGGACACTTCCGGACCGGACGGACGCCGAGACCTCGGCGGCGAAGCGCGATGCGACGAGGGCGAACGTGCGCGAGGGGTATGCGCGCATCGCGAAGGCGCGGCCGACGAGCTCGTCGAGTGCCGGCTGCTGCGGGCCCGGCGCGAGTTGCGGGCCGGCGGCGCCGAGCGTCGATGAGCTCGCGCGCGCGGTCGGGTACGACGCGAGCGACGTCGCGGCGCTGCCCGAAGGCGCGAACCTCGGGCTCTCGTGCGGCAATCCGACGGCGCTCGCGGCGTTGAAGCCGGGTGAAGTCGTGCTCGATCTCGGCAGCGGCGGCGGGATGGATGCGTTCCTCGCCGGTCCGCGCGTCGGCCCGAGCGGGCGCGTCATCGGCGTCGACATGACGGCGGAGATGCTCACGCGCGCGCGCGCGAACGCGGTGGCGTACTCGCGCCGCACGGGCCTGGACAACGTCGAGTTCCGACTCGGCGAGATCGAGCACCTGCCCGTGGCCGATGCGAGCATCGACGTCGTGCTCTCCAACTGCGTGCTCAACCTCTCGCCCGACAAGCCGCAGGTCTGGCGCGAGATCGCGCGCGTGCTGAAACCCGGCGGTCGCGTCGCGATCAGCGATCTCGCGCTGCTGCGCCCGTTGCCCGAACGCGTGGCGAGCGAGATCGAGGCGCTCATCGGCTGCATCGCGGGCGCGGCGCTGATCGACGAGATCGAGCGCATGGTGCGCGCGGCCGGACTCGTCGACGTCGAGCTGCGGCGCAAGAGCGGATACATCGAGAGCCTTTCCAAGGGCGACGATCCGCTGTTGCGCAAGATCAGCGCCGAATTGCCGGCCGGCAGGACGCCGGCGGACTACGTGACGAGCCTCGAGGTCGTGGCGCGCAAGGCCCGCGCTTGAAGCGCCGCGATCCGCGCTCCACGTCCGGCTCGAGAGGAGCCTCGCGCATGCCGCGCAAGCCGTACAAGCAGTCCACACGCCTCGTCCACGGGCCCGAGCACTCGGCCAAGTGGGATTTCTCGCACCACGTCACGCCGCCGCTCTCGTCGTCGACGACGTATCGGCTCGACAGCGTGCGGCGCGGCGCGCGCGGCTTCCAGGAGTTCGGCCATCTCGTCAGCGATCACGGCGAGGCGCCGATCTACATCTACGACCGCCTCGACGAGCCGACGCGCTCGATCCTCGAAGGCGAGCTCGCCGAAGCCGAGGGCGGCGAGGCCTGCGCGACCTTCGCCTCGGGCATGGCGGCGATCTCGGCGGCAATGAGCTCGGTGCTCGTGCCCGGCGACGAGGTCGTCGCGCATCCGATCCTGTACGGCTGCACGCACTCGCTGTTCACGAACTGGTACGCGCGCCAAGGCATCGCGAGCCGGCGCGTCGACATGAACGACCTGCGCGCGCTGCGCGGAGCGATCCACGCGAGCACGCGCATCGTCTACTTCGAGACGCCGGTGAATCCGACCCTCGAGCTGGTCGACATCGCGCGCGTGCGCGGACTGCTCGACGAGGTCAACAAGACGCGCAAGCCCGAGCGCAAGGTGCTGCTCTGCATCGACAACACCTTCGCGACGCCGTTCGGCCAGCGGCCGCTCGAATTCGGCGCGGACGTCGTGCTGCACAGCCTGACGAAGAACCTCGGCGGCTTCGGCACGGAGCTCGGCGGAGCCGTGATCTGCCCGCGTGCGATGCTCCCCAGGCTCCTGCTCTATCGCAAGGACTTCGGCGGCATCCTCTCGTCGAAGGCCGCGTGGACGATCATGGTCTACGGACTGCCGACGCTCGCCGTGCGCATCAAGCGCCAGCAGTACACGGCCGGCAAGGTCGCGACGTGGCTCGAGCAGCAATCGGCGGTGAAACGCGTCGCCTATCCGGGCTTGAAGAGCTTTCCGCAGCGCAAGCTCGCCTTGAAGCAGATGCGCAACTTCGACGGCGATTTCACGCCCGGCAACATGATCTACTTCGAGCTCGACGAGCGCGTGTGCAGCGCGGAGGAGTTCGTCGATCGCGTCGCGGCCGAGGCGTACTCGGTGACGCTCGCCGTCAGCCTCGGACACACGAAGACCTTGATCGAGACGCCGGGCAACATGACGCACTCGAGCTACGCCGGCGCCGCGGCCGAGGGCGCGAGCGTCTCGCTCAACGGCGTGCGCCTCTCGATCGGCCTCGAGAGCCCGAGCGACATCATGCGCGATCTCGGCGACGCCTTGAGCGCGCTCGGCTCGGCCCGCCGCGCGAGCAAGCGCGTCCGCAAGGCTCGTTGACGCGCAGCGGGCCGGATACCGGCGACGAAACGCCGGACGACGGACGTCGGGAGCTCCGACGCGTGCTCTGAGATCGATCGGTCCCGCGAGACGCACTCGGCGGTCTCGCACAGCCGTCGCGCGCGCAGCCGACGCGGACCCGAGGACGAGTGCGAGTCGGAGCCTGACGTGACGCACGCTCCGGCCGCCTGCGGCTGCTCCCGTGTTCGTCGCGAGCGAGCTCCGATCGGCGCTGCATTTCGTCTCGAATTCCTGTCTGCTTCGGAGGCATCGACGCAAGAGCGTCGTCGGGACCCTCCACGCGCCGGGGCCCGCATCGTTCGCGGCCCGTGCGACGCGTGAACCCGGGGTTGAAGGAGAATCCGATGAACAAACTATGCAGGCTCGTGGCTCTGTTCGCGTTGACGTCGCTCGCACGCGCGCAGTCGATCGGACGCATCGTCGTCGCCAATGACGAGTGGACGCTGAGCGACACCGGCTACAGCACCGCGGCGGCGGGCTCGACCGATCGTTTCGTGCAGAACGTGTGCAAGTGGTTTGCCGGAGCGAGCGGAGGCCAGTTCCTGGCGTGGAGCGCGAACTTCGGGCTGACGGGCAGCAGCTTCGCAACCTCGGTGAACACGAACCACACGCTCACGGTCGACAGCGTGACGACCAGTCCGACGATGACGCTCGCGACGTTGATGGGCTACGACGGCGTCTTCGTCGGCGGCACGGAGCTCGACATCGAGCCTGCGCTGCTCGCGCAATACGTCTACGAAGGCGGCAACGTCTACATCTGCGGCGGAACCGGCACGCCGGGGACGCAGTGGCACGACTTCCTGCAGCCTTTCGGTCTCGCCTTCGCGAGCGCGCCGAACGGCGTGAGCCTCTCCAAGGTCCTGCCGCCGCAATCGAGCTCGACGCATCCGCTGTTCCAGGGCGTCACGGAGCTGTACCAGAACAACGGTCACGCGATCTCGCAGGTCGGGGGCGGCCTCGCGACCCAGATCCTGCTGTCGGACTCGACCGGAGGCCAGTACGCCGCCGTCGTCGTGCGTTGCCGGCATCTGTTCGTCGCCAACGACGACTGGACGCTGAGCAACACCGGCTTCACGAACGCGTCGCCATCGACGGCCAACTACGCGCGCAACCTCGCCAACTGGTTCACGGGCAACGTGCACGGGAACTTCCTCGTGCACTCGAACAACTTCGGTCTGACCGGCTCGACGCTCGCGGCGACGATGACGGGGGCGGGACACTGCTGGTACCCGTACACCGGGCCGCTCTCGCCCGCGCAGATGATGGCCTACGACGGCGTGTTCATCGGAGGCGACGAGTACACGATCTCCGTCCCCGACGTGCTCGCGTACTACCAGGCGGGCGGCAACGTCTACGTCCTCGGGGGCACCGCGGGGACGGCGGCATTCAATCCGCTTCTGCAGGCCTGCGGGCTGCAGTTCGGGAGCTCGTTCAACACGATCGCCGGCAACGTCGCGATCTCCTCGACGCACCCCGTCTTGTCCCCCGGCGTCACCGCGCTCTACCAGGCCAACGGCAGTTCGATCATCGATCTCGACACGAGCAGCGGTGGCGTCGTGCTCGTCACCGAGGCGGGTCAGGGTCTGTACGCCGCGCACGAACCGGGCTGCTCGCGCCCGAGCTACAGCGTGAGCTGCACGCGCAACGGCTGCTGCTTCACCGTGAACTTCGTCAACTCGCCGGGCAGCGGCATCGCCAGCGCGGAGATGTACTTGCTCTGGGCGCCTTCGACCTACACCAGCGCGAGCACGAGCACTCTCGGCGCGACCGCGACGCTGACCACGACCGTCGACACCACCGTGGGTTTCCCGGCCGTCTGGGATTCGACCAGCGTCACCGTCTGCATCAGCGGCTACGGCGAGAACGCGCTCGTCTTCCGCATGCGCGATTCCAACGGCAACTTCATCGGCCCGGCGATGCGCAAGCGCATCGTCCTCCCGAACAGCTGCTATCCCATGACCGCCGACCCGTCGACTCCGTACTGCTTCGCGACCGTGTCCGTTCCTGCCTGCCCGTGCGGCAACGACGGAGCCGACGCGTCGCCCGCGGGTTGCCTGAACTCGCTCGGCATGGGCGGTGTGCTCGGCGCATCGGGCACGGCGAGCCTCTCGAGCGACACGGTCGTGTTGCAGGCGAGCGGCCTCACCAACGGCATCTGCGTCTTCTTTCAGGGCACGGATCGTTCGTACACCGACACGGAGGTGCCGCTGCTCGGCGACGGACTCCTGTGCGTAGGCGGCTCGATCGTGCGCCTGGGCACGCGCGCGCCCGCGGGCGGAGCGGCGCAGTATCCCGGACCGGGCAATCCGACGCTGTCGGTGCGCGGCGACGTGCTCGTGCCCGGCACGCGCGTCTATCAGGTGTGGTATCGCAACTCCGCGAACTACTGCACGTCAGCGACGTTCAACACGACCAGCGCAGCCGAGATCCTCTGGACGCCGTGAAAGCGGAGTAGGTACACGGCATCTTTCTTCCAGATTCGCCCGCACCGAGCGCGCGCCTCGGCGCCGCGCGAATCTGGAGGAAAGATGCCGTGTACCGTACTGGCGGCGAATCGGTGAGAAAGATGCCGTGTACCGTACTCCGCGTACCGTCCCAAGTGCGGCGACTCCCCCGCTCACGACATCAGCGCGCGCCCTAGATCGAGCACAGGTACTCGATCACGTTGCGCAGCTCGAGCGGCGTGAGGAGCTTGTCGAAGCCTTCCGGCATGGCCGAGATACCGTCGCGCTTCTCCTCGACATCGCTCTTCGGAATGTCGAACACCTTCGCGTTCGCATCCATGACGCGAAACTTCGTCTCGTCCTCGAGCAGCACGCGCGCTTCGACGAGCTTCTCGTCGCGCAGCGCGAACACCGTGGTGCGGAAACCGGCGGATACCGCGCGGTTGGGCGCGACGATCGATTCGAGCACCTGCAGCCGCGAAAGACGCCTGCCCACGCCGCGCAGATCCGGCCCGACGTCGCCGCCTTCGTCCCACTCGACCTTGTGACAGCGCAGGCAGTTCGTCTCGGCCTTCTCGCGGAAGACGCGTTTGCCCTCCTCGCGATCACCGCCGAAGAGCGCGTCGAGGAAGGGTGCGAGTTGCGCGTCGGCGGCGCGCGGCGCTTCGATGGCCGCGATCGAGGCGTCGAGCGCCGCGTCCTTGCGCGCGCGCGCGGCGGCGAGCAGGTCGAAGCTCGCTTCGACCGGGAAAAGGCCCGCGCGCAGCTTGTCGAGCTGCCTCGAAAGCGCCGCGTTGACTTCCGCGCCCGGCAACGTCGCGAGGATGCGGCACGCGCTGCGACGCTCGCGCAGCTCGCCGCTCGCGAGGCACTGTTCGGCGAGCGGCCGCGCATCCTCCGGCGAGAGCTTCGTCAACGCCTCGAGCGCCTCCGCGCGCAGCTCGCCATCGCGGTCGCTCAACGCGACCGTGACCGCGTCGCGCAGCTCCGGCCAGTCGATCGCCGCGAGCGCGCGCAACGCCGCGCGGCGCACGGGCGAAGGGCGCGTCGGCTGGAGCAGCGGGGCGACGTGCGCTCCCGATTCCCTCACCTTGAAGCGCTCGACGAGCTTCAACCAGCCTTCGAGCACGCCTTCCGGCGTCGCCTCGCCGCCCGTGATCGCCGGCGCGATGCGCGCGACGAGCGGCGCGATGGCGATCACGCGTCGCGCGGCGAGTTGGTCCGCCGTGAACGGACGCCAGTGGCCGGTGACGGGGTCGCGCGAAGGCGGCTCGCTCCACTGCGCGAGGCGTTCGAGCGCCTCGCTGCGCAAGCGCGCGTCGATGTCGGCGCGAGCGGCGAAGTCGGCGAGCAGCTCGGGTTGCGTTCCCCCGCGGAACGCCGCGTTCAGCGCGCGGCGGCCGAAGTCGTAGCTCGGCGCGCCCGGCTTCTTCAGCGAGTTCGCCAGCGCCCACATCGCGCCCGCGATCGGCTCGTCGTAGATCGCTCGCGCCGCCTCCGTGCTCACGCGCGCATCCGCGTCGCCGAGGAACAGCGACACCGCCTCCGAGAGACGCCGGCGCAACCCGACGACGGCGGCGACGCGCACGTGAACGTCGCCGTGCTTGGCGAAGCCGTCGAGGTGCAGACGCCCTTCGATCGTCTCGCAGCGCTCCAAGGCGTACGTCGCGGCGTGCCGCAGCACCGGGTCGGACTCGCCCGTCTCGCGCACGAGCGCGACGAGCGGCTCGAACGCCTGCTTCGCGCGCGCCCGGCCCAACGCGTTCGCCGCGGCGAACCGCACGCGCGGCGACGGCGAGCGCAGGAGCTGGATGAGCTGAGGGATCGCCATCGGCGCGTCCATCTCACCGAGCGCGCGCGCCGCCTGGGCCTGGATCTCCTCGTCGGCATCGGTGAGCAGCGGCAGGAGCTGCAACGCGATCCCGGGCCCGCCGTGCAGAGCCTGCACCCACAGCGCCCACACCGCGTGCACGCGCGCGATGCGCGAGCTCTTGTCGTCGAGCACCTTCTGCAGCACGTCGCGCGTTGCGATGCCCCGCCCCGCGAGCTCGAAGTGCGCCAGCTGACGCACGCGCTGGTCGGGCGAGCGCAGGAGCTGTGCGAGCTCCTCGTTCTTGAAGGCGCCAACTCCGTCGCGCAGCACGCGACGCACCTCCGCCGTCGCGCTCGACGCGCGCACCTCTGGGTCGAACACTCGATACAAGCGCCCCTTGCCCGGCTGCGCCCAGCCTTGCACCCAATCGGTGACGTACAGCGCTCCGTCGGGCCCGAAATCGCAGTCAGTCGCGAGAACCTTCCAGATCACGTGCTCGCTCTTCTTCAGAGAGAACGACGCGCCGGCGGGCTCGAGCTCGATCGCGTGCACGCCGCTCGTCGCCGCGGTGCCGCGGAAGTCGCACAGGAACAGCTGACCGCGATAGCGCTCCGAAAAGCCCGTGCCCGGATCGATCGTCAAGCCCGACGGGCCGTCGGCGAAGTTCGCGATCGGCGGGACGATGTAGGCCGCCTGGCCCTCGAAGTGCGGCTGCCAGAGCTTCTCGTCGTTCCACGGTCCGCGCAGCGATGGCTCGGTGATCCACTGATAACTCTGCCGCCAGCCCGAGTCGCCGCCTTCGACGACGTGCACGAGGCGCGCGCGATCGCCGCCGTCGGAGTTGTTGTCGCCGGTGAACAGATCGCCGAGGGAGTCGAAGACGAGCTCCTGCGGATTGCGCAGGCCCGTGGCGAACACTTCGAGCTTGGAACCGTCGAGCTCGCAGCGCAGCACGGCTCCCGCGTGCTCGTGATGGAACGCGCCGCTCGGAGTCGTGACGTCGAACCCGCGGTCACCGATCGAGAAGTAGAGCCGCTGATCGGGCCCGATGCGCAAGCCGTGCATGTCGTGTCCGAGCAGCGCGACGTGCACGCCGTAGCCGGTCGAGAGCTCCTTCTGCTCGTCCGCGCGCCCGTCGCCGTTCTCGTCGCGCAGCTTCCACAGGCTCGGAATGCAGGTGTAGTAGACGTCCTTGCCGTTGACGAGCAATCCAGCGCCGATGCCCGTCGCCGCGCCGGCGAACTTGTCGCTGAAGACCGTCGCGTGGTCGACGACGCCGTCGCCATCGTCGTCGCGCAGGCGCGAGATGCGCTCGAACGCGCGCTCGATCTCGGGGAAGCGCGGGCCGAGCTGCTTCTTGAAGTAGGCGACGCGGTCCTCGACCGTGCGAGCGGCGAGATCGTCGTCGAGCCAGTCCATGTGATCGCGGATGTCGGTCACGCCCTGGTGATGACGAAACGTCTCCGCGATGTAGAACGAGCCGTCGTTCGCCGCATAGAAGCTGACGGGATTGGCGAAGAACGGCTCGGCGGCGACGAGCTCGACCTTCAAGCCCTCGCCGAGCTCGAAGCGCGCCAGCGCCGCCCGGCCCTCGTCGGACGCAGGCAGCACGCGCGGCTCGTACGCCGGCCGGTTGTCATGACCCAGATCGTCGGGCTTCTGGATCGGAAGGAGGAACGCGAACGCCGTGAGGGGGGAGAGAGCGCGCATCGGATCGCGCTCATGCTATCCGGCGTGCGCGACGAGCTCTGCGACGTCGGCGGCCGCGCGAGTCTTTCTCGGATTTCCGTCCCCGGGCGTTCGCGTTCGTCGCGTTGGGCGGCGGGAGCAGCTCGCGCCCGGTCGGCGTGCCATCCGCTGCGTCCCAGGCATCGTCCCGGAGCACGAACATGAAACGCAATTGGATCTGGTGGCTCGTCTTGCCCGCGATCGCCCTGGCTTCGACCTTGGTGGCGAGATCGCCCGCCCAGGGCACGCACTCGAGCCTGGTCGCGATCTGTCGCGGCGATACCCGCATCCCGATCGAGCATCTGCCCTACGTCGTCCAGGTTCCGGGTTCCTACGTCTTCACGAAGAACCTGACCGCGACGCCCGACATGAACGGCGTCGTGCACGGGATCACGGTCGCGGCGGACGACGTGACGATCGACTTGAACGGGTGCACGCTCTCGGCGATCGGCGGAACGAGTGGCGACGGGCTTGCCTGCCAAGGCACGGTCAACAACCTGACGATCAGGAACGGGATGATTCGCGGCTGGCCCGGCACGGGCATCCGCGCGGACGGGTCGGGAGGCGTGGCCGTCGGAATGCACGCCGAGTTGCTGCACGTCGTCGCCAACGGGATCGACGGCGCCGCGCTCGGTCCGCGCGCGACGGCCGAGCGCGTTCACTGCGAATCCAACGGCGCGCGCGGTCTGGCGATCGGCGTCGGCTCGAGCGCGCGCGACTGTCACACCGCCTCGAACCAGGGCGCGGGCATCGAGGCGGGAGCGAGTTGCACGCTCGAGTCCTGTTCCTCGCACTCGAACCAGATCGGCTTCCAGCTGCTCGACTCGGCGATCGCGGTGCGCTGCACGGCGAGCAGCAGCTCGACCGACGCCTTCCAGATCGGCTACATGTCGCAAGCGCTCTCGTGCATGGTCAACGGCGCGGGCGGGCACGGCTTCAAGCTGCTCGGCTACGGGATGATCGTGCGCGACTGCACGGTGCGCGACTGCGTCGACGGGATCCGCGCCGATCAGGCGGGCTACTGCACCATCGCGGGCAACGTCGTCGCTGCGTGCTCGGGCGCAGGCATCCATCTCCTCTCTGGCACGCATCGGCCGCGCGTCGAAGGCAATCACGTGTCGACGTGCCAGACCGGGATCTGGGACCAGTCGGCGTCGATCCAGGTCGGTCACGGCTTCCACAACTCGTGCGGATCCAACGGCACGGACTACAACGTGGCGAGCGGCGGGGATTGGGGGCCGGTGCAGAGCGCCGCGACGGGCACGAGCCCGTGGGCGAACTTCTGAGCTCGTCGCGCGCGCCGAGCTCACTCGAACGTGATCACGAAGACGCCGCCTGACGCGGCGATCGCGACCTCGAGCACGCCATTCCCGTCGAGATCGGCGATCGCCCAGCGACTCTGTCCGTCGAAGTCGTCGGTCGGGCGCTCGCCGATCTCGAAACTGCCGAGCTCGGTGCGCGTGCGCGGGCTGAGGAACGCGACCGCGCGCGCAGCGGGCCGGTAGACGACGAGCTCGTCGGCGCCATCTCCGTCGAGGTCGGCGCTGGCGAGCACCACGCCGGCGTGCGGCCAGGTGAAGAGCGTGTGCAGCGTCGCGCCGCTCACGATGGCGAGATCCATCGATCCCGCGTTGGAGGAGAGCGCGAGATCGTCGACTCCGTCGCCATCGTGATCGCGCACGACGACGGCGTGCAGGAATGCGTTCTCCGGACCGAGCCACTCGCCGACGCGGCTCCCATCGGGCGCCAATCGATGCAGGTGGGCAAAGCCGGGGCCGACGCTCTCGTCGTGACGCTCGATCGCGAACAGGTCGGAGCGTCCGCAGTGGTGCAGATCCGCGGCGAGGGCGGAGAGCACGCCGAGCGGGTTCTCGCCGGAGCCCCAGGCGCGGTTCAGAGGCTCCTGGAAGAGCCGGGTGCGCTCGACGTCGACGCAGACGGTGAAGAGCTCGCCGTCGTTGGCATCCTCGATGAGATTGAGGTTGTTCGGCGTGATCCACGGCAGCGCGATCTCGTCCAGCCCGTTCGCGTCGATGTCGCCGAGCGCGAAGTCGCCGAGCGCCGCGCCGCCACCGGCCGTCATCAGCGACCAGACCTCGCGCTGCGTCGTGAGCGAGAGGCGCGCCACGCCGCGCGGATGCCCGCCATCCGCGGTGTAGAGCCCGACGAGCAGATCGTCGTCGACTTGCCCGAGCACGTGCATGTGCGCGCCGGGCGGCGCTTTGTTGATCGAGGTGCGCTCGCTGCACCGGCCGTGCGAGTTGCAGCCCACGACGACGCTCCGGCTCTGTCCGGGGTGGGTCTTGGTCAGCAGGATCTCGCACTCGCCGTCCAGGTCGAGATCGGCGACGTAGCAGAGCAGGTAGCCCGTCTCGGTGGTCCAGCGGCAGAAACCGGCGCCGTCGAAGCACTGCAACGTCGTGTAGGCGTTCATGGTGACGAGCTCGCACGCGCCGTCGCCGTCGAGATCGCCCGCGAGCACGGCGCAGTCCGTGAGCTCCGGCTTGCGCCAGAGAACGCGCGGATGGCCGTGATTCGGCCGCGCGCTCGCAGCCACGTGGTAGGTCGCGCCCGCATCGCATCCCTTGCGCGCCCAATTCATCGAGCCGGCGCAATTCTCCGACGTGCGCACCTGGCTGCGCGGCGCGCGCGCGAGCGAGCCCGGCACGATCGGTGTCCGGGCGCCTCGCGCTCTCTCGGCGGCCGCGACCGACGGCGTGGTGGGAGAGCGCATGACGAGCGCGCCCACGCCGTAGGCCGCGCTCGAAACGAGCGCCATCAGCGCCACCCGGCGCAGGGTCCGCGGCCAGCGCATGCCGCGCGCCGACGCGAGCTTCAGGCGCAGCTCGGTGCCCACGGACTGGCGCACAGGCTCTCCGCGCGACACGCGTTCGAGATCCGCCGCGACGTCACGCGCGCTGGCGTAGCGCAGCGCGGGATCGCGCGCGAGCAAGCGCGCGACGATGCGCTCCACGTCGACCGGCCAGCCGCGAGAGCGCGCGTTCAACGAGCGCGGTCGATCCTCCGAGATGCGGCGCACGGCTTCGTGCACCGGCACGTCGTGCAGATCGAAGGGCGGCTCGCCGGCGACGAGCTCGTGCAGCATCACGCCCAGCGAGTAGAGATCCGAACGCGCGTCGGCCGCGCGCGCCTCGCCGCGCGCCTGCTCGGGGCTCATGTAGGCGAGCGTGCCGAGCAGATCCCCGGCGCCCGTGCGGCGCGTGCGATCGCGTTCCTCCGTCACTTCCCAGCGCGCCGCGCCGAAGTCGAGCACGCGCGCGTGACCGGCGCGATCGACGACGATGTTCTGCGGCTTGAGATCGCGATGAACGACGCCGCGCTCGTGCGCGTGCTGCAATGCCGCGCACACTTCGGTCAGGACGCGCAACCCGTGCTCGCGTGGCCACCCCTCGCGCGCGAGGCACGCGCGCAGCGTCTCGCCTTCGACGAGCTCCATGGCGATGTACGGCCGTCCGCGCCCCTCGACCGAGGCCACGCCGCCTTCGAGCACCTGCACGATGCCGGGATGACGCAGCGCGGCGAGGATCGCGGCCTCGCGCTCGAAGCGCACGCGCTCGGCGTCCGAGATCGAATCCCAGCGCAGCACCTTGAGCGCGATCTCGCGCCGCGGTTGCTCCTGCAACGCGCGGTAGACGACGCTCCAACCGCCGGCACCGAGCACGCCGAGCACCCGATACGGACCGATGCGAGAGGGCGCGCGACCTTCGTCGAGCGTGAGCTCGGCGCGTGCATCGAGCTCGCGCCCGGCTTCGTGCAGGAGATCGTGAAGACGTTCGACGTGCTCGACGCCTCCCAGTCGCTGCGTGGCGAACGCGTCGCCAGCGCGCGCGTCGTGAGCGAGGAGCTCCTCGACTTCGC
The DNA here is from genome assembly GCA_044228975.1 of Planctomycetota bacterium. Lineage (GTDB taxonomy): Bacteria > Planctomycetota > UBA1135 > UBA1135 > JADJNY01. The sequence goes on along the minus strand of JBGATX010000012.1, from coordinate 28,070 downwards.
GCAGCAGCTCCGCGTCGGATGCGCAGCGTTCCGCCAGCCAGGCGCGACGCTCCTCGGCGGGCACGAGCAACGCGCCGGCGAACAGCGCCGCGACACGCTCGTGCCGCCGCGCGCTCACGCCTCGTCCTCCTCGCGCAGCGCGCTCGCGAGCCGGCGACGCAACCACGCGCGCGCCAGGCGCCAGTGACTGCGCACCTGCGCAGGCTCGAGCGCGAGCACCGCCGCGCATTCTTCCTGGCTGAGCCCTCCGAAGAAGCGCAACTCCACGACGTGCGCCTGACGAGCATCGAGGGCTTCGAGCTCCGACAGTGCCTCGTGCAGGGCCAGGACGTCGACGCCCGGGTCGTCTCCGCGCGCCAGCGCTTCGTCCGAGAGCTCGACGTTCAGCCTGCCGCCGCCGCGCTTCTCTCGGTGCAAGTGTCGCAGATGATCGACGAGCACGCGCCGCAGCGTCTGCGCCGCGAGACCGAGGAACTGCTCGCGATTGCTCGCCTGCAGCGCGCGCTCGCGCGAGAGGCGCAAGTACGCTTCCTGCACGAGCGTCGTCGCCTGGACGCTGCGTTGTCCGCGCGCGATGCGGGCCGCGAGGTCGCGCAGCTCGGAGTGCAGCGCAACGACGAGCTCGTCCGCCGGTCGCGCCGCTCCAGGTTCACCGCCGACACGGTCTGCTATCGACATCGATGCGTCTTCTCCAGCGTCGGATTGGAACGCGCGCGTGCGGGACTCGTCCAGTGCGCGGCCATTTCGAGCTCGCGGATGCGCGCCGCGTGCGTCGGCTGCGCCGCCGGATGGAGCGTGAGCGTCAGAGACGCGCGGCAGGCGCGGTCACGCGTTCTCGATGCGCAAGCGCTCGAGCAGTGCCTGCGTCGCGCGGATGCCGTCGGGCTCGGAGAGGCGCGAGCCTTCGTATTCGATGCCCAGATGCTCGTGATAGCCGGCGGCGAGCACGATCTTGAGCATGCGGCGGTAGTCGATCGTCGTCTCGTCGCCGCGGAGGTCGAAGTCGTAGGACTTGGCGCTCACGGCGCGCGCCCACGGCATCAGCTCCTCGACGCCCTTGTAGCGGTCGTACTTCTGTCCCTCGCCGAGATCGAAGTTGCCGAAGTCGGGCAGCGTGCCGACGCGCGGGTGCGCGGCCTGCTTCATCACCGAGGCGAGCCACGCGCCATTCGACGACTGTCCGCCGTGGTTCTCGACGATCACGTAGAGGCCGAGAGAGTCGCCCGCTTCTCCGAGCGCGTGCAGCGATTCGGCCACGCGCGCGCGCAGCTCCGCGGGCGAGCCTTCGCCGTGCGCGTTGACGCGGATCGCCATGCAGCGCAACGAGTGCGCGATCTCGAGCCAGCGACGGTGGTTGTCGACGGCCTGCGCGCGCTCCTTGGCATCCGCGGCGCCGAGCGAGCCTTCACCGTCGATCATGATCAGGCGGCTCTCGACGCCGTGGTCGCGACAGCGCTTGTCGAGCTCGGCGAAGTGCGCGTCGTCGAGCTTCTTCTCCTTGTAGAAGGTGCTCACGTACTCCACGGCGTCGATGCCGTAGTCGCGGCGCGCGACGAGCGGGAAGTCGAGCGGGTCGAGGCGCTTCTTCTGCAACGCGTCGTGCAGCGACCATTGCGCGAGCGAGATCTTGAACGGCAGTGCGTGCAGCGGCGCGCGCGGCCGCTCGTGCTCGCCCTCCGCGCGACAACCGGAGACGAGCGCTGCACCGAGAGCGGCGGAACCGATCACGAACTCGCGACGTGTGGGCTGCATCGCGGCAGAGTAGCGGGCGGGCGCCGTGTGCGCATCCGCGCGGCCTGGGTGACGAAGAATCCGTGCGTCGCCAGCGCGCGGGCGAACGGGGCGTGCGAGCATGGCTCCGCCGTACCGATCATCGGCGCGAGCCGCGGAGGTTCTTCTGATGCGACGACAGTCTTGGATTGCCAGCGCTTTGACCCTGTTCGTGTGCGCTTCCTCGGCGCACGCGGGCAACGTCTTCATCGTCGACGCCGCGCATCCGCCGGGCACGCAGGCCGATATCCAGAGCGCGATCAACCTGTCCGCCGACGGCGACGCGATCCTCGTGCGCAGCGGCAGCTATCTGCGCTTCGACCTGCCCGACCGCGAGCTCTCGATCGTCGCCGAGCAAGGTGCCGTCGTCAGCGTGACCGGCGCGCCCGTGCTGGCGACGCTGAGCGCGAGTCGCACGCTGCTACTCGGCGGGCTCATCATCTCCGGCGGCTACGGAGTCGGCGCGCCGAACGCGGACGGGTTGATCCTGTCGAACGCGACCGGATCCGTGCGCATCGAGGACTGCTCGATCATCGCGGCGCTCGCGCAGCCGATCGACAACTGCTCGCCGCGTCGCGGCGTCGTCGTGCAGAACTGCCAGGACGTCGCGTTCACGCGCTGCTACGTGCGCGGGCAGAGTGGAGCCAACTTCAACTTCGCGAAGGGCGGCATCGGACTGTTCGGCAACGTGTCGAAGATCGCGCTCTACGACTGCACCGTGCTCGGCGGCCATGGCGGAGGCGCCGATGGCTGCTCGGAGGTCGATGTGTCGAACGACCTCAACTGCCACTACGGATACGCGGAGACGGGCGACGGCGTCGACGGCGGTCCCGCCTGCCGGTTCCAGCTCTGCGAAGTGATGCTGTCGGGCAGCGTCGTCCGCGGCGGAGACGGCGGCGCGGTGCACCCGGTGTATCCGATTCCGTTCTACGTAGGCGGCTGCGGCGGCAACGGCATCGACACGGTCGGGGCAGCGATCCTGTGGGGCCTCGCGAGTGCGCCGGCCGGTGGAGCTGGAGCGCCCGGCCTGCCGCCGAGCACACTCACGAACGGCACCGATGGTGTTCCACTGAGTCCGAACCCGGCACAGTTCACAACGCTCCCCGGCGCGCCGCGTTCCTTGCGCGCGCCGCTCGTCGTGCGCGAGGGCACGGCGATCCCATTGCACCTCGAGGGGTTGCCCGCGGATCGCGCGGCGCTCCTGCTCAACTACGATCCCGCGCGCCTGCCGTACATGCCGTTCGGAGGTTGGTACCTCGTGCAGCGGCCGCCGGGATCGAGATTCGTGCGTCTGGGGATGCTCGACGGCGCGGGTTATCTCGACACGAACCTCGTCGTGGGAGAGCTCGGGCCCGGAGTGCTCACGCGCACGCTCTTCCTTCAGACGATCCACGGCGACGTGTTCGGCGGGTACACGCTCGGGCCGACGCAGAGCGTGGTCGTCGTCGATTCGTCGCTCTGAATCGGCGCGGATCGCGAGCTCAGTGCTTGCGCAGCGGATCGAGGAACTGCGCCACGAACCCGCTCGGCACGCGGTGCGAATCGACGCCGTAGGCCTGGGGCCAGCGACCTTTCGGCATGTAGTAGCTGCCGAAGACGCGGTCGAAGAGCGGGAAGTGGATCGCGAAGTTGACGTCGATCGCTTCCTTCTCGAGCCCGTGATGCCAGTGGTGGAAGCGCGGCGTGGCGAGGATCGGCTTCACCCACTCGACGTCGAAGCGCAGGTTCGCGTGCAGCCAGGTCGCGTAGACGTACACGATCACCAGGTACGCGGAGAGCGCGCTCTCGTGGAAGCCGAGCACCTGCATCGGGATCACCGTCGTCGCGCGCAGGCAGACGATCTCGACCACGTGCATGCGCGAACCCGCGATCCAATCGAGCACCGGCGCCGAGTGGTGGATCGCGTGGAAGCGCCAGAGGAACGGCACCTTGTGGAAGATCCGGTGCACCCAGTACTGCACGAGGTCGGTCAGGAACATGACCTCGAGCAGCTGCAGCACGATCGGCTGCGCGCGCACCCAGGCGCGCACGTCGCTCCACTGCGTGTGCGTCACGATCAGCTTCGCCGGCGCGAAGGTCAGGTACGTGAACGACTGCACGAGCAGGCTGCTCAGGAGGAAGTAGAAGAGGTCCTCACGCCATTCGTGGCGGAACACGGGCTGCGGCTGGCGCCCGAACGCGCGCTCGAGCGGCAGGAACACGACGCCGGTCATGAACAGGTTCAGGAAGAACCAGTCGAGCCCGAAATAGATGCCGCTCGTGAGCTCCCCGCTCGCGCTCGCGCGCGGACCGCCGAGGATCACGGCGAGCAGCACGAGCGTGATCGCGCTGAAGCCGAGCACGCGGTTCTTGCGCAGCGCGACGCTGATCACGGCCAGCACGAAGGCGAGCGCGATCAGCGCGAGCAGCACGATGCGGAACGTCGGCACGTCGATCGTATGGCGGATCTCCGGCACGGTGAACGTGTCGGGGAAGCGCAGGCACACGACCGCCGCGAGCGACGCGAGCGCCAGCACGAGCGCGAACGCTCCGCTGATCCAGCCTTGTCCGAAGCGGCGGGCCTCCTGCGGGGCTTCGAGGTCGGCGCGCAGGTGCGAGAGGAAACTCATGCGGGTTCGGCGGGGGGCCAGGTTCGGCCCCAAGCTAGCGCCCGTCGCTCATCGCCGCACGAGCGGCGCTCGGGTCGAAATCCTTCGCGATCTCGGTTGCCGGGGGTGGCAGCCGCATTAAGGACCGATTGGACCCGCCGATGCTCCGCGGCGATCGTCGTCACGTTCTCCGGCGTGCGAACACTGGAGCTCGACCATGGATCGTGAACCCGCGCATCCTTCGACCGATTCCGCCGCCATCGACCGCAGGTCGTTCCTTCTCGCCAGCGCGCGGGCGAGCTTGGGGACCTGGAGTGCGTGTGCGCGGGACGGAGCCGCGACGGAACGCGGATCCACCGCACGAGGTCCGTTGCTCGTGTTGCTCGAGCACGACGACGCAAGCGGTCTCTACTGGGGCGCCTACCTCGACCTCGTGAGCGACGCGGGAGCTGCCGACCTCGCGTTGTGCGACCTCGCCTTCGAGACACCGCAACGCGCGCGCAAGCGGCTTCCCGCCGGAGCGACGTTTCAAGCTGGGATCGCGCTTTGGATCGATGTGCCCGGCGCGCCGCCGGTGTTCATCGCCAAGCCGCCGAGTCCGCCGGCGTTCGACGACCTCGTGGATTCCAGGCGCGCGGAGCACCTGCATCCCTGGCTCGATGAGACAGAGCGCGCCTTGCATGCGGTGATCGCTCCCGACGAGGAGACCTTTGCACGGCGTGCGCGCCTCGTGCTCGGCGCCTCGGCCGGTCCGCGCTCGCAGAGCGAGGCGAGATTGACGGCAATGGGCCGCGAACGACTGGCGCGTTCTGCGCCGCGCGGTGCGAAATGGGCGCGCTCCGCCGGCTGCGGCGCCCTCGAGTTCGAAGACGGCACGTCCGAGTCCGCGGGATACGCCTGCGGAATGGGAAGCCTCACGGGATCCGCGCGCCGGTTCCTCCACGCCTACACGGCGAAGTAGGCTGCGCAACCGAGCCACCCGAGAGAGAGACGCATGACTTCGATCGAATCTCGCGCGCGGCGCACTGTGGTCATCGCTGGTGGACTGGCGTGCTTCGCTCCCGCGTGGCTGGCGCGCGCCTTCGGTGCGCAAGAGCAAGGTGCGGGAGCGAGCCCGCCGGTCGAGACGTCCGCGCGACTCGATGCGGCGCTCGTTCACGCGCGCTCGCGCGGCAAGCCCCTGCTCGTCGTGCTCGTGCCCGAGACGGGGCGTCGTCTCGCGCGCGGTCGACTCTGGGGTGACCTGTTCGGGCTCGCGAGCGACGAGGCGCTGGCGGATTTCGTCTTGTGCGAGTGGACGTGCCTCGACTTCGCGGAGCTCGAGGCGCTCGTCGCGCCGGCGAAGCTCCCCGAAGATGCCGTGGCCGCGTTGATCGAGACCGATGTCGCCGATGCGAAGCCCGAAATCGTCCTGTTCCGGCACGAGGACCTTTCGGCACGCGAACTGGGCGGTTTCCCGATCGACGAACTGCGTGCGCGCGCCACGGCTCTCGGCGAGCGCTTGAGCAAGGCGATCCTCCCCGATCGCAAAGCGCTGACGCGGCGCAGCGCGCAATGCGAGCTCGCGAACCGCTCCGTGCGGTCGGAGTTCATGCCGCTCCTGCACAGCGCGCTCCGTCCACGCCTGAGCGCGGTCGACGCGTGGGCGGCGTTCCTGCGCGAGTTCTACACGCACGACGTTCCGCAGCTGTCGCAACTCACGTCGTGGCTGGCGCGAGCTTGTACCCAGCGACTGTGGGAACAGGACCTCGACGGCGCACGTTGGAGGGTCGAGCACGTCGACCCTTGCCCGCCGTGCGGCATGGCGAGCGTCGGAATGTCGAGCCGCGCCTTCCTCGAGTTCTACACGGCCCCGTCGAAGCGTTGAGACTGGGCGGGAGCGGGTGACCGGCGGCGAACGGGCGGCTACACACTCGCGCCACGAGGTCGAATCCACGATGAACGAACGCTCCACGCTCGATCGACGCCGACTTCTCGTGCTCGCACTGTCGCTGGCCGCGCCGCGCGCCGCCGCGCGGCAGGACGCCAAGCGCGAGCCCGCGGTCACGATCGAGGATGCGACGGCTCTGCGCGCCGCATGGGATCAGGCGCGCGAACGCTCGAGGCCGTTGCTCGTGATGCTGCTGCGTGAAGCGAAGGACATCGAACGTGGCGAGTTGTGGGGTGCGTGTCTCGGCTCGCACGTCGACGAGCTCGCGATCGGCATCGGGCTGTGTGATCTCGTGCTCGCGAGTGCGGCGCAGGTGCGCACGTTGTGGCCCGATGCCTTCGTCGATGGCGAGGAGCCGCCCTTCGGGCTCGTCGTGCTCGCAGAGGGCGAGACCGTCCGACGCGTCGCGCTGAAGTTGCCGTCGCCCTGTCCTCTCCATCCCGCCGACGATGCGGAGCGCGAGCGCGTGTCCGCGTGCCACAAGGTCCTCGCGAAGTCGTTGGCCGACGTGGTCTGGCCTGACGATGCGACCTTCGATCGCCGCGCCGCGTGCGTGGTGCCCAAAGGGCTGAGGGACTTGGATCGGCGACGGATGCGGTTCTTCGTGGCCGCGCATGCCGAGAGCGCTCTTCGATATGCGCCGACGGGCTCGAAGTGGGCGCATCGCACGCCATCCGGAGTGATCGTGCTCGACGACGAGCCCGATCCGCTCGCCGGTTGCAGCGGCGGACCGTGCGGCACCGGGCACGTGCCCACTCCGAGCCGAGCGTTCCTCGTGCTCTACTCATGTGCGAAGGCTGGACGTTGAAGTGAATTCATCCACGCGCATTCAAGAGACGATCGAGCGGCGCCGCTTCCTCATGCTCGCAGGGGCGACTTGGGTTGCTTCCTGTGCCGCCCGCGCGCAACGAAGCGACGCAGCTCCTCACTCACCTAATCCGCCGACGAAATCGGGCGTTGAAACTCCGGTCTCGCCGCTGGAGGAAGCCTGGAAGCGCGCACGCACGAGCGGACGGCCTTTGCTCGTGATGTTGACGCGCTACGACTCGAACAACGACGGTCGCGGCGAGGTGTGGGGGACGTACCTCGACCACGCACCCGACGCGGCGCTCGCGGACCTCGAGCTGTGTGAGCTCGTCTATGCGTCGCCGACGCAAGCGCGCGCGCTTTGGAGCGACCGATCCGACGCGCTCGAGCACGCTCCCGTGGCCCTCGTTTGCAGTCTCGACGGAGATCACGCGCGCCTCGTCGGCATTCCGATGCCGCCACCGTCGGTGCATTCCGACGTGCTCGTGGCACGAAGCGAGCTCCATGCGCGCATCGCAAGCTCCATTCGCGCGGCAGCGATTCCCGACACGAAGCGTTTCGAAGTGCTCGCGACGCTCGTGCTCGGAGCTGCGCCCGGACCGCGCGAGACGTGCGAGAAGGAGCTCGCGAAGCGGATGCGCGCACGCCTCGCCAGCGAGGCACCGTCGGGAGCGCGCTGGGCGAAATCGGTCGGCGGCTGCGGAGAAGTGCGCTCGGGAACCGAGGTGTTGCGCACTTCGTCGGGCCCGTGCGGCACGGGATTCATCGGACCCGATGCTGAGCGCTTCCTCTGGCTCTACATCCGCGCGCCCGCTACGGTCGTGAGATGACCGCGATCGGCTTCTCGCTGCAACCCGACGAAGTCTTCGTCGAGCTGTGCCGCGGCGAGCTGCGCGATGAGTTCGACTATCTCGAGATCGCGCCCGAGACGACGTGGCGCGTGACTGCGGACGGCGTGTTGATCGCGAACGGCTATCACGCGCAGTTCCTCGATGTCGTCGCGGAGACGGGCAAGCCGTGCGTCGCGCACGGTGTCGGATTGTCGATGGGGAGCGCGCTCCCCGATGCCGCGCGGCGCGCGGCGTGGCTCGAGCGCATGCGGATCGACCAGGAGCTCTTCCACTTCCGCTGGTACACCGACCACCTCGGCGCGAGCGAGCTCGACGGGCGGCAGCTCGTGCTCCCGCTGCCGTTGCCGCACACGCGCGCGGCGAGCGAGCGCGTGGCCGAGACTCTGCGCGCGATGCGCACGATCGTGCCGGAGGTCGGCTTCGAGAACTCGGCCTTCTACTTCCACCTCGGCGATCCGCTCGACGAGCCGCGCTGGATCGCCGAAACGCTTCAGCTCGCTGACGCACGCCTCCTGCTCGACCTGCACAACGTGCACACGAACGCGCTCAACGCCGGCTTCGATGCGCGCGAGTACGTCGAGCTCTTGCCGCTCGAGCGCGTGATCGAGATCCATCTCTCCGGCGGCGGCTGGAGCGATCCGAATTGGCTTCCGTCCGGCCGAAAGCAGCGGCTCGACGGACACGACGACGCCGTTCCCGAGGAGGTCTGGAAGCTGTTCGAGCACGTGCTCCCGCGCCTCGTGAACGTGCGCGGCATCACGCTCGAGCGCATGGAGAGCACCGTCGCGCCCGGCGACGTGCCGCTCTTGCGCGAGGAACTGCGCCGCGCGCGGCGCACGCTGGAGCTCGTCCGTGGCCGATGAATCGGCACAGATCGAGCGCGTGCTCGCCGACGCCTTGACGAGCGTCGATCCGTGGTCCGCGTTGCAGCGCGCCCTCGCGAACGAAGCTCTCTCGCCCGAGGTGCGCGCGCAGCTCGAAGCGATCGACGAGGACGGCTTGCGCATCTCCGCGCTGCTCGTCGCGAAACTGCGCTTCGAGCGCGTCATGAACGGCTCCGCGCGTGCGGCCGACTGGTTCCAGCGCGACCCCGAGGCGTTCACCCACGCCTTCCGCCGCTACCACACGACCGTCGCGCCGACCGAGCTCATGCCCGGCCTCGAAGGTCGCCGTTTCGAACGTTGGCTCGAGAGCGCCGCGGACTCGTGAGCCCTCGACCACGGCGCGCGGCAGGCCTCGGCAACGGCGAGGAACCAAAGTGCGCACCGGGCCGAGTGCAGCGGCGAGAGCGCTCGCCTGTCGCTCGACGCAGACGCGAGCCGCGCCGACGCGCGCTCACGCGAGGTTCGTCGGCGCGCGCAATGCCTGGACGCGTGAACGGGGGACCGCGCACGCGGCCCGTGTGCGATCGCGCTCATCGCATGACGCGAAGGAGAGCTCCAGCGGCCAGGGCTCTGACCGCGCACTCGGTTACAGTCGACGCGCGGAAGACCGCGAGGTGCAGAGATGAAGCAGCGCATTCCCCTGTGGACGATCCTTCGAACGTTGCTCTTCGCGCTCGCGCTCCACGGCGGAGTCGCGCAGGCCGGCAGCGTGCTCGTGGTGCAGACCGGTGGAGCGACCGGTACGTACGCGACGATCCAGCTCGCAGTGACGGCCGCCGCGGACGGCGACGTCGTGCTGGTCAAAGCCGGCGCGTACTCCGCCTTCGCGATCAGCAACAAGGACTTGACCGTCGTCGCCGACGCGGGAGCGAGCGTGCAGGTGCAGGGCACCGTGCTCGTGTCGAACCTCTCGGCTGCGCGCCGCGTGTTGCTCTCGGGCCTCGATGTGACCGGCGACTATCTAGCTCCGAGCATCGGTCACGGCCTGCTCGTGTCGAGCAACACCGGCTCCGTGCGCGTCGATCGTTGTCAGCTCCATGCCGCGCCCGGCACGCTGGAGTATTGCCAGCAGCACGAGGGCGCGCTGATCACCAATTCGCTCGACGTCGCGTTCGCGCATTGCACGATCGTCGGCACCGATGCGGCCCTGCAGCTCTATGGCGTCGGCGGATTTGGCCTGCGCAGCATGGCCTCGAAGGTCGCGGTCTACGACTGCACCTTGCGCGGCGGGCTCGGCGGTACGTGCGCCGTGTGTTCGTTGATGAACTGCGTCTACTTCTACGCCGTCTCCTACGACGGAGCGAACGGCGGCAGCGGCATTCGGGTTCAACAGTCGGACGTCTTCGTGTCGCGCTCGACGGCGCGCGGTGGCGACGGCGGACCGGCGCTCCCGAATCCCAACTACTCGACCTATGGCGGTTGCGGAGGCTCCGGCGCCGAGTTGTCGGGAACGGGCAACAGTTGGCGCTTCGACCTGACGTTGTTCGGTGGAGTCGGCGGGCTGAGCCAGGGCGGCGCGCCCAACGGCACGGCTGGTCTGACGATCGCGTCGGGCTCGACCGCCTTTCCCGTCCTTCCCGGTAGCGGGCGCACGCTGCAAGCGAGCGCCGTGCTGCGCGAGAACAACGCGCTCGCGCTGACCTTGTCGGGTCAACCGGGGGACAGCGCGGGCGTCTTGGTCTCGATGACGCCCCGCTACTCGCTCGATCTGGCGGCGAACGGTGTGCGCTTGACCGCCGCGCCGTCGAATGGACGCTTCATCCCGCTGGGGACGGTGCCGGGTGGAGGAACGTTGAGCGCATCTCTGCCGATCGGTGATCTCGGACCGGGCGTGCAGTCACGACGGTTCTTCGTTCAATCGATCCATCAGGACGCGAGCGGTGCGTTCGTGCTCGGCACGCCGCAGTCGGTGGTCGTGCTCGATTCGGCTTTTTGAGCGCGATGCCTCACTCAGGGAGGTTCGCGATCAAGAGCAGTGGAACGTGTATCCGCCGAGGGCGCGGGCGACGCCGAGGAGCTCGCCGGGCGCCGAACCCAGCTCCTGCGACGCGGAGATCGCGAGCGAAGCGCGCACGTCGGGTGGCTCGAAGAGACGGCAGAATTCGAGCGCCTGCTCGGGCGTGTCGGCGACGACCCAGTACGTGGCGAAGAATCCCGGCGAGCGGCCATCGGCCTGGTCACGCGCGCGCGCGGGGCGGATCATCACGATCCTTTCGCCCTCGCTCCAGCAGAGGCCCTGCACGGTGAGCCGCCACTGCCGCGCGTTCTCCGAGCGCCGGCCGTCGAGCTCGCGCACGAAGCTCGCCGCGACGAGCGACGACTTGTCGAGCGCGAGCGCTTCGTCGAGCGCGGCGCGCACGTCCTTGTCCGGCTCACCGCGCCGCGCCAACGCGCGCGCGCGAATCGTCCACAACGTCGCGCGCACGGAATCGACCTCGGGAGCGCGGTCCTCGAGCGCGCGTCGCACGATCTCGAGCGCTTCGTCGAGCCGACCCTCGCGCAGCGCGCAGCCGGCTCGAATTTCCGCGTGGTACACGGCGCCGCGTCCGAATGCCGGCGCCGGATCGGTATCGAGCGCGGCGAGAGCGGCGGCCGTAGCGCCGTTCTCGGCGTGCATGAGCGCGAGGTCGTAAGCGACGGCGTGCCGATCCGCCGCATCGACGAGCGCGAGCGTCATCGTGTACGCCTCCTGAGCGCGTTCCCAACGCCGCGCGACCTTGCACGCGTGTCCCAGGTACTGCCACAAGCGCGCGGAGTCGGGCGCGGTAGCGACGCCGCGCTCGAGCAGGGCGATCGCCTCGTCGACGCGCTGCTGCTCGAGGCGCACACGCGCCTCGAGCTCGAACCAGCCCGACCAGTGCAGCGCCTCGAGCGCGCGCGCCTCGCGCAACACCGCGTCGTGCTCGCCGGCGTCGAGCGCCGCGACGCCGCGATTCCAATGTCGCGCGACGCGCTCGTGCTTCGGCAGCAGGCGCTCGAAGAAGCTCATGCGCGCCGCCGCCGCGTCACGCGCTCCAGCTGATGCGCTTCAACCGCTGATCGCGTTCCTTGGCGAACTTCTGCATTCCCGCGAGCAGGCTCGCCGGATCGATGTGCGCTTCGAGCTTGAGTTCGTCGACGCTGCCGCCCGTGCGCCAGCGATTGTCCCAGTCGGTGCTCATCGCGTACTGCTCGCTCACCATGTGCGCGATCCAGTCGCGCATCATGCGCCGGCCGCCGTTGGTGATCACGGTCGAGTCGAGCCAATCGCGTTGCGAGGCGACCTTGTCCTTGTACGCGGCGTCCTGGCGCTGGAAGAGCTCCCACGAGGTCGCGGCGACGAGCTTGAGGTTCGGCGCGCTGCCGTCCTTGAACTTCGGCAGCAATTGGAAGACGGATTCGGTCGTGCTCGTGCCTTGCACGAACACGCAGCCTTCCTTCGGACGCTGCGAATCGTAGTCGCGAATGATGTACGCCCCGCGCGCGGCGTCGGTGTACGGCGCGCAGCCGAGCGCCGCGCGATCCGGCACCGCGACGGCCGGGCGCGTCAGGTTGAGCATGATGATCGGCACGTCGGTGGCGAGCGCGGCGGCGAGCATCACCGGGACTTCATTGTGCTCCCACGGATGCAGATTGAGCACGCAACCGTCGGGGAAGAGCTGACCGACACCCGGCTCGTAGATGCCAAAGTGCGTGCGGCTGTCTTCCGCCGTCTCGGGGCCCGAGTGGCCCGCGACCCAAATGACCTTGCCGAGCTTGAGCGGACAATCCTGCGCGAGCTGGCTGAACAAACGCATCAAGCCGTATTGGAGGTACGAGAACGAGCCGTAGGTCGAATGCGCGCCCCAATAACCGACGAAGCGTTTCTCGGGGTCCTTCGACATGTTCACGGTCGCGATGCCCGCCATCAGGCCCGAGTTCGTGAACTCCGTGATCTGTTGCGGCAACAGAGCGCCGCGCGGGTTCTTGTTGCGCTCGTACCAGCCGAAACCGCTCTTCGGATCCTTGAGACCCAACGCGAAGCCGTGGATCGAAGTCGATTCGGCGAGATCGGCGCTGCACGCGAGCACGAGCGGCCGGCCCATCTTCTCCTTGGCGAGCTCGTTCACCCACGCACCGAACTTCGCCAGGCCTTCCTTGTTCGCGATCTTGGTGCCGGGCGCGACGAAGAGTTCCTTGGGCAGTTTGTCGAGCGCGAGCCAGCCGCGATCCTCGGCGAGATTGGGCGTCTCGCTGAGCTGGAAATGCTCGGGCTTCTTCGGCACGGATTCGCCGAGCTCGACGAGCGTGTCCGACAGGTACTCGACGAGCTCGCGATCCTTGCGCAGCACGTCCATCACCGTCTGGAACCACTTGCGCGTCTGCTCGCGACACGCCTTCTCGCCCGGATCGGTCATGTCGCCGAACCCGTCGAAGCTCGCGCCGTAGCGCTCGGAGAAGTCCTTGCGGCACTTCCAGAAGAGCTCCGAGTTGCGCGCGTGCGCCTTGCCGTGGCTCGGCGCGTCGAACTTGTAGTAGCCGCGTCCCTTGCGCGTCTTGACCCACACGCAGCCTGGCCGGCCTTTCGGATGTTCGTCGTGCACGATCGAGAGCAGCGCCTTGGTGATCGAGGCGTAGTCCTCGCCCTTCTCCGTGCCCGCGACGCGCCAGCCGTAGGAGGCGAACCAGTCGTTGGGCGTGCCGTGCACGACCTCGCTGTGCGCGCGGTTGTCGATGCCGTGATCGTTCCAATCGAAGAGATAGATGAGGTTGTCGAGCCCCAGCCCCCAGGCCGAGTTCTTCACCTCGTGGTGCGCTCCGGCGGTGTGGCCGCCCTCGCCTTCCATCGCGAAGACGCGCACGTCGCCCGTGCCGGCATGCTTCAACGCCATCGCTGCGCCGAGCGCGGCGGGAGCTCCGTGACCGCTGGGCCCGGTGTTGAACTTGAAGAAGAGCGTCTTGCCCTCCATCTCCGCGTGGCCGGGCAAGCCCTTGTTGTGGCGCAGGTCGAGCAGGTGCTCCCAGTAGAGCGCGTACTCCTGCTCGTTGTGGATCTGGAAGCGCGCGTCGCGCGTGCTTTCGTAGCGCGCGCGCAGCGCCTCGTTGTAGACCGCGAGCAGCGCGTAGATCGCCGGATTGCAGTGACCCGCGACGAGCACGAAACGATCGCCGAACGCCGCTTCGGGATGACGCAGATCCCAGCGCATGCCCGCGCCTAGCGTCGAGGCGACGAGCAGCGGCACCTTCGAGCGCGAACCGCCCGGATGTCCCGACTGGCGCAGGTTGAGCATCAGGTCGATGCACTGGTCGATCAGATCGCCGACCTTCTGCCAGTGGTGGAAGTTCTTGGAGAGCGCTTCGAACGAGGGCTTGGTCAAGGTTTGCATGAGCAGGCCGGGGCCGGCGGAGTCGAGGAGGGGAGCTCGAAAACGGCCAATATACCGAGCGCACGCGCGTCCTCCGCGCGGCGAGCCGGACGCGCGCCCCAAAGACCTCGCGAGTGTGGAAGAATGTCGCGCTCTTCGCGTCGCTTGCAGGCCCCCGGGTTCGGACTCTGGCTGAGCTCGCTCGCGCCCATCGCCGCATGATCTCCAACCGTGGTGCTTCGCGTACCGTCCTGATCGCGCTCGTCGCGCTCGTGGCCGGCCTGATCCTCTTGTGGCGGTTCCTGGGAGCTGATTCGAGCACGCCAGAGCCGGCGCCTCCGTCGAAGGTCGCAGACGCGCCCGATCCGGTGCGCAGTGCGGAACTCGAGGCGGAAGACCCCGACGAACTCTCGAGCGAGCTCGTCGGCGATCCGAACGATCCCGCGCGCGCCTCGGAGGCGGACGTGCCGACCTTCGCCGAGGTCGCCGGCCGTGTCACCGACGCGGGCGGCAAGCCCATCGAGCGCGCGACGATCGCGGGTCTCGATGCGGAACAAGCCGCGGCACGGATGCGCAAGCCGCTCGTGCGCGTCACCGCGCGGCGCAAGGCCGGTCCGCGCTTCGAGGCGACGATCGACGCGCAGGGCGGTTATCGCTTCGCGAAGCTCGTGCGCGGCAAGTGGACGATCGAAGCGTCGGCGCAGGGTCACGAGACCGCGCGCGCGGTGCTCGTCGTCGATGGACGCCAGCCGCGGTTGACGCATGACTTCCAGCTCGCCGCGCGGCGCATGCTCGACGTGAGCGTGCGCGTGACGCAGGCCGAGCCCGCCGGCGCGGAGGTTCCCGACCTCGTCGGCGCTCCGCTCGCCGTGCGCCTGTCGAGCGACGCGGCCGTGATCGTATCGACGAAGCCGCTCGAGACGTGTCCGCGCCCGCTCGCGATCGATGGCGAGCAGATCCTCGACGTCGCGAGCTTCGGCACGCCCGAGCGCGCGCCGCCGGACTGGATCTTCACGTGGAAGCTCGGCGCGCCGGTCGCGGGCAGCGTGAGCGTGAGCCTCGTGCTCGGCGAGAGGGTGCTCGAGACGCACACCGCCGGACCGGACGGCGGTCCGCTGAACTTCGAACTCCACGCGGCGCGCGTGATGGAAGGGCTCGCGAGCCTCGAGGTGCACGTCGTCGACGCGACGAGCGAGAAGGGCCTCGCGGGCGTCGAGGTGCGCGCGCGCCGGCCCAAGCCGAGCTACGACGACGCGCTGCTCGACGAACGCCTGCTCGAAGTGACGCGCACGGGCGCCGACGGTGGAGCGAAGCTCGTGGCGCTCAGCCCGGGAAGCGCGACGTTGAGCCTGCGCGCGGCAGGGTACGAGCCGCTCGACGTGCCCATCACGCTCGTCGCCGGCAAGCCGACGACGCTCGCGGCCGTGCGCATGAACGGCGCCGTTTCGATCCAGGGCCGCGTGCTCGACGCGCAAGGCAAGGGCGTCGCGGCGCGCGTGCGTTGCGTGCGCGACGGCCCGAACGGAACCGACGCATCGGGGCCCGCGCGCAGCGTGCTCGCGAGCGCGGAATCGGGCTTCGAGCTGCGCGAGCTCGGCCGTCACGCCTACCTGGTCGTCGCCGAGACCGCCGACGGTCGCATCGCGAGCGCGCGCGCGGTCGACACGACGAAAGGCAACGTGCAGGGCCTGGACCTCGTGCTCGAGAGCGGCGTCAAGGTCGATTTCGAGATCACGCGCGGCGTGACGCAGCCGTTCGAGCTCGAGGTCGCCGACGCGCACGGCATCGCGCTCTTCCACCGCGCCTCGAGCGGCGCGACGACGCTCTCGCTGTCCTTGCCCAAGGGCGCGTACGAAGTGCTCGCGCGCGCGCAAGGCAAGGTCGTCGCCAGCCGCAAGTTCGACGTCGACGCGAGCCCGGTGCAGGTGCGCCTCGACGTGCCGTGAACCGGCGAGCGCTCGTGGACGCGCGCTTCGGGCCGCGGTGAGCGTCCGGCGCCTGAACTCGACGACGACGTCGTCGCGTCCAAGCGCTCGCGGCGCACCGAGGGAGTCCGCCGAGGGAACGGCACCGTCTTCGGCGACCGGCGCGGCACTCGTCGAGCTCTCGCACGCCTTCCTCGAGGGCCTGTCCAGAGCTCGGAACGACGTCCGGTTTCCGGCGCGGTTCTCGGCGCAGTCCGTGACGCACTTCGAGCAGTCGGAGCGCGGGCCGAGCGCGCTCTCCGCGCACGCGATCCGAACGCGAGCGTCGAAGGAACTCGCGGAAACCCTGGCACTCGAGCGCGCTGCTCCCACTCACCCGGGGTCTCTCGGTCCGCGCACGGTGCACGGTCCGCTCCGTTCCTCCAACCTCCTCATCGATCATGAAACTCACAAGCATCTTCGGCCTGCTCGCCATCTCCTGTCTCGCCGGCGCCGCGCGTGCGCAAGGCGCCATCACGATCAACCTCGGCAGCGGTTGGGTCGTGAGCCAGAACTTCAACACATGCTCCAACAGCCAGTTCATCGACCTCACCGGCAGCGGTAGCGACGTTCTCCACGTCAACGGATTCGTCGACATCGGGACTTCCACCGTCAACCGCGCGCAATCGAACGTGCAGGGCGTCCGCAACGGAGCGACTCCGCTGAGCGCATCGGCCTCGGCGAGCTGCGGTGCCCCCGGCGGATACATGGTGTTCACCAAGAGCGGGGCTCCCGGCACGGTCACGACGAGCGCGCACTGCACGCCGAGCGGCGTGCTCCCGGCCCAACAGAGCGTCAACATGGCCGGCACCTCGACGATGACGCTGACGCTCGGGAACTATGGTTTCCCCAATCAGCCGAACACGACGTCGACCGCGCAGGTGGTTCCTCCGAGCTGCTCCGGCAAGATCTGCTCGGTCTACAACCGCAAGATCCTCACCGATGGCGGAACGATCACGCCGACCTTCGTGACGAACGCCTTCTTCTACACGTTGACTGGCAGCGCCTCGGCGAACTGCACGCTGCACATCGGCGACTCCGCGTTCTTCAGCACGAACGTCTTCGCGGACCTCACGGCGAACCTCAACTGAACGAGCGCAGCAGCGCGCCGCTCCACTTCTCGTCGCCTTCGAGGTGCTTCGATGACTCACCGACGATCGCAGTCCGTGTTCCTCGCGGTGATCGCGAGCCTCGCGCTCGTCGCGAGCCTTGGCTTGAGCGTCGCGCTGCAATCGGGCACCGTCGCCACGCCCGGGTCGCACGATCCGGACGCGGCGGCGGTCGTCGCAGCGAATGGCGCATCCGCGCGGCTCCTCGATCCGGTCGAGCCCGCGGGCCAGGACCGGGCCGCGCACGCGAGCGGGCCCGTGCTGATCATCCTGGACCGCGAGTCGCTCACGCCGCTCACCCCGAGCACGCTGGTGATCACGCCGCGGGGCAGGGCTCCGATGCAACTCCGCGGAAGCGGCCCTTGGAGCTTCGACCTCGAACTGTGCGGTCGCTGCGAGATCCGCGCGAGCGCTCCGGGACACGTTCCGCTCGCGGGCTCGTTCGAGCTGGCGCCCGGCGAGAACCGCATCTTGATGCCGTGCGCGGGAGACCTGCGCGTCGTGCTGCGCGATGGTTCCGGCGCGCCGGTGAGCGGTGTGGAGCTCGTGTTGATCGCGCCGAGCGCCGCCGGTCCTTCAGCGGCCGTCGCGCGCGAGGTCGAGCCTTCCGTCGCGACCCTGGACGGCCAGATGCCCGCGCTCGTGCGAACCGCCGCAGGTTGGACGCCGTCCGAGAACCGCGGCGCGCTCGACGGAGAAGCTTCCACGCCGACAGCGTCCGCGGATCTCGTGCGCTCGAGGAAGCGCGCAACCGACGCCGCGGGCTGCGCCGTCTGGTCGGACCTCGCGCCGCTCGCCGGCTACCGCTGGGCCGTGGCGACGCCGCGGCATGTCGAGGTCTCTCCACCGCACGAGCAACGACGCTTCGAGGAGGTCTCGGGAGAGCTGCGCGTCAGCGGCTCGTCGGCGCCCGAGGGAGTCTCGGGTCGCTTCGAGATCGCTGCCGGCCTGTGCCTGGAGCTGTCGGGCACGCTCGTGTCCGGGGCGAGCGTGCACGGCGAGATCGCGAGCAGCAGTGCGCCCGCGCGCGTCGTGCTCTATCGCGTCGAGCAGTCGAGCGGAACCACGGCCGAGCGCGGCGTGAGCTTCGAGTCCAAGCACGTGCAGTTGACCGCGGCGGACGGAGCGTTCGAGTTCGCCGACGTGCAGCCCGGAACGTGGATGCTGCGCGCGTGGTGGCTGGAGCACGACAGCGACCTCCACTTCGCGGCGCAGGCCTTCGAGCTGACGCCCGGCTCGCGACTCGACCTGGGAACGATCGCGGTGCTCGCCGGCGCGGCCCTCGACGTCACGATCGGACTCCAGGATCCCGCTGGCAAGGCGATCGATCCCATCGATGTGTACTCCGAGATCGCGCCCTTCGCGCAGCTCAGCATCGAAGTCATGCCCGCGGACGGCGACGCGAGCCACCTGCTGTCGGGCCTGCTGCCCCTGCCGTTCGGCAAGAGCTTCCGCGTGCACGGTCTCCAGCCTGGGCGCGTGTACGTGTGCGCGCAGCCGGGCCCGGGTCTCGTGCTCGACGCACGCCGTGTGAGCCGCGTCGACGGCGCGCAACCGGCACCCTTCGACGTCGGTGCCCGGGACTCGATCGAGCTCGCGCTCGTCGCGCACGTGGGGCGGAGTCGTCCTCTCGTCGTCAGCTCGCCCGACGGCGAGGGCGTGATCGCGAGCGCGGTCTGGGTGCACGACCTCGAGACGCGCAGGGTGTGGCTCGCCCGCACGCGCACCGCACCGGATGCGCTCGGCGGCGAGGAGTGCGCGCTCACGTTGCCCGACGGCACGTACGACCTCTGGTGCAAGCTGACGATCGACTCCGATCGACCGGAAGGTCTCGTCGGCAGTGTGCGCGCCACGTTCGGCGCGGGACAAACCACGCCGGTGCAGATCGCGCTCCGTCGAGGGGCCAGGATCTCCGGCGTCGTTCGCGACGCCGATGGACGTCCGGCCGCCGGTCGAACGCTGGCGTGGAGCTGCGAGGATTGGCCGCTCGGCGCGGACGCGCTCCCCTTGTACAGCGCGACGACCGACGAGCGAGGCGTCTTCGAGCTCCGCGAGGTGCCGCCGGGGACGCGGCTGTGGGGTGAAGCGCCCGGGACGGACATGGCGGCGTTCGATGCCGGTGCGCACGCCGGTGTGGAGATCGTGACGCGCTGGTGAGCGCGGGACCAGCTCCGTCGGTCGTCCCTCGACGTCGAGGTTCCGCGCGCGCGCCGACGGGCGCCGAGTCGAACCGACTTGGTTGCTCGGCGCGCGCCGAAGAGGTCGCTCGCGGGGTCGCGCCGGCAAGGAACGGCGCCGCGCGCCGAGTCTCGAACGTCGCAGCTCAGCGCTCGCGCTCGAGGTAGACGATCGTCGTGTGCGCGTAGCGCGCGGCGTTCCACGGATCGAGCGTCGTGCGCGTGCTCTCGCCCGGACGGAAACCGGCGTAGCGCACCTCGATGCGCTTGGGTTCGGCGTTCGCGCGCAGCAGCAGCGTGCCGTCTGCGCCGGTGCGCCCCGCGAACCCGCCGTCGACGTAGACCTCCGCGTTCACCGCGAGATGCGCGGCCGGATCGCGTGCGAGCGCGAGCACGCGCGTCGACCAGCCGCGCGCCAGGAACACCTGTGCGACGCGCTTGTCGGCGGAGTTCGTGAACGCGGACTGGTCGCCGAAGGCCGAAGCGTAGCCGTCGGCGGCGACGGCCCATTGGAACGCGTCGTGGATCGAGTACGTGCCGAGCTCGATCGGACCCGAGTGGAAGAAGACGCCGTTCTCGAGCGACGGCGTGATCTTGACGCTGTAGGCCTTGAAGGCCGTGATCGCTTCGCGCGTCTGCGCGTCGAACACCTCGAACACGATCGGCAGCGTGCGGTCCTTGTCGTAGCGCACGAAGCTCAAGCCGTCCGCTGGCGGCGATACGCGCAGCGACTGCGGTGCCCAGCGAAAGCCGTCGAGCGCGCTGATCGTGAGCTCGTACTCGCCCGGCGCGACGTCGTGGAAGGCGAACTCGAGCGTCGCGCGGCCATCGGAGTCGATGACGGGAGTGATCTCTCCCCGCACGCCCGTGCGCGGCTCGCGCGTCGGAACGAGGTCGACGAGCACCGCGCGATCCTTGGGCAGCGTCTCTTTCGTCCAGTCGCCGCTCTCGGAGAGCAGGTAGCCGTGGATGTCGCCCGCGACCTCGCCGCGCTCCTTGCTCACATGGATCTCGAGCGCGCGCGAGCCGTCGAGCACGTCCGCGCCCAGCGTTCCCGCTCCGTCGACGACGACCCAGCCGTCGGGCGGCGTCACCTCGACGCGGCAGGCGCCGAACGCCTCGAAATCGGCCTCGAAACGGCCGTTCGCGAGCGTGCGCGGCTGCGCGAGCGTCTGCGCGCCGCACCGGAAGCGCAGCTGCACCTCGGGCACGGGTCGCAACGAGGAACGATCGCGCACCGTGCCCCACAGGTGAACGCGGAAGCGTTGTTCCGCTCCCGAGCGTTCCGTGGCGGACGATTCCTCGGGTTCGTTGGCGGACGTGGAGTGCTCGACGCGCGCGGGCGACTGCGACCGCGACTTCGGAGCCTGTTCGACGGGCGGTCGCTCGAGCGCGTGCGTCGGCGCGACGTTCGATGTCTCGACGGCGCGCGCCTGCTCCTCCTTCGGCGTCGACGCGACGCGCGCGCGCGGTGACGTCGTCCACGACACGGCGATCACCACGCCGGCGAGCAGCAGCAGAACGACCCCGAGAGCGAGCTTGCGCATGCTTCCCTACGCGCGCGACGCGTCGTTGCGAGGCCGTACAGCGCTGTCGCTGTACGGCCTCGGCGGACTCAACGATGCCAACCTGCCGCATTCAGGCGCGACAGGCCGCTCCATGTCACGGGATCCAGCTGATCGCGACGGCGTTCGTGCGATTGGATGCCGCAGGCGGGCAGAACGCTCCGACGGAGTTGCGATAGAAGCACTGGTAGTAGAACGTGCCACCCGCGGGCGTGATCGCGCCGCGCACGCTGATCGACGGATCGCCGACTTCGGGATAGACGCTCGCCGCGCCGCCCGTGAGGCTCGTGCCGATGCGCAGGATCACGCCGCCGACGCAGCCGATGCCGTCGTCGATGACCGTGGGCGAGCCTTGCGCCGTGCCCTGGAAGAACACGCCGACGTTGCCGGTGACGTTGTTCGCGGCGAGCTGGACCGCGTCGAAGGATGCGCTCGCGTTGCCGTTGGCGCTGAGGTTCGCTCCCGCGGGGAAGGCGGAGTTCGCGCAGCCGTTGCCCGCTGCGCCGCTGTTGCCGCACGGGCACGCGAGGCCGCTGCCGTCGCCGAAGCAGAAGCTGCTGAACGCGTTCGTGCCCGGCACCTCGCCCGTGGCCGACATCGAAGCCGGCGCACCCGTCTTCCACAGACCGAACGACAGCGCGCCCGTCACGGGGCCGGTGTCGGCGTCGAAGTGGAAGTTGTAGAGCGTGCCCCAGCGGATCGCGTTGGCGTTGTTGTTCACCGCCTGCGTCTCGCAGGCCCACGTGAGCGTGCCGCCGGAGTTCGTCCCGACCCAGTCGGTGCCGCTGATCGTCGCGTTGCCGTTGCCGTCGCCGTCGTGGTAGTCGATATCGTGGAAGCCGATGTTCGTGACCGTCGCACCCGCGGGGATCGACACCGAGAACGAGCCCACGTTGCGATCGGCGTTCATGTTGTAGACGGCGTACTGGTAGTGCCAGATCCCGCCGCCGAGGTTCGTGGCCTTCGAGCCGACGACCACGAGTCCGTCGCCGGGCACTTGCACCTCGCTCAGCCGCACGCCGGTTTCGGCCACGCCCCAGGCGTAGATCGCCGGCTGCGCGCGGTGCGTCGAGCCGGTCAGCGAGAAGTTCGCGTCGCTGCCGCCGCTGTTCAGCATCTCGCGCCACGACGCGTTGTTGTTGCCGTTCAAGTTCGTCTGCGCGTCGTCGGCCGTGACGTAGTGGCACTCGCCGAAGTAGCGCGCCGCGCCGGGCAGGCTCGTGTTCTCGAGCTCGCTCGTGCGCATCTGGCAGCGGCGCGCGATCGCTCCGCTCCACGCCGGATTGGCCGGCGGATAGGCGAAGACGCCCGTGTGCGCGTTGACCTGCCAGTTGGGTCCGGCGCTGCCCTGGTTGCCGTTCAATCCCGAGCCGTACGGATCCGAGCAGCCGACGCCGAGGCCGCCGCCGCCCTGACACGTGCAGCAGGTGCTGCCGTTCACGGCCGCGAACGCGTGCTTCAACCATGAAGCTCCGATCTGCTCGAAGCGTCCCGCGCCGTTGATGACCTTGTAGCGGTAGGCGTTCTGGCGGATCACCGGATGCGCCGGCGTGCTCGCCACCCAGTTGAGCGGCGCCGTGCCGATGTTGCACGCGTCCGTGCCGAGCGCGATCGCGTCGATGCCGCCCGACGCGGCCACGTTGAGCACGTCCGTCACCTCGCCGACGATCACGTCCGGCCCCGTGTTCGAGCCGCAAGGCGGCGGCGGAACCGTGACGCCCATCGTGAACGTGCCCGTGCCGCCCGCGGCGCCAGGGAACACGCCGATCTGGAGTGTGTACGAGCTCCCCGCCGTGGCGGAGAAGATCACGTGCGAGACGAGGCCGCACGAATCGTCGTTGCAGCCGATCGCGGTGCCGCTCGTCGGGCATCCGGCTCCGGGATAGACCGCGATCTTCGAGTCGACCGACGTCAGGCCGCAGAGCGAGAAGTCGAACGAGTCGGTCGAGGGAGCGACCCACGTGAACCAGACGTCGCGCTGCATCGCCATCGAGCCGAAGGAGTTGCAGAGCACTTCCGTCTGGCCTTGCGGCCCGGTCGTGGCACTCGCGTTGTTGAACGGATGAGGCCCGGGCCCGCTGATCGCCTGCGCGGTGGCGCAATTGTCGGAGCCTTGGGCCCACGCTACGGCGCTCGAGAGAGCCACGACGAAGGCCAGCCTGAGAACATGGGAAGCCGTCGGATGCATGATTGGGGACTCCTGGGGAGGGAGAAACGCGGTCGCAGCGGCTCTACCACGGTGGTCGCGCCCGGAAACACGCGCGCGATGAATTGTTGAACGCCGCGCGGCCCGGGTGGGACTCGAGAGTCCGGCGGGCCGCGGTGGATCCAGGAGCAGCGCTCGCGCGGCCGCGCGAGCGCCACGGGTGGAATCACGGCGCCCAGGTCACGGCGACGCCATTGGTGCGGTTCGAAGTCGCCGGCGGGCAGAAGGCCAGCGAGGAGTTGCGGTAGAAGCACTGGTAGTAGTAAGTGCCGCCCGCGGGCGCGACGCCGCCCGCGACGCTGATGCTCGGATCGCCGGCGTCGGGGAAGAGCGCGAACCCGCCGCCGATCAGCTGTGAACGCAGGCGCACGATCGAGCCACCCACGCAACCGATGCCGTCGTCGATCGCGGTCGGCGCGGTCTGTGCGTCTCCTTGGAAGAAGATCGCGACCGAACCGGTCAGCGCGCTGCCCGTGAGCGCGACGCTGTCGGCGAGGACGGAAGCGTTGCCCGTGCCCGCGAGATGCGCTCCGCCCGCCACGAGCGAGTTCGCGCACCCGTTGCCCGCCGAACCGTTGTTGCCGCAGGGGCAGGTGCTGCCGCTGCCGTCGCCGAAGCAGAAGTCGACGATGGGCGAATTGCCCGGCACGTCGCCCGCGGCGGCCAGCGTACCGCCCGCGCCACTCTTCCACGGGGTGATGGCGAGCAACCCGCTCTGCGGCGGCGCGTTGGCGTCGAAGCGGAAGTTGTAGAGCGTGCCCCAGCGGATCGCATTCGCGTTGGGATTCACGGTCGACGCCTCGCACTCCCACGTGATCGAGCCGCTCGCCAGCGTGCCGACCCAGTCGGTCCCGCTGAACGTGACGTTCCCGACGCCGTCGCTGTCGTGATACGAGACGTCGTGGAAGCCGATGTTGCTCAC
This sequence comes from Planctomycetota bacterium, assembly GCA_044228975.1. GTDB lineage: Bacteria > Planctomycetota > UBA1135 > UBA1135 > JADJNY01. Next base: position 3,973 of record JBGATX010000012.1, on the reverse strand, counting down.
GGTGACGCTCGGCGCGACCGGCACCGAGAACGCGCCCACGTTGCGGTCGGCATTGACGTTCTGGACCGCGTATTCGTAGTGCCACGAGCCGCCGCCGAGGTTCGTGACCTTCGAGCCGACGATCACGAGTCCGTCGCCGGGGATCTGCAGCGAAGTGAGCTGCACGCCGGCTTCCGCGTCGGCCCAGGCGCGGATCGCGGGTTCGCCACGATGCGTCTGGCCGGTCAGCGACAGCGTGTAGTCCGAGCTCGTGCCCGTGACCGTGATGCGCCGCCACGAAGCATTGTTGTCCTGATTGCCCGCGGCCGCGTCGTCGGCGGTCACGTATTGGCATTCGCCGTAGAACTGTCCGCCGGCCGTCACGTCGGCGAGCGCGAACTGGCAACGCCGTGCGATCGTGTTCGCGGTGAAGGCCGGGTTCGCGGGCGGATAGGCGAAGACGCCGGTGTGCGCGTTGACCTGGTAGTTCGGACCCGCTCCCGATTGCCCGCCGTTCAAGCCGGCGCCGTACGGATCCGAGCAGCCGACTCCCAGGCCCGAGCCCGAGCCGTTGGGAATGCACGTGCAGCACACGGTGCCTTGCAGCGCGGTGAATCCGTGCTTGAGCCACGAGAGACCGAGCTGCTCGAAACGGCCGTAGCCGCTCGAGGTGTTGTAGCGATGGAGGTTCTGGCGGATGACCGGGTGCGCCGGGGTGCTCGAGATCCAGCTCAGCACCGTGGTGCCGACGTTGCAGGAGTTCGTGCCCAGCGCGATCGCGTCGATGACGCCGACGGGCACGACGTTCATGACGTCCGTGATCTCACCGACGATCACGTCGGGTCCCGTGCTGCCGCCGCAGCTGACCGCCGTCTGCACGACGAAGGTGCCGTTGCCGCCGGCCGCGCCGAACGCGACGCCGAGCTGCAGCGTGTAGACCGCTCCGACCGTGGCGTTGAACTGCACGCGCGACTGGTTGCCGCAGGAGTTGTCGTTGCACGCGATCGCCGAGCCTGGCGCGGGGCAGCCACTGCCGGCATAGATCGCGAGCTTCGTGTTCACCGCGCCGCCGCCGCAGGTCGTGAACTCGTACAGTCGAGTCTCGGGCGCGGTCCAGGTGAACCACACGTCGCGTTGCACGGCCGTCTGGCCGGAGGTGAGACACAAGGTCTCGGTCTGGCCTTCCGTGCCGGTCGTCGCAGCCGCGTTGGCGAAACTGAACGGGCCGGAGCCCGTGATCGATTGCGGTGTGGCGCAACTGTCGGAGCCTTGGGCGAAGCTCGAGGCCGCGAGGCCTGCAACGAATGCGGCGCGAGAGACGAGACGAGAGATGGAGACGGACATGAATCGTTTTCCTGGGTCGAGGGCCGAAGGCGCGAACTCGCTTCGAGTCTAGGGCGTGCAGGCGTTCCCGCCAGGGCGGAGTGGTCGCGCGCTGCGAGTCGCGCGCAGGTTCCCCGTCTCCTCGGAAAAAACGGCGCAAGCGGAGTGTTGCGGCGCACCGGAGTACGGTACACGGCATTTTTCTCACCGATTCGCGCGCAACCGCACGGCGTACGGTACACGGCGTCTTTCCCACCGATTCGCGCGCGGGCACGGCGCGCGAGGCGGGGCGGGCGAATCGGTGAGAAAGATGCCGTGTACCGTACTCGCACCACTCGCAAGCGACCTGAATCAGCTCAGGGGCTCGACAGGTCCACCCATCTCAGGGCGTCCAGACGATCGACCAGCCGTTCGTGTAGTTGCTCGTCGCCGTCGTGCAGAAGGTCGCGGCGTTGCGGTACCAGCCCTGGTAGTGGCGCGTGCCGCCGACGAGCGGGATGGCCCCGCGCACGGAGATCAACGGATCACCGGGGACGCCGAAGCCCCAATCGCTCGCACCCGCGTTCTGGATCTTCGTGCCGATGCGGATGATCGAGCCGTTCACGCACAGGAGCCCGTCGTACTGCTGCGAGCCCATCCCGCCGTTCTGCTGCAACGTGCCTTGGAACATCACGGCCGTCGCGGCGCCCGGCAAGTGCGAGAGGTGCAATGTGATCGTGTCGTTGGCGACGCTCGGCGTCCCGCTCGCTTCGATGCGTCCGCCTTCGCCGGTCGTGTTGCTGCAACCTTGTCCGGGTTGTCCGGCCTGGCCCGGATCGCACGGACACGCCGCTCCCGATCCGTCGCCGAAGCAGTAGGCCGTGCCCGGGTTGCCTCCGCCCGTGCCGCAGTGCGGCTTGTACTTGATGTAGACGACCCAATCGCCGCTCACGCCCAGCGTCTGCGCGTCGAACCAGCCGGTGAGCGGAAAGCCGATCGCGTACACGACGTTGCGCCCGGGCGTGATGCCGTTGGAGTCCTCGATCATGCTCGGACCGTAGGGCGGGGTGTTGTTCGCGTTGTAGAACTTGAGCACCACGGTGAACGGCTGCGACGCGATCGTCAGCGGACCCGGACCCTGTCCCTCGACGTTGAACTCGTTGACGAAGCCGTCGGTCATCTGCGGCGCGGGCAGCGAGTAGAGCAGTCCACCGGACGAGGGGTTCGGCAGGCCCGCGCCGTAGATCTCGATCGCATCCTCGACGGTCGGCAGCGCGCCGCCGCTCTGCGATCCCCAGCCGATGCCGACCTTGGTGATCTCGATCGGGAAGTCGCCCGCGGGAATGCCGGTGAAGACCGTGCCGGCCTTCTCGCCCGCGACGAAGCACGGACACGTGACCGTGCCCGCGCCGGTGTAGACCTGCACCGGACCGAGCTCGGGACAAGTCTGCGCGCGCAGCGGACCGGCGAACGACGCCAACGCGAGAACGGCCAGGGCGCGAAGCGGACGAACGTGCATCGTGATTCCACCTGGGGCGGGGGGCCCGGAAAGAGAACGGTCGAACGTGCGGCGCGTGACGAGGACGCGCGCACGACTCCAGGCTACGCCCGCCTTTTCGAAGGCGTCAAGGCGCGGAGCAGCCACGCGAGCGCGCGCGACGACGATCTCCCGCGCCGATGGCGTGCTCAGCGCTCGCGTTCGAGCTCGTCACGCAGCCCCGCGAGCCGCCGGTCGCCGCGAAAGCGCCGCAGAGCTTCGTCGACGACGTCGAGCGCGCTCTCGCGTTCGCCGAGCTCGCGCTCGTCCAGCGCGAGCCAATACCAGAACTCCGGGTCCGTTCCGTCTTCCGCGATCGAGCGCGCGACGAGATCGCGACCTTCCTCCTTGTGTCCCAGGCTGAACAACGCGAATCCCAAGTACGCGTTCGCGTCCGGATCGGAGTCGTCGAGCGCGAGCATGCGCTCGAACACGGGCACAGCGCTGGCGACGTCGTCGCGCAGGCGCAGCCGTCCGAGGTTGAGCAGCGCGGTGCGATCGTTCGGATCGGCGCGCAGCGCGAGCTCGAGCGCGCTCTCGCCCTCCGCGCGGCAACCGCGCAGGTACTGCGTGACCCCGAGCATGTTCCAGGCGTCGCTCGTCGGCCGCTGCGCGAGCACGCGCCAGAACCACGGCTCGGCCGCGGCGTACTCTCCGAGCTTGAACTCGATCACGCCCAGTTGGTGCATGGGAATCGCCGGCACCGGATCGATCTGCAAGGCGCGCAGGTAGATCGGCCGCGCGGCCGCGGGGTCGAAACCGATCAGAGCGCGGCCCGCGGCGCAGAGCTCCACGTAGGAATCGGGCCACAGCGCGAGCAGCGCGCCCGCGCTCGAACGCGCGATGCGCTCGTCGTGCGCGGCCACGGCGGCCCACGAGCGCGCGACGTGGTAGTAGGAACGCGCGTGGCGCGCGCGCTTGACGGCCTCGTCCGACATGGCGAGCGAGCGCTTCCTCAAGCGCGCCTGGCGCTCGAAAGGCGCGCGCAGCGCCTCGATGTGCAGCCCCAGGCCCACGAGGAAGTAGTCGAGCGCATCCGCGTCGACGCGCGCCGCGAGCTCCGCGTCCTGGCGGATCGGCGCGCGCGCGCACAACGCGCGCAACGCGTCGAGACCGGGCCCGCGCGGCGCTCTCTCGAGCAGCGCTTCGCCCTCC
>JBGATX010000225.1:0-8356 GCA_044228975.1 Planctomycetota bacterium | reverse complement strand
GGCCAGACTTTCCCGCTCGTGCTCTACCACGCCGACCTGCGCAGCAAGCACGTGCAGGTCGATCGCGACGGCGGCGTGCTCGGTTACCTCGACTGGGGCACGACGGAGGACGAAGGCCTGCCGCTCTTCGACCTGCTCCACCTCGTGGTCCACGAGCGCAAGCAGGAGCGTCACATCAGTCCGGGCGAAGCGTGGCGCGCGATCCGCGATCGCCACGGGCTGTTCGACCACGAGATCGAGGCCATGGACTCGTACGCGAGGACGCTCGGGCTCAGCGCGTCGGTGGTCGCCGCGATCGACGCCATCTACCCCGTGCTCGTCGCCGCGATGGCCGAGAAGAACTGGGACTTCAGCCGGCCGCGCTGGCTGAACAGGCAGTTCGGGATCTAGCTGACCGCCGCGAGCACGTGCTCGACCCGGGCGTCGATCGGCTCCGCGTCCGCGATCAGCAGCACGCGCCCCGGCGCCATCCGCGCGAGCAGGCCTTCGAGGATCGAGTGGTAGCGGAGCTGCGTCCAGCGGTTCGTCGAGCGCACGCCGTCGTCGACGAGCGGCAGGTCGCCCCACGGACAGACGATCAGGCGCTCGTAGCCGCGCGCGTGCGCGAACATGCGCGCCATCCAGCGCTCGGTGAGCTCGCGCTCGTCCTGCAGGCCGTAGTGCAGCCAGAACGCGGCGAAATCGACGCTCGAGCGATCGGCGACGAAGCCGTTCGGACACGCGGCTTCGGCTGCGCACTGCGACTCCCATTCGCTCTCGATCAACGCGCGCCAATCGCGGCGCGAGAGCGCGCCGACGTCGAGGCCGCTCTCGATGCGCTCGCGCATGCGCTCGGCGAGGAATGGCACGCCGAGCTCGTCGGCGAGCGCGCGGCCGAGCGTGGTCTTGCCCGTGCCGGCGGAGCCGGTGATCGCGATGCGGCGCGCGCACTTCGTGTTCGGGCTCGAGGCCGCGGACTTCGCGCTCTCGACGACGCTCGACGCGCGCCACGGACGCTCGCCGAGCGCGTTGACCACCGCTCCGGCGGCTCCGAGCTGCAGCGCGGTGTGCGACGCGGTCGCGGGTGCGAAACGCAGCGCCTGGTCACCGGGAATCGACAGCCACCGGCACAGCAGCACGCGCAGCACGCCGATGTGCGTCACGACGGCGATGCGCTCGCCGCGGCACGCGTCCTCGACCTCGCTCCACCACTCCCACGCGCGCGCCTGCACGTCGGCGAGCGACTCGCCGCCGCTCGGACGCGCGTCGAAGTAGTCAGCCCAGTACGCGCTGACGGCCGCGGGCTCGGCGGCCGTGATCTCCGACCACGTGCGGCCCTCCCACTCCCCCATCGACTGCTCGCGCAGGCGCGGCTCGAACGTGCAAGGAGCACCCGTCGCGCGCGCGAGCTCAACCGCGAGCTCGCGACAGCGCACGAGATCGCTGGAGAGGATGCGCGCGGGTCGCGGCTCGTGCTCGGCGAGCCAGCGCACCAGCGCGCGCGTCTCGCCGCGGCCTTCGTCCGAGAGCGGCTCGTCGAGCTGGCCGCGCACGATGCGTTGCGACATGCCCTGCACCGCGCCGTGGCGCAGGAGGTGCACGTGCGTCACCTCGGACGAAGGCAGGATGCGCTGCGTGACGGCGTCGAAGCGGCCGTCGAACGCCTGTCCACCCGCGTTCATCGCGAGCAGAGCGAGCGTCTGGGCGCGCTCATTGCTTGCGCTCGCGCTCGAGCTTCTCGCGCTCCAGGCGCTGGAGCAGGTCGCCGACGCCGAGCGCGATCGTGTCGGCCGCCTCGACGAGCGTGAGCGAATCGGAGGAGAGCAGCGCGTCGCGGACCTCGACGTAGCGCTGCTCCTTGACCGCGCGCAGGTTCGCCAGCACGGCTGTCGTCGCCAGCGTGTGACGCGTCGAGCTCTCCTTCTGTCCGCTGCGCGGCGCGGTGAGGATCAGCACGTCGGGATCGAGCACGAGCAGCTTCTCGAAGTCGATCTGCACGTGGCCCTTCAGGCCTTGCTTCTCGGCCGCGTTGGTCAACCCCGCCATGTGCAGCGCCTACACGAGTCCCGCGAGCTGCGGCCGGCGCTTGGCTTCGCGCGCGAGGCGCTCGACCGTGTTGCCGCGCGAGAGCATGAGCTTCGCGGCCGCTTCCTCGGCGTGCAGGATCTTGCCCAGATGCACGAGCGTGCGCTCGATGTCGTTCCATCCGCGCGCGGAAGCGAGCACGACCACGGGCACGTCGCGCGAGCGCAGCACGCTCGTCGTCTCGGCTTCCTGCCAGGCGTGCGTGAGCACGACATCGGCGCCCGCGGCGAGGATCGGATCGGCCGAGTAGCGCGCGAAACGCTTCACGCCCTCCCACCCTTGCTGGTCGAACGGCAGCACGGAGTTGTCCGCCACCTGCTCGGGGATCGCGGCGACGCGCGCGGGCTCCACCAGGAAGCGCAGGTACTCCGCCGCTGCCGTGTTGCCGGCGACGATGTGCTCGGCGCGCGTGACGACGTCGGGCTCGGAAGCACTCGAGCTCGCGGCGCTCGCGGAGCTCGATGCGCCGCCGCCGGAGCGATCGCAGGCGGCGACGAGGACGAGCGCTAGCAACGGCACCCGGATCGGCGACATGAGGTACGGGCGCGGCACGCGCGGCATGGAGTGGGTCATCAAGGTAGGACGATCTTCGAGAATCGGCTCAGCCCCGCATAGCTCGCGAGCCCGATTTGTCCCTCCATCACGTCGATGCGGCCGAGATCCTTGCCGTCGATCACCAGGGAGACGCCGGCGGGGCGCCAGTTGAGCTGCTTCTTGCCCGGACTGGCCTTGATCTCGAGCTGGCGCATCTCGAACTCGAGCGCGTCGGCGGCTGGATTGGGCAGCGGGTAGCGCGCGCTGTCGACGATCTTGCCGTCGCGGTGGTAGTCGACGATGAGCATCGGCGGCTCGAGGCGTCCGAGCGCGAAGTTCCGCGCGTCGGTCCACGAGAGAATCAACGCGCGCGTCGCGTTGTGTTCCGTCAAGCCGTGCACCATGCCGCGCAACGCGCTGCGCGGCGCGCGCAGTACCGCGACCGAGAGATCACTGGGCAGCTCGCGGCCGCCGACCAGCGAGCGATCGAGCTTCTCCTCCCAATCGCCCTGCTCGATCGCGAACGGATACTGCTCGGCGAGCAGCCACTCGCGGAAGTCCTTGCGCGTGTTGCGATCGAAGCCGAGCTCGCGCAGGAACTCCTTGCCGCTCAACTTCGAGCCCGAGTACCCCAGCGCGAGCTTCTGGAACTTCGCGCGCAGCTTCCCGCCGGCGCCGTAGAGCGCGAAGCGCACGGCCGACCACGAAGCGTAGGGATTGGCGATGCGCTCCTCGTCCTTCGTGTCGAGCTCGAAGCCCGGACCACCGAGAGCCTCGAGAGCGCGCGCGGGATAGTCGACGACGCACAGGCGCGGCGACACGCCGAGCTCGACCTTCACGCCGTCCCAGCGGTGCACCGAGAGCGTCTGCGCCAGGCCGTGCACGAACCAGGTCGTGTCGAGGTCGATGTTCTTGCCCTTGCAGAGCGCGTGGTACTGCAGCACCGCGGCATAGATCACCATCATGCGCGTGAACACGGCGCTCGGCTGCCGGTACATGTAGACGCCGCGGTTGTAGGGTGAGAACCACGCCGGATCGGCCGACTTCGGCATCGACTGCTTGTCGTCGAGAGTCGCCTTGAGGCAGGCCTCCTTGTCGGCATCGATGCGGAAGGCGAGCTTCTCGTTCGCGTCGAGCTTGGGCGTCGCGCGCAGCGCGTCCTCGATCTCGGGCCAGGTCTGCTCGAGCAGCTCGGACCAGGTGCGCAGCTCGTCGGAGGTCGCCCAGGCCTTGAGCGCGTAGTGTGCGGTGTTCTTCTCGAGCAGCGTGCGCTCTTGCGCAGCCGCGGGCGCGTGCAGCGCGGCGAGAACGGCGCAGACGCCGAGCGCGAAGGTCGGGAAGCGGGAGATCATCACGTTGCGCACAAAGGCGGACGCGCCTGCTTTCAAGCATCGTGCCGCTCGCCGGTCACGGAAAAAAGCTCCGGAGCGCGCGACTCGAGCCCCGCTGTGCGCGGGCGAGCGTCGGAGCTCTCTTGACCCGCGCCGAGACAAGGCGCACTGTCCGAAAGCAACTTGCGCGACACCTCGGCAGCACAAGCCCCCACCTGACGCCGCTCGATAAGAGGCGGTGGCCCTCCCACCGATCATGGAACTCGCGCTGGTCCTCGCGTCGGCAGCCTTGCTGCTCGTCCTGCTCCTCTATCACGGTCGCGGATTCTGGGCCTGGGTCCTGCCCGCGGCGCTCGTGCTCGGCTGGTTCGCCTGGCACGGACATTCGCGCGCGACGCCCTTCCTCGTCTGCGCCGGCGCGTTCCTCGCGCTCGCGGTGCTCTTCGGCCTCGCGCCGTTGCGCCGCGCGCTGATCACGACGCACGTGATGCGCATGCTCTCGCGCATCTTCCCGCGCATGAGCGACACCGAGCGCATCGCGCTCGAAGCCGGCACGGTCTGGTGGGATGCGGAGCTCTTCTCGGGCGCGCCGAAGTGGAAGCGCATCGCCGAGTTCCAGCCCAAGCCGCTGAGCGCGCGCGAGAAGGCGTTCCTCGACAACGAGGTGAACGAACTCTGCCGTCTCGTCGACGATCAGGACGTGCACGCGCGCGGCGATCTCTCGCCGGCGGCCTGGGACTTCATCAAGAAGAAGAAGTTCATGGCGATGATCATCCCCGAGAGCTTCGGGGGCCTGGGCTTCAGCGCGCAGATGAACTCGGCCGTGATCACGCGTCTCTCGTCGCACAGCACGACGGCGGCGGTCACGGTCATGGTTCCGAACTCGCTCGGACCGGCGGAGCTCCTCCTGCACTACGGCACGGAGGAGCAGAAGACGCGCTACCTGCCGCGTCTCGCGGTCGGCGACGAGATCCCGTGCTTCGCGTTGACCGAGCCGCTCGCGGGCTCCGACGCGGGCGGGATGCAATCGAACGGAGTCGTGTGCAAGGGCACGTGGCAAGGGCGCGAAGTGCTCGGCATGCGCCTGAACTGGAACAAGCGCTACATCACGCTCGCGCCGGTCGCGACGCTGATCGGTCTCGCGTTCCGCCTGCGCGACCCCGACCACCTGCTCGGCGCCGACGTCGATCTGGGCATCACCTGCGCTCTCATCCCGCGCGACACGCCCGGCGTCGAAGCCGGCGAGCGCCACGATCCGATGTCGACGCCGTTCATGAATGGTCCGACGCACGGTCGCGACGTGTTCGTGCCGCTCGACGCGATCATCGGCGGGCCGAAGATGGCCGGCCAGGGCTGGCGCATGCTCATGGATTGCCTCGCGGCGGGACGCTCGATCTCGCTGCCGGCGAGCTCCTGCGGCGGAGCTCAGCTCGCGACGCGCGCGATCGGCGCCTATGCGTCGATCCGCGAGCAGTTCAACCTGGCGATCGGCCGTTTCGAAGGCATCGAAGCGCCGCTCGCGCGCATCGCGGGCACGACGTACTGGATGAACGCGCTGCGCACGCTCACCGCGGGCGCGGTCGATTCGGGCGAGAAACCGGCCGTGATCTCGGCGATCGCGAAGGCCTGGTCGACGGAGGGCGCGCGACGCGTCTCGCTCGACGCGATGGACATCCAGGGCGGAGCGGCGATCTGCAAGGGTCCGCGCAACGTGCTCGCGTACTCCTACCAGGCGCTGCCGATCGGCATCACCGTCGAAGGCGCGAACATCCTGACGCGCACGATGATCGTGTTCGGACAGGGCGCGATCCGCTGCCATCCGTTCGCCTTCAAGGAGATGGAGGCCGCGCGCGAGAAGCGCCTCGCGCTCTTCGACGAAGCCTTCTTCGGCCACGTCGGCTTCATCGCGCGCAACGCGACGCGCTCCCTCGTCTTGTCGTTGACGGGCGGCGCGCTCTCGAGCGGCGCGTACTCGGGCGAGAGCGCGCGCGTCCTGCGCAAGGTCGGACGCTACAGCGCGTCGTTCGCGCTCGTCGCGGACGTGTGCATGGGCACGCTCGGCGGCTCGTTGAAGCGCAAGGAGATGATCAGCGGCCGTCTCGCCGACGCGCTCGCGTGGATGTACATCGCGGTCGCGACGGTCAAGCGCTTCGAGGCCGACGGACGGCCCGATCGCGACCGCCCGCTCTTCCGCTGGGCCTGCGACGAGGCTCTGTGGCAGGTGCAGGAGGCGCTCGGCGGCGTGCTCGACAATCTGCCGCAGCGCGCGACCGCGACGCTCGTGAAGCCGCTCGTCTTCCCGCTCGGCCGCTGCCGCCGTCCGCCGAGCGACCGCGTCGCCTCCCGTGCCGCGCGCGCGATCCTCGACGGCAACCCCGCGCGCATCGCGCTCACGCCCGACGTCTACCTGCCGCCGCGCGGCGGTCCGGGCCTCGCGCAGCTCGAGCACGCGCTCGAGCTCACCGTCGCCTGTCACAAGACGCGCGAGAAGCTGCGCGACGCCGTCAAGGCCGGCACGCTCGCGCGCGGAACCGAGCTCGACCTGATCGACCCGGCGCTCGCGAAGAAGATCCTCTCGCCGGAGGAGGCCCGCGCGCTGCGCGAAGCCGCGGCCGCCCGCGAGGAAGCGGTGCAGGTCGACTCGTTCGGGCGCGACGCGTTCCACGCCTTGCGCGGTTGAGCGGCGCGCGCGTCTACAATGCGCGCGTGATCCTCAAACAGTACTACCTCGGTTGTCTCTCCCACGCTTCGTACCTGATCGGCGATGAGCGCACGCACGCGGCCGTCGTCGTCGACCCGCAACGCGACGTCGACGGCTACCTCGCCGACGCGCGCGCGGCGGGGCTGGAGATCCGGCACGTCTTCCTGACGCATTTCCATGCGGACTTCGTCGCCGGGCATCTGGAGCTCGCGCGGCGCACCGGCGCGCGCATCCATCTCGGCGCGCGCGCGCAGGCGGACTACGAGTTCACGCCGATGCGGGACGGCGCGACGCTGGAGCTCGGCGACGTGCGCTTGACGGCGCTCGAGACGCCCGGCCACACGCCGGAAGGGATTTCGATCCTGGTGCACGATCGCGACAGGCCGCACGCGGTGCTGACCGGGGACACGCTCTTCGTCGGCGACGTCGGACGTCCCGATCTGATGGCGTCGATCGGGATCAGTGCGCGCGAGCTCGCCGGGATGATGTACGACTCGTTGCACGAGAAGCTCCTGAAGCTCCCCGACGACGTGCTCGTCTATCCCGCGCACGGCGCGGGCTCGATGTGCGGCAAGAACCTGTCGTCGGAGACTTCTTCGACGATCGGGAAGCAGCGCGTGGGCAACGTCATGCTGCGTCCGATGAGCAAGGAGCAGTTCATCGCGCTCGCGACGAGCGACCAGCCGGCGGCGCCGGCGTACTTCGCGTACGACGCGCAGTTGAATCGCGAGCGGCGCGGGGTGCTCGAGGACAACTTGAAGGTGGCGTTGAAGCCGCTGGAGCTCGACGAGGTGCTCGCGCGGCAGGCAGCGGGTGCGTTGGTGCTCGATGTGCGCGAGGCGGTCGCGTTCGAGGGCGGACATCTCGCGGGGAGCCTCAACATCGGGTTGTCGGGGAAGTTCGCGACGTGGGCCGGGACGTTGCACGATCCGCGCGCGCGCATCGTGATCGTGGCGGAACCGGGGCGCGAGACGGAGGCGGCGACGCGGCTCTCGCGCGTGGGATTCGAGAAGGTCGAGGGGTTCCTGCGCGGCGGGGCGGAGGCACTCCTCGGGCGGAAGGAGCTCGTGCGGAAGTTGGAGCGCGTGGATCCGGCGGCGATGAAAGCGAGGTTGGAGAGTGGAGAGCGCGAGGTGGTGCTCGATGTGCGGGCGGAGAGTGAGTGGGCTCAGTTCCACATCGAAGGCAGCGTGAACATTCCGCTGGCGGAGTTGGAGCGGCGGATGGGAGAAGTGCCGCGCGGGAAGAGGATCGCGCTGCATTGTTTGTCGGGGTATCGGTCGTCGATTGCGGCGGGGATTCTCGAGCGGAATGGGGTGACTGGGTTCACGGATCTGGTTGGTGGGATCAGTGCGTGGAAGGCGGCGGGGTTGGCGGTGGTGAGTGGGGTTGTGACGGGGTGAGTGGGGATTGGTGTCGGTCGGGGCGAGAATGCCAGAACCGGCCGAAGGCGAATTGCTGGGCAACGCGCCACACGCGCGTGCTTCCATGAGAGGGCCACCCCCGTCAAGTCCTCCGTCCGAGTCTCCGGCACACACCCCATCCCGCCACGCTTCCATTCGCAGTCTCGAGGGCTCCATGTTGGAGCCGCTGCATGTTGGAGTCCGTCCTGTCGGGCCCTGCAATCTCCGCATCGGCTTCGACCGCGTTTCCGCGGTTCGAGGATCAAGCACGCTGGCGCAGTGACCCGGACTGGGCGGTTGTGGGTGTGTTGACTTCGATCGTT
>JBGATX010000011.1:0-62413 GCA_044228975.1 Planctomycetota bacterium | reverse complement strand
TCCCCGGCACGAGCTCGCGCAGCTTGCGCGCGTCGACGAGCTCCACCTCGATGCCGAGCGAGCGCATCATCGCGACGTTTCCTTCGATCAACTCGCGCTGCCCCGGCTTCGCGCGACTGCCGAGCGTCAGCACACCGCTCTCCATCCAGCCGATGGAGCGTCCGGTGCGCGTTTCGAAGCCCGCGAACGCGCGCAGCGAGTCGCGCGCCATCGCCGCGACCTCGCGATCGCTGTAGAACTGCCGCACGATCGCTCCCGATCGCCCGGACTCGCCCGCCGCGAGCGCACTCTTCTCGAGCAGCACGACGGGCTCGTGATGCGGATCGCGCTTGCGCGCCAGCTGCCAGGCGATCGACACCCCCATCACACCGCCGCCGAGGATCACGGTTCGCGCGCGCATCGTGAGGGTCAGCATGGCGGACGATCCCAGCGGCGAAAAGGCGTGCGCCGGCGGCGGAGTTCGTCCACGATCGACGCTCACGCCCGACCCGGCGGCGAGCGCGCGTCGGTGACGTCTCCACAATCGGGGCTCGGCGCGCGGCGCATCTCGCCGCCAACCGGAGCAACGAAAAACAGCCCCACCAGGTCGCGTGCGACCAGGCGGGGCTGAGCTGGGAGAGCGGTCCACCCTGAGCCGCGTGAGCACTGTGCGAGGGGATGCACGTGCAGACAGCAGGGCCTCGGGTGTTGGTTGATCGACTCCCGGCCAGTCTTCCGCCAGGTGCGGGGCCGGCCAGGGGGGAAAACCGTGAAAAAGGGAGTCGGTCGGCCACAATGAGGCGCTCGCGAGGCGGCGGGCGCGCTCGAGGAGCCGGGTGCGGAGCTCCCGAACGCCGTCGGACGAGTTGGCCACGCGCCTCAGACCCCGATCCGACGAACGCCTCGATCCCGATCTCCTCCACCCCCTCCCGACCGTGATCCCGCCCCGCAAGACCCGCACGATCCAGATCCGCGACCTCCCCGTCGGCGGCTCCGCCCCCATCGCCGTGCAAAGCATGGCGGCGACGCGCACCCGCGACATCGAGGCCACGTTGAAGCAGGTGCGCCTGCTCGAGAAGGCCGGCGCCGACATCGTGCGCATCGCGGTCGACAGCAAGGAGGACGTCGACGCGCTGGCGACGATTCGAGAGCAAACGCACGCGGTGCTGTCGGTCGACCTGCAGGAGAACTATCGACTCGCCGCGCAGGTCGCGCCGCACGTCGACAAGCTGCGCTACAACCCCGGCCACCTGCACCACCACGAGAAGTCGAAGTCGATCGAGGAGAAGGTCGCGTTCCTGATCGACGTCGCCGCGAGGCACGGCAACGCGGTGCGCATCGGGATCAATGCCGGATCGATCGCGCCGGCCTACGACGAGCGCTTCCCCGACGATCACGTCTCCGCGATCGTCGCGTGCGCCGTCGATCACTGCGCGCTGGTCGATCGCCTCGGGTTCGCGAACTACCTCGTCTCGATCAAGGACAGCGATCCGCGTCTCGTCATCGACGCGAACTCGCGCTTCGCCGCCGAGCGGCCCGACGTGCCGATCCACCTGGGTGTCACCGAAGCCGGCATGCCGCCCGAAGGCATCATCAAGACGCGCATCGCGTTCGAGCAGCTGCTCTCGCGCGGCATCGGCGACACGTTGCGCGTGAGCTTGACGCTGCCCTTCGACGACAAGGGCCAGGAGATCGCCGTCGGACGCGAGCTGGTGCAGGACATCGAGAACGGACGCTTCCGCTCCGTGCCGCCGAACTTCTTCGACGGGCTCAACATCATCAGCTGTCCGTCGTGCTCGCGCGTCGAGAACGAGAAGTTCATCGAGCTCGCCGAGGACGTGAAGCGCCTCACGGCCTACGCGAAGGAGCACAAGCTCACGATCGCCGTGATGGGCTGCCGCGTGAACGGCCCGGGCGAGACCGACGACGCGGATCTGGGCCTGTGGTGCGGCCCGAACTTCGTCAACCTGAAGCGCGGCGAGCTCGATCTCGGCGCGTATCGCTACGACGAGATCCTGCCGCGCCTGCAGCGCGAGCTCGATGAGCTCATCGCGGCGCGGGGTAGCGTTAGCTGACGCTGTGACCTGCGGATTGGCCGCGCACGGATCGAGATCACCCAGATGTCCGACCGCTCGCTGTTCGATGCCATTCAATTCGTCGACACTGAGCTTGGCAAATTGAGGCTGAATCTGAAGCCCGGCATGCGGTTCGATCTGATGCGACGCGCGTTCCTCACTGAGGACGGGACTCCACGCACGGTTGACCCCGATGATCCGCAGTTCGCCGTTGCAATCGAAGCTCTGCGAGACGTCACGCTCCTCGAGTTCATTCTCGAGAACAGGCCTGCGGGAGTCTCCGAGGTTGAGCTGCGAACCGAGTTGAACACGATGTTGAAGGATCACGTCGATCCCGTGGCCGCCTTCGCGAGTTCCGCTCCTTCACGTGGCAGGGCGAAGCAAGTCGAGTTGTTCGTTGCGGCGATGTGCGAACGTGCTGGACTACATCCTGTTGAGCTCGTCGAACCGCCGGACGTGCGCTGTCGATTCGACGGGAGGTTCCTCGGATTCGCGGTCAAGCGGCCGCAGTCACAGGACAACATCCAGAAGCTGCTCTCGGATGGAGCGGAACAAGTTCAGCGCGCCGGGATACCCGGCATCTTGTTTGTCGATCTTAGTCTGGCGCTCAACCAGAAGAACGAGTGGATCTTGCGACCAATGGATGATGCGTCATTCGAACTCGCGTTCCGGCTGGCGTTGAGAACGTGGTGGGATCGCGAACAGGCGCGCATGGTTCCACACATTCGTGACCGTGGTGTGTTCGCGCTGCTTCTCCAAGTGCACGTACCTCGACAGATCCTCGGAGTCGGCTGGAGACTCAGCTCGCTACAGATGCTCGTCCAAGTGCCGGATGGTACGCACAACGCTGTGCAGCGAGCGCGTCGCTTCGAGCGCGCCTTTGCGCACGCACTCGAGTGGAGGTGATCGCAGAGCACTCTGCCGGGCGCGCAACTGCAAGCTCTCGTTGCTAGGAAGGCGTAGTCCTGCACACTCGCCCGCCCCCCGCGACCAGAATCTGAAGGCCCGAGCTAGGATCTCCGCCTCCTCCGTGGCCGACATCTCCGACACGCCTCATCCCAGTGCCATTCCATCGACGGACTCGAACGGGCCGTCGGCTCTGAACTTTCTGGGCCAAGACGCCGACGTCGAAGTCTCGGCACGGGTCCGCGTTCGTGAGTTCGACGAGAACAACGAGCGCGCGGTGCAAATCCGTGAAGAGCAGATCCGTCCGCGCCTCGAGGCGGGGGATACGGTGTGGATCGATTTCGAGGGCGTGCGTTCGCCAACGCAGTCCTTCGTGCACGCATTGCTCGCCGAGATGTTCAAGATCCCCGGATCGCTCGTGCGCATGTCGTTCTTGAACTGCACTCCCTCGGCGCGCGAGATCGTCAAGGCGGTCGCCACGTACGCCTCGTACAAGCAGATCGTGTGAAGCGCGCACACCGCGTCGAGCGGCGCTCAACGTTTCGCGGCTTCGAGCTTGGCGAGGCGCTGCTGCGCCAGCGTGTCGTCGGGCCCGAGCACGACCAGCAAGGTGCGAGACCGCGCGGCGGACGCGGGTGAGAAGCGCTCGGCGGCCTCGCGCAAGGCCTGGACTCGAAGGGTGTGCGCCGGAACGAACGCGCGCCAACGCTGTGTGTGGCGCGCGATTCGTCGGCCTTCGAGTGTCGGTTCGCGGTGGAGAGTCCGCTTCGTTGCCGAAATCACAAGCTGAGCCGCATCTCACGCTCCGTGCTCAACCCACGAACAGCCCCGCGATCGCCGCGAGATAGTTGAGCGCGACGAGCGCGTAGAACGCCGTGCGCACGCGCGGGACGTCCCAGCGGCGCGCGACGAATGCTCCGGCGGCGGCGGCGAGGAGCACGGCGCTCGGCAGGTAGAGCCTCGGCACGGCCGGCAATCGGAAGACCCACACCGAGAGCAGCCACAGCGCGAGACACGCGAGCAGCGCTCTCTCGCGCAACGACTGCTCGTCGCGCGCGAACCACCACAACACGGGCCAGGCTTGCAGCAAGAGCAGCATCTCGAGCGCGAAGTGCGCGAGCTGCTTCCAGTCGAGCTGCCACACGCTCGCCAGATGCTGGAAGTCACCCACAGTGCCCGTCGTGCCCGCGACCATCCGCACCCACAGGCCGAGCACGAAGATCGCCGGCGCGGCGGAGAAGAACGCGAAGAGCAGCGCGCGGCCGGGATGACGCGAGCCGCAAACGACATCGACGACGGCCGGGATCGCGAGCGCGGGCAGGTACGCGTACTTGTTCAACAACCCGGCCGTGTGGATCAGCGCGAGCAGCACGGCGCCGCTTCCATACTTCTGCGTGCGCGTGCAACGCAGGCTGACGAGCGTCGCCAGCGCCACGAGCGCCGTGTGCACGCCGTCGAGCTCCAGCTGCACCGCCGTGCGCACGACGAGCACGTGCGACAGGAAGAGCACGGCCGTGACCCACACGACCTGCTCGCGCCCGCGGTCGCGCGAGTTGAATCCGAGCGCGATTTCTCGGCTGACTCCGATCACCGCCAGCGCCGTGACGAGCAACGCGAGCGCCGCCACGAGCACGAAGGCGGGCACGACATCCCCCGTCGCGAGCGCCACCACGGCCACGGCGAGCGGTGTGACGACGACGTTGGCGTGGTGCTCGACGCGGAAGACGTCCACGAGCGCGTCGACGCCCTCGCCGGAGCGCAACACGTCGCGCAACGTCTCGGCGCGCTTGCCGTAGCCGTCGATCGCCACGTAGCCGGCGTACGAGTTGGCCTCGTTGCGCGCCCACTCGGGCGGATGCTCGCGCTGATGGACGAGCTTGAACACGCCCAGCACGAGCGTGAGCGCGACGACCAGCGGCAGGAGGAGGAATCGAACGCGACTGGGCACGCGCACCGTCCGGGGCAGACCCTACTCGATGACGACCCTCGCGTGCAGGACATCACGCGTCGAACACGCGCCGCGGCGAGAAAGACACGCGCGGCAAGCGTGGAACGCCTGCCGCGCGAAGACGCGACCTCGGACGAGGCCGTCAGCCGGGAACAGTGGAACTCAGTGCACGACCGAGAGCTGCACCGACTCCTTGGGCTGGATCGGGAACACGTACACGCCGTCGACGTACGCGCCGCCGAGATCGGCTCCGTTCTTGTCCTTCGCCACGAGCTGCTCGCTGTAGCGCACGCGCACGTTGGCCGCGCGCTCCGTGCCGCGCCAGACGAAGGCGCTCTCGAGCTTGCGGTCCTTCCACGTCATCGAAACGGCGAGCCCGCCGCGCCCGCCGAGGTTCGTCACCGAGCCGTTGGGCCACGACGAAGGCAGCGCGGGCAGGAGGTGCAGCGTGTACTCCTCGCCCGGCTTCTCGCGGTAGCTCTGCAGCAGCATCTCGCACAGCGCGGTGGCGCCGCCGAAGTTGCCGTCGATCTGGAACGGCGGGTGCGCGCAGAAGAAGTTCGGGTAGGTCCCGCCCTTGTTCATGTCGAAGCCCGTCTCCATCGTCGGTCGCCACAAGCGCTGCAAGAGGCTCAGCGCGCGATCGCCTTCGCCCAGGCGCGCCCACATCGAGGCCTTCATGGCCATCGACCAGCCCGTGCCTTCGTCTCCGCGATTCTGCAACGTGGTCCTGGCGGCCTTCGCGAGCTCCGGCGTGCCGTACACGTTGATCTGATCCGACGGATAGAGCCCGTAGAGGTGCGAGATGTGCCGGTGCTTGGGCTCGGCTTCGGCGTAGTCCTCGAGCCACTCCTGGATCTGGCCCGCCTTGCCGACCTTGATCGGAGCGAGCTTCGCCTTCGTCTCGTCGAGCCGCTTGGCCAAGTCGAAGTCCGTCGCCAGCGTGCGCGCCGCTTCGGCCACGTTCGTGAAGAGGTCGCGCACGATCTGCTGATCGATCGAGGGACCCATGCAGATGTGCGCCGTGCGTCCGTCGGCGAGCTTGAACGCGTTCTCGGGCGAGCTCGAGACCGGCGTCACGAGCGCCTTCGACTTGGGATCCTCGACCAGCGTCGAGAGGTAGAACTCCGCCGCGCCCTTGAGCGAGGGGTAGACCTTGCGCAGCGCCTCGACGTCGCCTGAATAGACACAGATGTCGTAGACGCTGTTCGCGAGCCACGCTCCGCAGCTCGAGGTCGAGCCCCAGTCGGCGCTCTCGCCCGGCGAGGTGAAGCCCCAGGGGTTGGAGATCGTGTGCGCGACCCAGCCGTTCGTGTTCGCTCCGTAGTAGGCCTTGGCGGTCTTCGCGCCCGGCTCGGCGAGCGACATGAGGAACGCGCCGATCGGACCTGAGCACTCGCCGAGGAACCCCGCCGTGCTGAACGCGTAGTTCATCTGCAGGTTCACGTTGAGGTGGTAGTCGTCGTTCCACGGCGTCTGGTAGTCCTCGGTCCAGAGCCCTTGCAGGTTCGCGGCCAGACCGCCGAAGCGCGAGCTCGAGAGCATCAGCATGCGCGCGTAGGCGAAGTAGAGCGTCGCGAGCTGCGGATCGCTCTCGCCGGACATCGCGGCCTCGAGACGCTCGAGCGTCGGCATCTTCGAGCGCTCGGTCGGGCCGAGATCGAGCAAGGAGCGCTCGAACAGGCCCTTCCACTGCGGATACCAGTCCTTCCAGATGTTCAGGTAGCCCTTGGCGAGCGCCTTCTCGGCCGTCTGCTGGCAGGCGGCGACGTGGCCGGTGCCCGACCACTGTCCTTGCACCGGTCCGGCGTAGCTCGTGCCCATCGCGATGACGATGAACACCTCGTCGGCGCCGCGCACGCTCAGCACGCCGTTCTCGCACTTCATCGTGCCGCCGCGCTGATCGCACAGGAGGCGCGCGCTGAAGCTCATGCCGTCGCCGCCCTTGCCGTTCGAGACCGTTCCCGTGAGCAGCAGGCCGTAGTCGCCGACCGATTCGCACTTCGCGCGCTCCTTGCGCGAGAGCTTGGCGTCGAAGCTGAGTCGGTGCGCGCCGTTCCCGACGGCGATGCGGTAGCCGATGATGCCATCGGGCACGCTGGCGAACATGCGCCGCAGGAAGGTCGCGCCCTTGTGCTCGTAGCGCACGTAGGTCGAGCCCGCCTTGATGTCGAGCGTGCGACGGTAGTTCTTGATCTCGCCCGTGAGCGGCGAGCCGTCGCCCTCGAGGTACGTGATCTCGAGATCGCCGAGCGTCTGGTAGCAGCCGAACGGCAGCTCCTTCGCCTGTCCGCCGCCCGAGCCCTTGCCCTGGCAAGTGAACGTCTCGTTGACGAGCTTCTCGGCCTCGACGTTCTTGCCCTCCTTCAATAGAGCGAGGATCTCGGGCAGGTGCTTGCTCGCGTCGGGACGATCGGCGTCCTGCGGCGAGCCGGACCAGAGCGAGTTCTCGTTGAGCACGATGCGCTCGTTGGCCACGCCGCCAAACATCGTCGCGCCCAGGCGTCCGTTGCCGACGGGATAGGCCTCGACGAACTTCGTCGCGGGCGAGCGGCTCCAGAGCGAGAGCGTCTCGTCGGGCGGCGCATATTGACCGGTGAAGGTCAACGCGGGCTTCTGCGCGGGCTCGGAAGGGACGGAAGGCGCCGCGGAAGCCGGGTCGTTGAAGACGGGACTCGCAGCGAGAAGGAAGAGCGCGGGGAGCATCATGGCGGTTGTCGATCCAGTTTTGGGGGCGGTCACGATCGCAGAGAGACCCCGCAGCGACAAGGGCGAGACGCCGAGGGACCGTTTTCGACGCGGGGGAGCTCGTCGTGAGCGCGCCGGCCGCGCCTACGAACACGTGCGGCGTCTTGCGAGAGCGGATCGGCGCGAGCTCGCCGGCCCGCTCTCCGAGAACGCGGCGCGGGCGCGGGCCCGAGGGAGATCGGCTGATAAACTGCGCGCGAATGTCGCCCACACTGACCTCGCGCCAGCGCTTCCTCGCCGCCTGCCGGCGGGAGCGCGTCGACCGCACTCCGGCCTGGATCATGCGCCAGGCGGGCCGCTACCTGCCCGAATACCGCGAGGTGCGCGGCCAGCACGACTTCATGACGATGGTGCGCACGAGCGAGCTCGCCGCCGAAGTCACGTGCCAGCCGCTGCGCCGCTTCGACATGGATGCGGCCGTGATCTTCAGCGACATCCTCGTGCCCTGCGAGGCGATGGGCGTGAAGGTCAGCTTCGCCGAGGGCGAGGGGCCGGCGCTCGAGCCGCACGTGCGCACGCGCGCCGACATCGAGGCGCTGCGCAACTTCGACCCCAGCGTCGCGACCGGCTTCCTCGGCGATGCGATCCGGCGCGTGCGCCGCGAGTTCGGGACCGAGAAGGCGATCATCGGCTTCTGCGGCGCGCCGTGGACGACGGCGAGCTACATGATCGAAGGCGCGACCAGCCGCAACTTCGAAGCGAGCAAGCGCCTGCTCTACGCCGATCCGGTCGCGTTCGCGCGCCTGTGCGAGCGCCTCGTCGACAATCTCATTCCGTATCTGGGGATGCAGATCGAGGCCGGCGCCGACGTCGTGCAGATCTTCGATTCGTGGGGCGGAGCCTTCGACGCGGCGACGTACCGCGCGGCGCTCCTGCCGCACGTGCAGCGCCTGATCGAAGGAGTGCGGCGCTGGAAGGCGCCCGTGATCCTCTACGTGAACGGCTGCGCGCAGCTGCTCGACGTGCTCGCCGACAGCGGCGCCGACGTGCTCGGCATCGATTGGCGCGTGACTCCCGAGCTCGCGATCGAGCGCGTCGGCAAGCGCGTCGCGCTGCAAGGCAATCTCGATCCGTGCGTGCTCTTCGCGCCGCCGCCGATCGTCGAGGAGCATGTCTCGCGCACGCTCGCGGCCTTCGAGAAGCAGACCGGCCACATCTTCAACCTCGGCAGCGGCATCCTGCCCGGCACACCGGTCGAATCGGTCGAAGCCGTGTTCCGCGTGCTTCGACGCTCGTCCCCGGGCGCGAAACGCGCTCCGACGAGCGGCCAGCCCGCGTTCGACGAGCCACCTGATCTCCTGGGCCGCGCGGAGCGCGAGCGACTGCGGCGTTTGCTCGGCGGAGCCGACGCGGCGAACGCGTTGCCCGCCGACGACATCGAGGACCTGCTCGAGCGCTTGAACGAGATCCGCACGCGCCGCCTGGAGCGGCCGGAGTTCCGCGTCGGCCAGCGCGTGCGCGTGAAACAAGGCCCTTGGACCGGCGAGATCGGCCGCGTGACGCGCCTCGACGGCGAACTGCCGACGTTGCGCGTCGAGCTCGTCCAATCCGGACGCGGCACCGAGTTCGAGTTCCACTGGTGGCAGCTGGAGATCACCTGAACATGCCCACGTCCACGCGCGACCTGCTCGAGAAGTACGCGACGAGCGCTCCGCGCTACACGTCGTATCCGACGGCCGTCGACTGGCGCGCCGACTTCGATCCGGCGCGTTATCCGGCGCTCTTGCGCAAGGCCGCGGGCTCCACGGAGCCGCTGTCGGTCTACGTGCACCTGCCCTACTGCGCCGAGCTGTGCCTTTTCTGCGGCTGCAACGTCGTCATCTCGCGCAACCACGATCGCATGAGCGCGTACGTCGACCACGTCGTGCGCGAGTTCGAGAAGGTGCGCGAGAGCGGCATCGGCGCGCGCTGGGTGCGCCAATACCACTGGGGCGGCGGCACGCCGACGCAGCTCGCGCTGCCGTTGATGCAGCGAGTGCAAGAAGCCTTCACGCGCACCTTCAAGCTCGCGCCCGACGCCGAGGTCGCGATCGAGGTCGATCCGCGCGTCACGACCGCCGAGCAGATCCGCTGGCTGGCGAGCGTGGGCTTCAACCGCATCTCGATGGGCCTGCAGGATTTCGATCCCGACGTGCAGAAGGAGATCAAGCGCGTCCAGAGCGAGGACCAGACGCGCGCCGTGGTCGAGGTCGCGCGCGACGCCGGCATCCAGAGCGTCAACATCGATCTGATCTACGGTCTGCCCAAGCAGACCGAGAAGAGCTTCGAGAGCACCGTCGAGCGCGTGATCAAGATCCGGCCGCAGCGCGTCGCGCTCTTCCACTACGCGCACGTGCCCTGGCTCAAGCGCCACCAGACGGCGCTCGAGACGGATCTCGCGCCCTCGAGCGAGGTCAAGCTCTCGATCTTCGTGCGCTCCGTCGAGCAGTTCCGCGCCGCGGGCTACGTCTACATCGGCCTCGACCACTTCGCGCTGCCCGACGACGAGCTCGCGCTCGCGCTCAAGGACGAGCGCCTGCAGCGCAACTTCATGGGCTACACGACGCGCCGCGGCAGCGACATGGTGTCGCTCGGTGTCTCGAGCATCGGCGACGTCGCCGGTTGCTACCTCCAGAACGCGCCCAAGGAGACCGACTACCTCGCCGCGATCGACAAGCAGGGTTTCGCCACCCATCGCGGCCACGAGCTCGACGCCGACGACCTGCTGCGCCGCGACGTGATCCTGGGTTTGATGTGCAACGGCGTGCTGCGCAAGAGCACGATCGAGCGCGCGCACGGCATCGTCTTCGACGAGGTCTTCGCCAAGGAGCTCGCCGAGCTGCGCCCGCTGGCCGACGACGGGCTCGTCGTGCTCGAGGCCGATGCCTTGCGGCTCACCGAGCTCGGCCAGATGTTCATGCGCAACGTCGCGCTGCCCTTCGACCGCTACTTCGCGCGCCGCCGCCAACAGGGCGACGACTCGAAGCCGACCTTCTCGCGCACGCTGTAGCGCGCGGCTTGTGCCCGCTTCGAGGCCGGGTATTCTCGGCCGGATCGATCGTCGCGCTCCGCGCGCGTCGCACCATGCTCCTTTCCCTGGCTCGATTCGCCGCGCTCGCTCGTGTCGTTCCCGCGTGCACGCGCGTCGATTTCGCGAGTGCCGCGCTCGTGCTGCCGTGGCTCACGTCCGCGCATGCGGCACAGGATCCGCCGCCCGCCGCGCGAGCAGGTGAGAGCGTCGTCGAGACGCAGGCTCAACTCGTCGGCACGCTGCTCCTGCCCGACGGGCGAGGCGCGAAGGACGTCGAGGTCGAGCTCAACGGCTGGAGCATGCTGCCGGTGCGCGCGAACCCCAACGTGCCGTACACGCCGTGGAAGAGTCCTTCCGCACGCACCGACGCGGACGGACGCTTCGAGCTCGGCTTCGTGCCGCCGCGCGCGTACCAGTTCACGCTCGCGCTGCGCGTCGACGGTTGCGTGCCGCTGAGCTGGCGCTGGACCGGCGTCAACGGCGGAGATCGCCTCGATCTCGGTCGCGTCGTGTTCGAGCGCGGTGGAACGCTCCACGGGCGCCTGGTCGACGCGCAAGGTCGCGCCGTGCGCGAGCGCTGGTCGGTCTACGGCGACAGTCGCCGCCAGATGCCGGGCGCGCAAGCGATGCGCAACGGCGAGGTCGCCCTCGGGGCTTCGCAAGCTGCGACGAATCCGCTCACGGGCGAGTTCACGCTCGAGGATCTGCCTCCCGGTCCGATCGGCGTGCGCGCCGTGTCGCGCGTCGGCGGCTGGCTCGACGGACCGCTGGTCGAGGTCGCGGCGGGCGAAGTGAGCGAGACGACGCTCGTGTGGAGCGGCCCCGATCTCAGCCAACGCATCGGCGTGCAGATCCAGACGCAGCCGTTCTACGGACTCGCGAACGAAGTCGCGCCCGTGCGACTCGTGCCGCCGCCCGCTCCCGCGATCGAGCACGATCCGTCGACACGGCCCGTCGATCGCCCGGCGAACGAGAGCGAAGTCCCGCGCGAGGGCACGCGCGATTCGCGACAACCGCAGATGGTCGTCTTCGACGGCCTCTCCGGCAGCGACTACACGATCGAGATCGCCGATCCGCGCTTCCTCCCGTGGCGCCGGGAGCACGTCGAGCCCGGCGATCTCGTCGACGCGCGCCTGGTCGGCGCGGCACGAGTGCACTTGCGCGTGCTCGACGCGCGCACGCATCTGCCCGTGCTGCGTTACGGTTTGCGCACGCGCATCACGGAGCCGCGCAACGCGGCGGGCGTGCACGAGCTCCTGTCCGCGAACGAGGAAGCACCGCTCGACGGCGCGTTCGGTGGCTTGTTGCCGGTCGATCAGGTGCTGCTCGTCAGCGCGGAGGGCTACTGCGACGCGGAGGTCGCGCTCGCGGCGCCGAAGATCGGCACGCCGAGCGAGGTCTCGGTCGAACTGCAAGGCGGTCGCGTGCTGCGCGGCCGCGCGCTCGAGTCCGACGGCGTGACGCCCGCGCCCAACCTCGCGATCGAGCTGCGCGAGCGCTCGGGAGCCAGCGTCAACGGCTGGAGCCCGTGGCCCGACATGAGCGCGCGCACGACGACGAGCGGCGCGGACGGCCGCTTCGAGCTCTCCGGCCTGCGCGGAGGCGCCTACATCGTCGAGGCGTCGCGCTCGCTGCTCGTCGGCGTGCGCGCGGACGTCTCGGCGGCCCCGCTGCAACCCGGGCAGCTCGACGAGGCGCTCGAGGTGACGCTCGTCTTGCCGCAGACGCGCGAGCTCTCCGGGCGCGTGCTCGCCGGCGAGGCGATCGACTTCAGCCGCGCGGTGCTCTTCTTCACGCCCGCGGCGCGCACCGAGGAGCTGCGCGCGCGCTACCAGCAGCTCATCGCCGCGCGCGACACTCTCGAAGGCTGCCCGATCAAGGACGGGCTCTACCACTCCCCCGCGCTGCCGCTCGGACCTTGCGCGGTCGAGCTCGTCGCCTACCCCGATCCGTCCGCGCCGTCGCAGTCGGCGGCGCCGTTGCGCATCCCGCTCGGCAATGTGGACGTGAAGGACGACGGCGTGGCTCACGATCTCGACGCCGGAACGAACGCGCCGGCGGGAGCGCGCGTCGACGTGCTCGTCGACGGCGTGCCGGTCGAGGGTCTGTGCGTCGCGCTGCACCGCGCTGGATCGAGCGCACCGAGCTGCGACGCGCGCACGGGCGCGAACGGCGTCGCCTACGTCGGTCCGCTCGCCGTCGGACCGGTGCACGTCGTCGTGGAGGCCGCGGATCGCAGCTGGAGCTGGTGCTCGAGCGAGCCTCTCGCGCTCGAGGCGGGACGAGTGGCGACGGCGAACCTGAGCATCTCGCTCGTGCAGGCCGAGCTGCAGTTGCTCGAAGACCACGAAGGCAAGCCGCTCGCGAAGCGCACGCTCACGATCGCGCCCGTCGTCTCGCCCGTTCCGCTCGCGGCGCGCACGCTGCGCACGGATGCCCAAGGGCGCGTGAGCCTGGCACTCGTGCCCGGCGCGTATCGCATCGAGGAAGCGACGGGTTTCGACGCGAGAGGCCAACCGCGCGTGCCCGCGCTCGCCGGCGTCACGATCGAATGGACGAACGCCGGTCCCGAGCCGGCGAGCGTCGTGATGGAAGCGCGCTGAAGCGCGTTCACGCTCATTCGCCACCGCGCGGCAGCCGGTCGACCGTCCGAAGTGCGTCGAGGAGCTCCGCGCTCGGCGCATATCGCGCGCGAGCGAGAAGCGCCTGTGGATTCGAGAGGCTCGCTAGGATGCGCGCATGAAGAAGCTCGCCCTCGTGCTCCTGCTCGGCGCGTGCCGAACGCCGCATCCGATCGCTGCTCCGGCGGCTCACGCGACGGCGCCGAGCGCGACCGACCGATCCGAGGAGCTCGGCTCCACGCGCAACGCGCGCGTGGCCTTGCCGCGCGGACCGGATGCACCCGTCGCGACCTACTTCGCCGCCGAGCTCACGCGCGCGCAGGAGGAGGAGCTCCAGCGGCTCGCGCCGCGCTTGCGCGTCGTCGCGGGTCTCTCGCGCGCGGAGGCGCAAGCGCGCGCGGCCGAAGCGCAAGGCATCGACGCGCGCTACGCGACGGCGGAGTTCCTGCGCGCCGCGCCCAACCTCGTCTGGGTCCAGGCGCAGAGCGTGGGAGTGGAGCGCTACCTCGCGCTGCCGGAGCTCGCGCACGCCGAACGCATCGTGTTGACCAATCTGCGCGGTGCCAGCGGGCCGGCGATCGCGGATCACGCGTTCGCGATGCTGCTCGCGTTGACGCGCGACCTCCCTGTCCATCTCGAAGGCCGAGCGCGCGGCGCGTGGCAGCGCGAAGGCTCGGGAAATCTAGCTCCGATCGCGCTGCAGGGCCGCACGCTGCTCGTCGTCGGTCTGGGTGGCATCGGCAGCGAGATCGCGCGCCGCGGCCACGGGTTCGGCATGCACGTGATCGCCACGCGGCGCAGCTCGGAGCCCGCGCCGGAGTTCGTCGAGCGCGTCGGCAAGCCCGACGAGCTGCTCCAGCTCCTGCCGCGCGCCGATGTCGTCGCGCTCGCGGTGCCGCTCACGCCCGAGACGGAGCACCTGTTCGACCGCGCCGCGTTCGCGGCGATGAAACCCGGCAGCTACCTCGTCAACATCGCGCGCGGCAAGATCGTCGACACGCAGGCGCTGCTCGAGACGTTGCAGTCGGGCCACCTCGCCGGCGCATGCCTCGATGTGACCGATCCCGAGCCTCTGCCCGCGGATCATCCGCTGTGGCGCCTGCCGAACGTCGTCATCACGCCGCACGTCGCGGCGAGCGCGGAGCTCACCGAGGAGCGCGGCTGGGCGTTGTTCCGCGAGAATCTGCGCCGTTTCGACGCCGGCGAGCCGCTGCTCAACGTCGTCGACAAGAGCGCGGGCTATTGACGGAGAGCGCACGCCGGACGTCGCGACCGCGATCGCGATCGAGACCCCGGGCCGCGCGACCGACCACCGCATTCGCCGCTCGCGTATCGTCTCGCTCCCGACGATTTCGATGTCCCCCACGAACGAAACGGATGCTTCGGCGGATCGGCGCGCGAGCGCGTGGGTTCGCGTGTCGACGCTCGCCACGTGTGTCTTCGTCGGCGTCGTCTTCACTCGCTGGGCGGTGACGACGGGCTTGTGGTGCGACGAGCTGCTCATCCTGCGCGCGATCCGCCTGGGAGCGTGGGACGGGTTGCGCGTCGCGGGCTCGTCGCATCCGCCGCTCGTGCGCTGGATCGCGGGAGCTTGCGTGCCGGACGGCGCGAGCGATCTCGGCTGGCGCGCGCCGAGCCTCGTGTTCGCGCTCGCGACGGTCGTCGTGTGGAGCCGCATCCTCGCGCGCCTGTTCGACGATGCGCCGACGGTCGCGTTGCTCCTGCCCGTGCTCACGCTCAACGCGGCGTGGGCGACGAGCGCGTACCAGCTCTCGCCCTATCCGCTGCTCGTCCTGCTCGCATCGATCCACGTGTGGAGCTGGTTCCTCGTGCTCGAGAGGCCGGGACGCGCGCGCTGGTTCGCGTTCGCGCTCAGCGCGGCGCTCGCGGGTTGGACGCACTTCTTCGGCCTCGGGCTGATCGGCGTCGACGCGCTGCTCGGCGCGGCGCTGTGGAGCACGCGACGCCTCGCGGGCCGCGCGCTGCGCGCGTGGTTCACGAGCACGCTCGCCGCGACGCTTCTCGTCCTGCCCGTGCTGCCGATCCTGGCGTTCTACGCTCGCGCCGAGCGCGAGTTCGCGATCGTCGAGGTGCGCGAGCGCTTCGACTACGCGCTCTGGGCGGCGCGCAGCGTCTTCAAGGCGACGACGACCTATCGCGTCGACTTCGCGCCGCTCGCGTGGCTCGCGTTGTACGCGGCGCTCGGCGTGCTCGGCTGGGTCGCGTGGAGGAGCTCGCGCGCGGTCGATGGGGCGCGTGCAGCGTCTTCCGGCCGCGAAACAGAGGTCGAGGCCGTCCCGCCCTCGCGCACCGTGTGTTTGCCGGAGCTCGCGAGCTCCACGGCCGCGATCGCGTCTTCCGACCGCACGACGCGCGCGCTGATCACGCTCGCGGCGTGCCTGCCCGGCATGCCCGCGGCGCAAGCGTTCTCGCTCGTCTGCGCGCGCGCTGTCTTCGAGCGTTACGCGCTCGCGGGAGCGTGGGCGAATCCCATCGCACTCGTGCTCGCGTTGCGCTTCGTCGCGGGCCGCGGGAGCGCCCGCGTGCTCGCTGCGGCGCTGCTCGCGCTCGGTCTCGCTCGCTTCGCGACCGGCACGGGCGTCTACGCGACGGAGACGCACGACTGGACGCCGGTGGTCGAGCACCTCGCGGCGCACGCGCGGCCCGGCGACGCCTTCTTCGTGCAGGACTTCGACGTCTGGACCGGTCCGGCGGCTTTCGACGCGCTGTGGAACGAGCGCTACGGCCGCGGCCTGCTCGCGAGCGTGCACGGTGCTCCGTTGCGTCGCGCGCAACTGGCGAGCGAAGGCCTGACGCTCGACTCGCTGCCACGGAGCGTGCGCCGCGCGTGGGTCTTCTCGCACCTCTTCACCACAGACGCGCTCGAGCACATGCCGCGCGCACACGCCGAGCATTGGGAGCTGCGCGAGCTCACGAGCTTCGGACGCGCGCCTCCGTTGGCGCTCTTCGAACGCGTCGATTGAGCCTTCTCCGGAAGCGTTTTCGCGCATCGGCGAACGCTCGCGTCGCGTTCACGTCGCGCGCGGAAATCGCTGCCGGGCGGCTACGGCGCGCGTCCCGCGGATGCCGATAGTCCGCTCACCCAACACGTTCGCGCCGCCCCTCTTCCACGGTCCCCCCCGACCCGGCGTCGCGCGCGTGACGGTGATCCGCTTCCACCTCGGACCCCATGGACATCTCCACGCTCCTCGGCTTCACGCTGGGACTCGGCCTCATTCTCTGGTCGATGTCGCACGGCGGCGGGCTGTCGGCGCTCAAGCTCTTCGTTCACCCGCCCGCGGCGGCCGTCGTCGTCGGCGGTTCGGTGGCGGCGCTGCTGATCCACTTCAGGCTCTCCGACATGAAGGGCCTGATGAAGGTGATCCTCAAGAACTTCCTCAACAAGCCGCCCGATCCGGCGGACGAGATCGACCGGATCATCGAGTACGCCAACCTGGCGCGCAAAGAGGGACTGCTCGCGCTCGAGGGCAAGCTCAAGGACGTCGACGACCGCTTCTTCTCCAAGGGCATCCAGCTCGTGATCGACGGCTTCAGCGCGCAGACCGTGCGCGACATCCTCGAGCTCGACGCCGAGGTCGAGAAGCAGCGCCACGCGATCGGCAAGAAGATGCTCGAGCAGTTCGGCACCTTCGCGCCGGCGTTCGGCATGGTCGAGACGCTCATCGGCCTCGTGCAGATGCTCTCGAACCTGTCGGACCCGTCGAAGATCGGCGCGGGCATGGCCGGCGCGCTCGTCGGCACGTTCTACGGCGCGTTCGTCGCGAACATGATCATGCTGCCGATGGCCGGCAAGCTCGACGTGCGCTCGAAAGAGGAGTACCAGCTGCGCGAGCTGATGATCGAAGGCATCGTCGCCATTCAATCGGGCGAGAAGCCGCAGCTCATCAAGGAGAAGCTCAAGGGCTTCCTCCCGCCGGCCGTGCGCGAAAGGGTCGCGGCCTGAGGCCCGCGCCACGACGTCGCCATGGGACGGAAGAAGCCGGAGGAAGTCGCGCACTCCGAGAGCTGGCTGGTCAGCTACTGCGACATGATCTCGCTGCTCGTCACGTTCTTCCTGATGATGATGACCTTCTCCACGAAGGACGAGTTCGACGTCAAGGAGGTCGGCGTCGGCTTGCTGCGCGGCCGCGGCGGGATCTGGCAGAACATGATGGTCATCCCGCAGGAGCACGACGTCGATCCCAGCGTGGTCAACGCGCTCGCGCGCGACATGGCCTCGCTCGCCAAGGAGCAGGGCGACGACGTCTCGACGTCGATCCGCCCGCAGCTCGACGGGCTCACGCTCAGCTTCGACATGAGCGCGTCCTTCGCGCCGGGCTCGGCCGAGGTCAACGCCAAGCTCAAGGACGATCTGCGCACGCTCGCGCAGGCGTTGCAGCGCTACACGCACCTGATCGTCGTCGAGGGCTTCACCGACACGGCGTTCCAACCCACGCCCGAGTTCCCCACACCCGAGGCGATGGGCCTCGCGCGCGCGTCGAACGCGGCGCGCGTGATGCTCGAATCGAGCTTGTTGCCGCCGGACCTCGTGCAGATCGGCAGCCCGGGGTCGGGCCGTCCGCGCGCGACGAACGACAGCCCCGTCGGCCGCACGTCGAACCGCCGCGTCGAGGTGCGCATCCTCGCCCTCGCAAAGCCCGATGCCGCGCCCGGCGAGACCGGTCCGCGTCCGAGGCACTGATTCCATGTCCGGCCACGATCACGATCCCAAGGCGGCACACGGAGCGCACGACGCGCACGGCGGCGGCGAGCACGAAGCTCACGCCGAGCACGGCGCCGAGCACGCGGCGCACGACGCCCACGCAGGTCACGGCAAGCACCACGAGCACGAGCACCCGCCGGGCGTTCCGCCGTGGCTGATCAGCTTCGGCGACATGATGACGCTCTTCCTGTGCTTCTTCATCGTGCTCGTGACGATGGCGCCCAAGCAGGACGCGGGGCTGATCGCCGCCGGTCTCGGTCCGTTCGTCGCGGCGCTCGAGAACAAGGGCAACGACAACGCGCTCACGGGCGCGGAGACGCTCGCGAAGGTCAACACCTACCGCCAGCGCTTCGGTCTCGCGCCGATCACCGAGGACCAGCTCGTCGGCGCGGCGGAGATCGCGGAAGCGAAGGACGTCGAGCAGATCGTCAAGCAGTCGCTGCGTCCGTACTCGGAGCTCATGCAGCCGCTGCTGGCGGAGTTCGCGCCCGGCTCCGCGGTGCTCGACGAGCGCGCGCGCCGCTACGTCGACCTGCTCGCCGACACGTTGCGCCCGGGCTTCAAGCAGATCCTCGTGCTCGAGGGTCACGCCGACGACGCGGGCCAGGATTTCGCGCGCAACGACGCGTGGCTCGCGGCCTCGCGCGCGATCGCGCTCAAGGACTACCTCGTGAACGAGCACGGCTTCATCCCCAACCGCGTCGAAGCGCGCGCGTGGGCCGTGCAGATGCCATCGATCAAGACGAGCTCGCGCGGCGTCGACGCGCGCCTCGTGCAGCCGCAAGTCGACGAAGGAAGCTGACGGAGAACGCCATGGCCGACGCAAAGAAGGACGACAAGAAGGACCCCAAGATCGACGCTGCCGGCGAGGGCGCGCCGAAGAAGAGCAAGACGCCGCTCGTGATGGGCGGTGGAGCGCTGGCCGTGATCGCGCTCGGCTGGGTCCTCTCGATCATGGCCGTGCCGCACGCCGACGACGCGCACAAGCCGCACCTCGAGGGCCCGTTCGTCGCGCGTCTCTCCAACGGCGAGATCCAGGTCAACCTCTCGGGCGAGAGCAGCAAGCGCTACCTCGTCATGGGCCTGACCGGCGAGTACATGGCGTACGACGAGGCCTACGTGAACGGACGCCTGGGAATCGGCGGCGAAGCCGGCGGACACGGCGACGCGCCGGTCGCGGATCCGCTCTACACGATCCAGCTCAAGAACGCGCTGCTCTCGCTGGCGAGCACGCGCACGCGCGAGCAGGTCACCGATCCCGTGCAGATCGAGAACTTCCTCGAGGAAGCGCGCCTGGCGGTGGAGCCCGTGCTCTTCCCGATCTTCATCGGCGACTCGCACTCGCCGCACCACGCCGACTCGAAGTCGGGCTTGAAGCTCGGCTCGTCGATCCACGACTCGACGCTGCGCGGCTTGCTGCACGAGCACGAGGTCGAGGTCGATTCGGAGAAGGGCAAGCTGCGCTTCGACGACGGCCCGTGGGTCGAGTTCGAAGGCCGCGAGGACGACCTCGAGGTCGTCAATCCGTCAGGCGAGAAAATCTGGCTCGACCTGGGCGAGATGAAGAAGGGCTTCAGCGGCAAGGTGCCCGTCGGAGTCCCCGGACGCCTGCGCAAGATCTACCGCGAGTCGTTCCTGGTGCAGTGAGCGGCGCGTGACTGACATTCGGCGTGATGAGCGCGAGACGCTCGTCCGCTCGCTGGACTACATCAAAGCCGAACGGGTTTCGTTACACCCAACACTGTCGGGGCCGTCAACGCCGAGAGTCCGCTCAAGGAACTGTAGAGCCCCGTCGCGACGCGCCGACCCAAGGCATCGACCTTGTGCACGGTGTACGGCGCCGTCGACGGCAGCTCGACGATCAACCGACTGTGCTCGTCGCACAAGTAGTCCGTGACGCGGTCATCGCCACTGGAGCTGCTGACACGCAGCTTGCGCTTGGTGAGCAGGCACTTCTTGCCGGAGTCTGTTCGTTAGTGATCTGTGGAAGAGTTGCTCTGGCTCAGCATTCATACTCACCTGACAAAGTGCTGACAACCCCACCCGGCGTCACCGACAGTGCGCGAGACTTTGGACTCCACTCTGCGGGATACATGTTCGCGCGTTGGACCTGAGAGGTTGCTCCCCTCGAGCAACTTCTATGAGTTACCGAGCGGCCTCGACACTCAGCTGCTCGAAGGGGCCTCGGGCCACAATGCGCCCAGAGGAATCCCAGTAGGTCCAGACACCTACACGCATTACCCCGTCTTTAGCTGTTATCGGTGCATAAGCGCCATGCACACGCTTTACACCATTGTCATCCCACATTATGACCTCTCCGCTCTTCTGTCCGCGCACGTACGCCTGGAAGTGCCGAGGGCGCCCATCTTGACCAAGGTACAGCATGGGTCCGTCGCGCTTCCCGCCCACTCGCGTCTCCAGGACAATCCACTTGCCAGGCTGCGACAATACGGAGACTCCATTGTCGCCACCTTCGTGCACCGTGAATAGCGAGCCGTTCTCCGACATCATCAGGTCATCCTCGAACTTGGAAGGCGAATGCAACACCGCCACCGATGCGTTATCTACTGCCACCTCATTCGCGTCGGCCGGTGGTCGAGAGCAGCATACGGCCGTCCACGCCACAACGAACGCCATTGCGGACCTGCCTTTTTGATGTACGAGAGGATCGCGAGTCATTAGTCTTGAGTTCTCGCCGGCGAAGCAAGAAGGTCCAGCGTTGAAACATTGATGGCGTTGTAGTTTGTCAACGGACCGATTACGATATCTGCGCCGTGGTCGGGTGAGCAACAGCACCACGCATAATCCTTGGTTTGAGTATCCCCCGATTCGCCGGTAGGATACCCCAAGTGGTCCTCAATCGCGTCGAAGTTCGATTCACTCGTATACATGCCTCCCTCTCCACCATGCGCCCAATGCTTGGTTTCATGCATCGGAACCTGCACCTCCTCGTCCCATCCATTGAGGGAATGTACACTATCGAGGCACGCGATCTCCCGCGTCGAGGTCCACGTCGAATTGCCCGCATGAATCCAAGCGCACCCGGAAAAGTCATAACATTGTTATCGCCTGTCGACGTCCAATCATTGCCACCGGTCGGCTGGGTCATGACCTCACGGAATGTCGAGTGAAAGTGAAACGTGCTGCTAGTCTGGCAAAACCTCAGAACAATATCGATCTCCATCGTCTGCAGCACAACCTTTTCTTGTCCGGGTCTGCATCGCGCCTGTGATTCGATTCTGAACGATTGATCAAAGCGTGGAGGGCAGCCAGACTCGCTCGCCGACGGCAGAGCCGTCACGGTTATCTCGCCGCTCGGATCTACAAAGGCGATCGGGTTGGACTGCACGTATTGATATAGCTGAGCGCCGTCAACGTATCCCCTAGGGTCGCGGTGCTGCCACCGACCTAGCGATGTATCGAGGATTCGTCGGCGCAGGTCGATCTTGGAACCTGTGCACCTCACCTTTTGCGTGACACCTTGCGGCCTCGAATGGGTGGACGAATCCACCGTCGTCGGAAACAGACCAGACCTTCTTCCTCCAGCGCCCGAGCGATCGCTCGCCGGTCGAGGGAGGCTTGCTCGAGGCGCGAGAGTGGCGCGCGCAGTTCGATCCCGCGCGCCGTTCGCTCTGCTGCCTCGTGTGTTCGATAGCGGTTCCACAGTCGTTCACGCTCCCGTTCGCCGATTGGCCGGCGAGCCCTCCACGCATCGTCAGCGGAAAGTCCGCTAGGTTTCGGCCGCTCGTTGACGCGGCGGCGCGCGTTGTCGACGTCATCGCACGTCCACGCGCGATCACGTCCGCAGGCCGCCGCCATCTCGCCGACGACCACCTTGAGCGCGCCGATGCCGGCTTCACACGCGCCATTGTAGCCAGGGCACGCGGGCGGCGACGTCAAGGCCAGGATTCCGTAGTACCCAAGCACCAGTTCCACGCTTTGACAGCGCAGCGACCGGCCGTTGTCCTCCTTCAGGACAGCCGGCGCGCCGTGGCGTTCCACCAAGCGTCTCAGCTCGCGCGCCACTGCCTCGCCGCTCTCCGCCGCAGTCGGCAGCGCTAGCAGCGCCGTGCCGCTCGCCAGGTCGCGCACCGATAGGATTTTCTCGTATCCACCTTCGAGCGCGTGGTCGGGATCCGTCCAGTCCATCGCCCAAACCGAGCCCGCTCGTGTCCAGTGCACCAGCCCGCACAGGCGGCCGCCGCGCCGGTGTGCAGCGTATCGCCAGCGCGCTTTGATGTCGGTGATCGCCACGCGCGTAGCGCTCGGCCACACGACGTTCATGAGCTCGTTCACGCCGATTCGGCCACTCGTGCGATGCAGGGCCCAAAGCACACCCTGCCGCTGGTCGCGTGTGAGCTCACGTCGCGCTCGACGCCCAAGCCGGCGCGCCTCCAGGCGATCCAGCCGCCAGCGTTGCTCCCAGCTCCGCAGCGTGCGCGCGTTCACTCCCAGGTCGTGCGCCACTTCGTTGCAGGAAAGCCCGCAGCGTCGGCCCCAGCGCAAGAGGCGCACGGCCGACAAACGCGCTTCCCGCGCCGCCTCGATGTTCGTCGCAGCGCTCGCGCTCAAGAGCTTGCCACGCTCGCGCATCACATCCTCGTGCGCCATCCATCGCCGCCGCGTGCGCCCCTCTCCATCCGCGGCGGACGTCGTTTTCCCACGATCACTTCGGGGATCGAGAGCAACAGCTCGCTGCGCACCCGCTCCACTTCGAGCTGGTAGCGCGTCGCATCCAGTTCTTCCTCCAGCTCCAGCACGCGTCGCTGCGGCGCAGCCTCCGTCGCCGGCCGCCCCGGCACCTTCGGTGAGAGCGCGTCCAAGGCGCCCATCAGCGCCTCGTCGCGCAGCTCGTGAAAGCGCGACAGGCACACTCCCAAGTGCTCCGCTCCGTCGTTCACGCTGAGCTCGCCGCTCAGCGTTCGCAGGATCGTTTTCAAGCGCGCCTTCGTCGCGCGATCGCCGGCAAGCTTCTCGACATGCTCGGCTCCCAGATTCGGTCGGCTCATGGTCGGTTGCTCCCGTCCGCAGTCGCCGCCGCCACTTCCTGCACCGGGCTCTCGCCCAGCGCGCGTGCCACGCGCTCGCCGCGCGTGACCTTCCGCTGGCGGCGCTTCTTCTTGCCGCCACGCTCATCCGCAGCCGCGCTCGCACTTGGGGAGACTCCCAGCGATTTCTGCAGCGTGCGGTACAAGGCCTGATACCGGTGCAGCTCCCGCTCCAGGCGCTTGCGCTCCGCCCGCTCCTTGTGCGCCAAGGACTCTGCAGTCTCCTTTCGCCCTCGCGCGCGCGGTTCCATCGCGCCGAGCACCGCCTGCAGCGCGCGTGCTTCGAGTTGGTAGTACCGCGCCAGCGCCACCCCCATCGAGCGCGCCGCCTCTAGCGGCCCGCACGCGCCGCTCAGCGATTGCAGCAAGTGCGCGGTGTGCTTGCGCGCCTGCTCGCTGCCGACCAGTCCTCTGGGCGCGACGACGCCCTTGTGGCGCGGGCTCATCGCACCACCAGCGCGCCCGCGGCGCCTTCGTCGTCGTCCGGCTCGCTCTCCAGCCCGCGCGACAGCACGTCCAGCGCATCATCCAGCGGCGAGCTCGCAGGCGGCGGCGTCTCGGACTCGGATTCGTCCACCTCCGCCCCGGTCACGCTACTGGCCGCCCCGCACACAGCGACGGGCGGCGGCATCGTTGCGGGCTCCTCGCTCTGGGCGCGCAGGCCTTCGTGCGAAAGGTCCACCTCCTCGCGCGTCCCGTCGCTCTTGGTCATCACCACACGACTGCCCTGCGCGTGCAGCGCGATCGTCTGATCGCCAACGCGCCCCGTCAGATAGAAGCTCTTCCGTGGCGCTCCGTGCTGCGCGAGCTCGATCGCATTGCTCGCCACCCGCGCGCGCAGCGTCGCCAGCACCGTGCCCGCTGCCGCGAAGAAGCGATCCGCCGGCACCAGTCCATCGATCCCGCTGTGCGTGCGCTGGAAGTTGTAGTGATCGATGAAATGGCCGATGCGCACGCGCGCGTCGTCCAGCCCTTGGAAGATCGCCGCCTCCAAGAGCTCGCGCCACAGCGTTCCCCAGAAGCGCTCGATCTTGCCCAGCGTCTGCGGATGCCGCGGCGCCGCCACGATCTGCTTGATGCCGCGCCTCTCCAAGAGCTCCGTGAAGGCGCTCTTGCCGCGCCAGGTGTGGTACTGGGGACCGTTGTCGGTCAACAGCTCTCGCGGCGCGCCGAAGTTCGCAATCGATGCTTCCAACACCTCGCGCACCAGGGCACCCGACGAGCTCGCGTACACGCCGTAGCCGACGATGAAGCGGCTGTGATCGTCGAGGAACGCCACCATCCACACGCGCCGGTTCTCGCGCTTGAGCACGAAGGTGAAGAGATCCGTCTGCCACAGCTCGTTCGCACGCGCGCGCTCGAAGCGCGTGTCCTTGGGCTCGTGTCGCACCGTCGGT
Organism: Planctomycetota bacterium; assembly: GCA_044228975.1. Taxonomy (GTDB): domain Bacteria; phylum Planctomycetota; class UBA1135; order UBA1135; genus JADJNY01. The sequence goes on along the minus strand of JBGATX010000011.1, from coordinate 37,958 downwards.
TCGCTCTCGACGGTGTAGCCGTTTTCCTGCAGCACGCGCTGGATCGCGCCGGGACTCGCCGCGAGGCCGTCGGTGCGCAGGAGCATTGCGTGCAAGCGGTCCTGACCCCACTGAGGGTGCTGAGCCTTCATCAGCAAGATGGCGCGTTTGGCGGCTTCCGAGATTCGGCTGCCGCGCGGCCGGCCACGCGGAGAGCCTTCGAGGCCCGCGGGGCCTTCCTCGTCGAAACGTTTCTTCCACGAGTACAGCGTGTGCGGCGAGAGCCCGAAGAGGTCCGCGAACTCACGCGCGGGGAGCTTCGAGCGCACCCAGGTGTCGAGGATCAAGAGACGCTGCGCCGGTCGTAGATGAATGCGTGTCGCGCCCTCATCGACGCGCACTGTCCGCTTGCCGCGTCGCGGGCCGCTGAGCTTCCCGCGCACGCGCTGCGCGATGGACTCCAGGTCCAAATCCGTCTCTTCACCCGCGTCTTCTTCCTGCGCAGCGAGACGCGGCTCGTCCAGCTCGGGGACCTCACGGTCCCCGACCTGTCCTCCCCGCGTCTCGCTCGCTGCGCCGCCCTCGGTCGTCTCGCCGTGCTCGCTGCTCTCGTCGGACTCCCGCTCTTCCTGGTACTCGCTCATCGCTCGCCTTCCTCTTTGCCCTGTCCAGGGCTGGGGACGACGGCGGTTTCTCCACCCGTTTCTCAGCTCAACGTGTCATGCATTTCGGGGAGGTGGACACACTGCGGCGACGGCGAACTTGTCTTCGGGCCAACGCTCGGCACTCGCAGCGATCCGTGCGAACCGCTCGTGGAACTTGCCGCTGGAATTTCTCGTGGTGAACCGCGAGCAGACCGAGTGGGTGGCTGTGCGCGATGCGCTCGCGAACGAGAAGATCGCCGCCAAGCTCGGCGACACACCCGATCAGGCGGCGCAGTCCGCGCTCTCGACGTGGCGCGCGAACGGCTCGGTCTCAGCGGCGCGCGTGTCGCTCGACACGAACCTCGCGTCGGTCACGACGGCCTGGAACAACGCCACGCACTAGCGAGGTCGCGTGATTCGCTGGAGCTCTCGCTCGTGGGTCGGTCGACTAATATCGGCGTGCGCCGTCGTGCTCGTCGCGCAAGCATCGGCGCAGGACGCTCCGCCGCCGACCACGCGTGAGCCCGCCGCGACGGTTGACGCGCCGATCTCCGCCGCGGCACGGATCCGCATCACCGCCGATCAGGAACTCGCCGACCTGCTCGAACTCTGCGCCCGTCTCTCGGGCACGCCCATCGAGTACGCGGCGGCGGAAGTCAACGGTCCGGTCGCGGTGCGCGCCGAAGGCGAGCTCACGCTCGACGCGCTCTTCGAGCTCGCCAACCGGGCGCTCGCCTCGCGCAACCTGACGATGGTCGCGATGCCGGGGAGCCGGTCCCTCTCCGTCGTGCAGATCGCGCAGGCGCCGAGTCTCGCGCGGCTCGAGGAAGGCTCGCTCGTCCATGTGCGCGCGGGCTTCGTGCGCGTGCTCGTGGAGCTAAACCACGACCGCACCGACGTCGTGAAGGACGCAATCACGCTCGTGCTCTCGAAGGGCGGCGTCGTCACGCCGTTCAAGGACACCAAGAGCCTGCTCGTCAGCGACCTCGTCGCGAACGTCCGCCAGGCGATGCGTGTCGCGCGGCAGATCGACGGCGCGTACGAGGAGCTGAACGTCGAGGAGGTCGCGCTCAGGAACACGACCCCGACGACGCTTGTGGCGCTGGTCGAGCGGATCACCAATGCGCGCAAGGCCGTGTTCGGCGACAAGGGCAAGGGAACGTTGCTCGCGCTCCCGGAGAATCGCAGCGTCCTGATCCTCGCGCCGGGGATCGAGCTCGACGTGTGGCGCGACCTCGTGAGCCGCTTCGACCGCGCCGAGCCAGTGGTGACCCGCAACTACAGCCCGCGCCGATTCGCGCTCGCCGAAACGGGCAAGCTGATCGAGGCAGTCGTACACACCGGCACCCGAGTCGACGGCGACGACCCGTGGCGTCTGGTGGTCGATCCTCTGACCGGGTCGCTCGTGATCAACGCGAGCATGAGCCAGCACACCGAGGTCGAGAAGCTCCTCGATCGCATGGAGCGCGTGGCGGAGGCGTCGCAGCGGCCGATTCGATCGTTCCCGGTGAGGAACCGCTCCGTCGAAGAGTTGGTCGGTCTGCTTCAGGGCCTGCTCGACAAGGGCGCGCTGCAGGGCGCGACGAGTGCGGCGGACGTGAAGGCACCGGATCCCACGACGCAGGGTGTGACCGCACCGCTCACGAAGCAGCCGCTCACACCGATCCGCACGGACAAGCTCGGGCCCGAGGTCGTCCTCACCGCCGACAAGGACACCAACCGTCTGATCGCGCTGGGTGATCCGCGCGTCTTGGAGCAGCTCGAAGCGCTGATCAAGGAGCTCGACGTGCGCCATCCGCAGGTGCTCGTCGAAGCGATCGTCGTCAGCCTGACCGACGACGAGCAGCGCTCGCTCGGCGTCGAGATCCAGAAGCTCGGCTTCGAGAACGACGTGCAGTACCGCCTCACGAGCCTCTTCGGTCTGGGCTCCCCCAACGCGGCCGAGAGCACGCTGCCGGCGCCGGGCGGAGCGGGAGGCTCGGGCGTCGTGCTCGATCCGGGCAACTTCAGTGCGGCGGTGCGCGCGTTGGAGGTCGTGAACAAGGGCCGCACGCTGACGGTGCCCAAGGTGCTCGTCTCCAATCACCAGACGGCGACGTTGAACTCCGTTCTGCAGACGCCCTACGCCAGCACGAACGCGTCGACGACGGTCGCGACGACGAGCTTCGGGGGGACGCTTGACGCCGGCACGCAGATCAGCGTCACGCCCACGATCGCCGAGGGCGACCAACTGCTCCTCGACTATACGATCGCGATCAGCTCGTTCGTCGGCGCGGCGGCAGACCCGGCGCTTCCGCCGCCGCGGCAGGAGAATCGATTGAAGAGCATGGTGACAGTGCCGGATGGCTACGCGGTCGTGATCGGCGGGCTGGAGGTCGCGAGCGAAGCAAAGGCGCGCTCGTCGGTGCCGATCCTCGGTGACATCCCGCTTCTCGGCGCGCTCTTCTCGAACCAGTCGAAGACCGACAACAAATCGCGCTTCTTCGTCTTCCTGCGCTGCACCGTGCAGCGCTCGCAGACCTACGAGGATCTGCGGTACTTCGGCGAGAAGGACATGGCGAAGGCCGGCGTCGACGACGGATGGCCGAAGTTGGAGCCGAGGTGGATCCGATGAAGCTCGTCGCACTCCTCTGCGTGGCGCTCACCGCGTGTCACACCGCCCCCACCGGGCCGTACACGAGGCCCGACGCGCTGGTACGCAACACCAGCGAAGCCGAGCGCCTCACCGAGCTCGCCAGCGACGTCGCGCGGGGAAATCCCGAGCAGGCAGAGACGTTCCTGCGCCAAGCACTCACCGCCGACCTCTACCACGGTCCCGCGCACAACAATCTCGGCGTGCTCTTCCTGAACCAAGGCAAGCTCTACGACGCCTCGGTCGAATTCGAATGGGCGCACAAACTGATGCCGTCGAATCCCGACCCGCGCGTGAACCTCGCGCTGACGCTCGAGCGCGCCGGCCGCATCGGCGAAGCGATCGACACGTACCGCGCGGCGTTGGAGGTCTCGCCCGAGGACATCGCGGCGACGCAGGGGATCGCGAGCTTGACGCTGCGCTCGGGCGCGGCGAATCCGTCGCTCGACGTTTGGCTCAAGACGATCGCGTTGCGCGGGGAGGACGATCGCTGGCGGGAGTGGGCCCGCCAGCGGTTGAACAAGTGAACGGCGTGTCGCGTCACGCGAGCTCGCCGCGCAACACCGTCACCGCGTGGCCGCCGAGATGGACTCGGTCGGCATTCACGCGCGTGCGCACGCTCCCGCCGCGACGGCTGGCCTGGAAGCCGGTGAGCTCCGTGCGCCCGAGCTTCGCGCTCCAGTACGGCCCGAGCGCGCAGTGCGCCGAACCCGTCACCGGATCCTCGCGCACGCCCACGCGCGGCGCGAAGAAGCGCGAGACGAAGTCATAGCGCCCGCTGCCGCGCGCCGTGACGATCACGCCGCGCGCTTCGACCTGCTTCAACGCCTCGAAGTCGGGAGCGATCGAACGCACGTGCTCGTCGCTCTCGGCTTCGACGAGGAAATCCATCTTGTTGCTGCCGACGAAGACCGGCGCGACGCCGAGCGACTCGATCAAGCCCTTGGGCGGCGTCACGCTCTCGATCGGCTTGGCGGGGAAGTCGAGCTCGATCTCGTCGCCGCGTTTCGTCGCCGTCAACCAGCCGCTCTTCGTGTGGAAGCGCGCGACTTCGTGCGGAGCGAGTCGCCCGCTCTGCCAGAGCACGTGCGCGCTGGCGAGCGTCGCATGCCCGCACAGATCGATCTCGACCATCGGCGTGAACCAGCGCAGGTCGAACTCCGCCCGCGTACCGCCGGCGCGCGGCACGACGAAGGCCGTCTCGGAGTGGTTCATCTCCGCCGCGACCGAGAGCATCCACGCGGCATCACGCGGCGCTTCGAGCAGGCACACGGCGGCCGGATTGCCCGCGAACGCGCGCTCGGTGAATGCGTCGACGACGTGGATCGGAATGCCCATCACCCTCACCTCCGCGCGCATTGTCGCGCTCCCGGCGAACAATGCCAATTCATGCGCATTCGAGGGCGGTTCGCGTGCGCAGGCACGGCGGCGAACTTCCCTTCGACGCCTGCGTCGCTCGGCTATGCTCTGGACGCTGAGCAGGTCGCGCTCCGAGCGCACCGACCGCTCGAATCCTCGCGTGACCGGCTCCCCCCATCGCACTGTCGTCATCGGCGCCGGCATCGGCGGCCTCGCGTGCGCGTACCACCTGAAGCGAGCGGGGCGCGCGGTGACGGTGCTCGAAGCGGCGGCGCGCGCGGGAGGCGTCGTCGGGACGATCGAAGCGGACGGTTTTCGCTTCGAGATGGGGCCGAACACGATCCAGGCCTCGTCGGCGGAGTTTCGCACGCTCGCGGGAGAGCTCGGGCTCACGGATCGTCTCGTCGCTTCCGATCCGAACGCGCGACGGCGGTATCTGTGGCACGCAGGCCAGCTGCGCGCGCTGCCTTCGCCGCTGACGGCGCTCACGACGCGTCTCTTGTCGCTGCAAGGCAAGTGGAACATCGCGACCGAGCTCCTGCGCCGCTGGAAACCGCCGGCGCCGGGCGCGAGCGAGCCGACGATGCGCGCGTTTCTCTCCGAGCGCCTGGGCGACGAAGCGACCGAACGGCTCGCGGGCGCCTTCGTGCGCGGCGTGTACGCGGCGGAGCTCGACGAGCTCGGCGCGCGCAGCGCGTTTCCGCGCATGTGGCAAGCGTGCGTCGACCACGGCGGCTTGATCCGCGGCCTGCGCGCCGCGCAACGCGTGCCGCGTCCGATCTTTCCGGGGCCGCAATGCGAGCCGGGCGATCTCATGTCGTTCCAGGACGGCTTGCAGGAGCTCGTCGACGCGCTCGCGAAGCCGCTCGGCACTGAATTGCGACTCGCGACGCGCGTCAACCGACTCACGCGCGCGGGTGTGCGGTGGAAGATCGAATGCGAGAGCGCGCAGACGCTCGAGGCCGACACGGTCGTGCTCGCGGTGCCCGCGCCGGTGTGCGTCGAGTTGCTCGCGAGCGCCGATCTCGGCGAGGACGTGCGCGCGCCGCTTGCGCGCATCGGTCACGCGCGCGTCGTCGTCGCGCACCTGGGCCTCGACGCGCGCGCCGCGCCGCCGTTGCCGCGCGGTTTCGGTTTCCTCGTGCCGCCCGACGCGCCGGCCTCGGAGTCGCCGCAAGCGCTCGGTACCATCTTCGCCTCGAACCTCTTTCCGCGCCGCGCGCCCGCGGGATACGTCGCCGTGACGAGCTTCTATTCCGCCGACACGTTCAAGGGCTGGCCCGACGCCTCGATCGCCGAGCTCGCGTCGCGCGATCTCGCGCTCGCCCTGCGCCGCGCTTCGACCTATCCGATCGCCGTGAGCCGAGTCATGCACTGGAACGACGTCATTCCGCGCTACGCCCCCGGGCACGATGAGCGCATCGCCGGCGTGATCCGCCAGCTCGCGGCGAACGCGCCCGGGCTGCATCTCTCGGGCAGCTACGTCGGCGGAGTCGCGGTCGAGCGCGTGCTCGCTCAAGGACGCGCGCTCGCGCGGACGATCAGCGCCGGCGGGAGGAGTGCTTGAACGCGCTGTTGCAGGCGTTGACGGTGGAATTGCCGCCGCTCTACCTCGTCGCGGCCTTGCTGCACGGGATGAGCTTCGCGGGCGAGCGCGCGCCGCGCATCCGGCGCTGGCGTCGCTTCGTGGCCGTGCTGATCCTCGTGCTGCACGGCGCGTGGTTCTTCGTCTACAGCGAACGCATCCAGGCCTTCCCGATCGACGACGTGGGCTCGACCATCTCGGCCGTCGTGCTGTGCACCTACGCGTTGCAGCTCGTGCTCGCGCGCTGGACCGGACATGGCGGGAGCAGCCCGATCGTGCTCTCGATCCTCGCCTGCGCGCAGCTCGTGTCGGCGAGCGTCGCCAACCTGCACGCGCTGCCGCACACCGGCAGCGATCACCTGTTCGGCATCGTGCACATCGCGACGAGCGTGATCTCGCTCGCGGCGCTCGTGCTCTCGGGCATCCACGGGCTGCTCTACCTCGTGCTGCTGCGCCAGATGCGCGAGCGCACGTTCGGCGTGCTGTTTCGCGGCCTGCCGCACCTCGACATCCTCGCGCGCATGACGCGCGGCGCGGCTCTGGCGGGCTTCGCGGGACTGACGATCGGCTTGAACATCGGCATCTGGATCGCGCACCGCGATCACGAGAGCGGGTTCGCCTATCGCAAGGCCGAGATCGCGTTCTCGATCTTCCTGTGGCTCTACTTCGGCACGATCGCGCTGTCGGTGTTCATCCGCGGCTTCAACGCGCGCCGCGCCTCGTGGGCGGCGGCGGCGGGGCTCGCGCTGCTGATCCTGTCGCTCGCGCTGGCGCTCATCCCGGGCTCGACCTTCCACTCGCGTCTCTGATCGACCGTGGATCCCAAGGTTTCCCTCACGCTCGTCGGCCTCTCGTACCGCACCGCGCCCGTCGCGGTGCGCGAGGGCTACGTCGTGAAGCCCGAGGATCTGCCGCAGTGCCTGCGCACGCTGCTCTCGACGCCGGGCGTGTGCGAGGCCTTCGTGCTCTCGACCTGCAATCGTACGGAGGCGATCGTCGTCGGCGAGCGCGGCGTCGACCTCCAGATCCCGCTGCGCGGACAGATCTTCCGCAACGCGGCCGACGAGCACGTCTACTCGTACACCGACGTCCAGGCGCTGATCCACTTCTTCCGCGTCGCCGCGGGCCTGGACAGCCTGGTGATGGGCGAGAGCGAGATCCTCGGGCAGATCAAGCGCGGCTTCGAGGTCGCGCAGCGCGAGAAGGCGCTCGGTCCGACGTTGCAGTCGCTCATGCAGCAGGCGTTGCACGTCGGCAAGCGCGTGCGCACGGAGACGTCGGTCGGGCAAGGCACGCTCTCGGTCGCGCGCGTCGGCATCGACGTCGCCGCGCGCGTGTTCGGCAACTTCACGTCATGCGACGCGCTCATCATCGGCGCGGGCGAGACGGGATTGCTGACGGCGCGGCACCTGAAGGACCAGAACGTGCGCTCGCTCGCGTTCGCGAACCGGACGTTGGCGCGCGCACAAGAGGCGGTCACGACGCTCGGCGGGCGCGCGTACGGGCTCGACGCGCTGAGCGAAGCGGTCTCGCGCGCCGACCTGATCGTGACCTGCGTCGAAGCCAACGAATTCGCGCTCCAGGCCTCGCACTTCGACACGAAATCGCTGCGCCGTCGCGACCGGCCGCTGCTCGTCGTCGACCTCTCCGTGCCGCGCGCGGTCGATCCCGATGTCGGAGCGATCAAGAACGTGCTGCTCTACGACCTCGACGACCTCGCCAAGGTCGTGAACGAGAACCGTCACGGCCGCGACGACGCGGCCGAGCGCACGGCGGAGATCGTCGTCGCCGAGATGCACAAGTTCCTCTCGGCGCGCGCCTACGCCGCCTTCTCGCCCGTGATCGCCTCGATGCGCGAGCGCTTCGACAAGGTGCGCGACGACGTGCTCGACCAGGTTGCGGGCGCGCGCAGCGATCCGAAGAACGTGCAGATCGCGCACGAGCTCTCCAAGCGCCTGCTCGACGCCGCGTTGACGCACTTGAAGGAGGGCGCGCGCCACACGCGCTCGGAAGAGACGCTCGATCGCGAGTACCAGGCGTTCCTCGAGCGCTTGCGCTGAGCGCGGTTTTTCGCGACGCTCCGCTCGTGAAGCTCCTTCTTGCGACCCGCGGCAGCCAGCTCGCCCTGTGGCAGGCGCGCGAGACCGAACGACTGCTCCGCGCGCGCCATCCCGGCCTCGAGGTCGAGCTGGTCGTCGTGCAATCGAGCGGAGACCGGGACCAGCGCAGCGATCTCTCGCAGCTCGGCCGCACGGGTGTGTTCACGGTCGAGATCGACGACGCGGTGCTCTCCGGCCGCGCGCACGCGGGCGTGCACAGCTTGAAGGACATGACGACCTCGCTGCCCGCGGGCCTCGCGCTCGCGAGCGTGCTCGCGCGCGCCGGCTACGAGGACGCGCTGCTCTCGCGCGACGGCCGCGGGCTCGAGGCGCTGCCGCGCGGAGCGCGCGTCGCGACCGGATCCGTGCGGCGAATCGCGCTCCTGAAGCGCGCGCGGCCCGATCTCGAGCTCGTCGGCATCCGCGGCAACGTCGACACGCGCATCGAGAAGCTGCGCGCGGGCCAGGCCGAGGCGTTGATCATGGCGCGCGCGGGGTTGGATCGCCTCGGACTCTCGAAGCACATCACCGAGCTGCTCGGTCCGCCGCGGTTCCTGCCCGCCGTCGGACAGGGCATCGTCGGGCTCACGTGTCGCGACGACGACGGCTCGACGCGCGCGTTGCTCGAGACGATCCGCGACGAGAGCGCGTGGGTCGCCGCGCATGCGGAGCGTGCGCTGCTCGCGAAGTTGCACGGTGGCTGCAACGCGCCATTGGGAGCTCTCGCGCGCACGGACGCGCGTTCGGGCGGAGCGCTCGCCCTGGCGAAGGCCGGCGCGAGCGACACGTTCACGCTGCGCGCCGTCGTGCTCGCGCTCGACGGGCGCGAAGCGATCGAGGACGAGATCGGCGGCTCCGCGCGCGATGCGGTGGCTCTCGCCGAGACGCTCGCCGAACGCCTGGGCTCGCGCGGAGCCACGCGCCTGATCGAGGACGCGCGACGAGCGCGCTGAGACGCTCATGCAGCCGCGCCTGCTCGTCACCGGCCCCGTCGACGGCCTGAGCGAGTACGCGCAAGCCGCGCGCGCGGCGCAGTGGGACGCGATCGAGTTCCCGCTGCTCGCGATCGCGCCCTGCGACATCGATCCGGCGACGATCGAGCTCGCGCGCTGCGACGCGATCGGCGTCACGAGCTCGAACGCGCTGACGTTCGTGCAGCGCGCGCTGCAGACCGAATCGCGCTTGCGCTCGCTCCCGACCTGGCTCGTGGGCTCGCGCACCACCGAGAGAGCGCGCGCGCTCGGCTTGCGGATCGCCGGCGAACCCGCGCGCGGCGCCGCCGAGCTCGCGCAGACGATCCTCGCGCTCCCCGAGCGTCCGCGCCGCGTCTTCTGGCCGCACGGCGATCAGAGCGACGAGTTCGGTCGTTGCCTGCGCTCCGCGGGCGTCGACGTCGTCGACGTCACCGTCTACGCCACAGTGCCGCACGCCCGCGAGCGCGCTCTGCCGGTGTGCGATGCGGTGTTCTTCGCCAGTCCTTCCGCCGTGCGCGAATGGACCGCGCGGCGGGCTTCCGCCGACTGCGGTGCCTCCCTCGCGATCGCGATCGGACGCACGACCTTCGACGCGCTCGTTGCCGCGACAGGCAACGCCTTCCGCGATATCCTCTCGCTCCCTCACGCCGAGAGTGACGCGCTGACCTTCGCGCTCACGCACGTCGACCGCCAGCGCTTCGGCAAGCACGAGCCCACACCATGAACTACTCGCCCACGCCCGGAATGGGCCCCGCGTTCGAACCCGGCCACACGCACGGCCCGGGCGAGGAGCCGGCACCGCTGCCGCCGGATTTCCTGATCCAGCGCCCGCGCCGCCTGCGCGCGCATCCTCAGCTGCGACGGCTCGTGCGCCAGACGCACGTCACGCGCGACGACCTCGTGCTCCCGCTCTTCGTCGTCGAAGGCACGAACGTGCGCGACGAGGTGAAGTCGATGCCCGGCGTGTACCGCGAGTCGATCGACAAGCTCGGCGACACGGTCAAGAAGGCGGAGCAGCTGGGAATTCCCGCCGTGATCCTCTTCGGCGTGCCCGCGACCAAGGACGCCGAGGGCCGCAGCGCGTGGTCGCCCGAAGGCATCGTGCAGCGCGCGCTCGAGCGCGTCGAGCGCTCCGCGCCGAGCTTGTTGCGCATGGCCGATCTGTGCTTCTGCGAATACACGGATCACGGCCACTGCGGCGTGCTCACCGATGCGGGCGACGTCGACAACGACGCGACGCTGCAGAATCTCGAGTTGCAAGCGCTGGCGCTCGCCGACGCGGGAGCGCAAGTCGTCGCGCCGAGCGGAATGATGGACGGCATGGTCGGCTCGATCCGCACCGCGCTCGACGAAGCGGGCTACTTCGACGTGTCGATCCTGTCGTACGCGGTGAAGTACGCGAGCGGCTTCTACGGCCCGTTCCGCGACGCCGCCGACAGTGCACCGGCGTTCGGCGATCGCTCCACCTATCAGATGGATCCCGCCAACTCGATCGAGGCCCTGCGCGAGCTCGAGCTCGACCTCGAGCAGGGCGCGGACATGGTCATGGTGAAGCCCGCGATGCCGTACCTCGACATCCTGCGCATGGTCAAGGACCGCGCGAAGGTGCCGGTGTGCGCGTACCAGGTGTCCGGCGAGTACGCGATGATCAAGGCCGCGAGCTCCAAGGGCTGGATCGACGAGCAGCGCGTGATGCTGGAGTCGCTCACGTGCATCAAGCGCGCGGGAGCCGATTTCATCCTGACGTACTACGCGCGCGAGGTGGCGAAGCTCGTTCCGTGAGGCGCTGATCCTGCAGGCGGAAGGAGGTGAGCAGGCAGCTTCGGTACTGCGCGATCTGGCGGCCGACGGCTTGGGTCATCTCGGCGGGCAGCTTGCTCTTGTGTGCTCGACGTCGGTCTCAGGGGGTGTTCCGAGCAAGCGCCAAATGAACCCTCCGACCCATTCCGGTCATCCCGAGCCAAAGAACGTCTTTTCGAGTCATTCCAGACATTCCCACGCTTCCATTCCTTCCGCCTGGGCCTCCGGCGCGACTCGAGGGGAACCTCATGATTGGGGCGACGACCGCGCTCGAAATGACTCGGGTGTGTCATTTCGGTCGCTGAGAGCCAAGGAGTGACTTCGGTGAGTCATTCGATTCGGTTCCCCGCGGTCCGTGCGAACGACGCACCGTCGACACGACTCGCGGGGCCCGCTCGCGCAATCGGGGAAACGGGTCATTGCGTCGCACGATGCATTCTCGTCGAGCCGTCCTGCCGCTCGATGGTCCGGTTCGAGTCCCACTTCGGTTGACGAACCGCGAACTCTGGCGCATGTTTGTCAACCAGCCCATGTCGTCGCCGCACCCCGCCCTCGGAGCTCGCATCCGCCGCGCACGCCTCGCGAAGGGGCTCAGCCTGCAAGACCTCGCGGAGCGGATGGATACGCCGGTCACTCGCGCTGCACTCTCGAAGTACGAGCTGGGCCAGATCACTCCGAGCCCCAGTGCCCTCCGGGATCTGGGCTGCGTCCTCGAGGTCGCGCCCGCCTACCTCCTCTCGACGGCGGAGCCGGACCCCGTCGACATCACGTGGCTCGCCTACCGCAAGCACTCGCGCCTCACCAAGCGTGATCAGGACCGCATCCAGTCGCACGCCGAGCACAGAGTGGAGCCGTACGCCTTCCTCCTTCGCGAACTGCATCGTGACGCCAAATCGCGTTTCCCCGCGCCGCGTCGTTGCACGAACGACACCGATGCCGAGGAACATGCGAATGAGCTGCGCAAGCGTTGGGCGTTGGGCAGCGGTCCGATCGATCGGCTCGTCGCGAGAGTCGAAGACGCCGGTGTTCTCGTGATCGAAGGCCCGGGCTCCGACGGGTTCGATGCCTTGTCCGGTCGCACGCAAGCTGGCGTGCCGGTGATCGCGCTGAACGTCGCGCGCCCGAGCGATCGCGTGCGCTTCAGCCTCGCGCACGAGCTCGGGCATCTCTTGCTGGACACTCACGGGGTAACCCCCAAGCAGGAGGAATCGCTGGCCAATCGTTTCGCCGCCGCCCTGCTCGTCCCTGCGCGAGCGGCGCGGCAGGAGCTCGGGCCGAGTCGTGTCCGGCTCTCTCGCGTCGAGCTCGAACAGCTCAAGCTCAAGTACGGCGTCTCGATGCAGCTCTGGACGCGCCGCGCCAAGGAGCTGGGCATCATCAGCGATGCCACGTATCGGGGCCTGCAGATCTGGTTCCGTTCGAACGGATTGCACGTGCGCGAGTCGGTCAGCTACGTCGGCGACGAGTCGCCCCAGCGCCTACGCCTGCTCGCCGCTCAGGCGCTCGCCGAGGACGTCGTCGATCGCGAGTGGCTCCGACATCGCGGGCTGCGCGTCGAGCCGACCTCCGACGCAGATTCCACCGACAACGTGGACTCGAGCGCCGTGGCTCTGCTGCGCCTGCCGGCCGACGAACGCGCGCGACGCCTCGAGGAACAAGCGCGCAACGCGGCCAAGGACTACGAGGCCGACGCCGCGCTCGTCGAGTGGCTCGAGTTCGACGAACAGCGTCCCACGGACGACGAGGGCTCGAAGTGAGCGCCGGTGCGTCGTCCACGGCAGCGCGCGCGCCGCGCCGGCAGGAGATCTGGCGCGTGCGTCTCGACCCGACCGAGGGCTCCGAGACGCAGAAGACGCGTCCGTGCGTCGTCGTCAGCTCCGCGAGTCTCGACAAGCTTCCGATCCGCGTCGTGGTCCCGGTCACGGAGTTCCAACCCAAGCACGCCGGCGTCGTGTGGCGCGTCCCGCTCGTCCCTTCGGCCACCAACGGACTGTCGAAGCCCTCGGTCGCCGACACGGCGCAGGTGCGCTGCGTGAGCAACCAGCGGTTCGTCGAGAAGCTCGGTCGGGTCGAGGACGAGCGCTTCCGGGAGATCTTGGCGGCGCTCGTCATCTGTCTGGATCTCGGGTGAGCGGGCTCGGGCGCCGTACCCGAGGATCAAGGCCGCGAGCTCCAAGGGCTGGATCGACGAGCAGCGCGTGATGCTGGAGTCGCTCACGTGCATCAAGCGCGCGGGTGCGGATTTCATCCTGACGTACTACGCGCGCGAGGTGGCGAAGCTCGTTCCGTGAGCGCCGGCCGTTGCGCCGCTCGCGGAGGGGTTTCGGCGCGCGCATGCGGAGCCCTCGCCAGGTCGAAACTCTCGGCCAAACCGACGAGAGGCGCCTGGACGAACTCGATGCGGCGGCGCCGGCCGAACATCGGAGCTTTGGCCGCACCGCGCGCGCGACGCTAGCATCCGCGCATGACTTCGATTCTCCGACTGTTCCTCTGCGCGCTCGCGCTCGCTTCGTGCAAGTCGACGTCGTCGTCGAGCTCGGCGGCGAACGATCGCTGGGTGTTCGCGTTCCTCGTCAGCGGGCCGAACGCGGCCAGCACGCCGGCCGCGGAGCGGCAGAGAATCCAGGGCGAGCACCTGGCGAACATCGGACGCCTGGCGAACGAGGACAAGCTCGTCGTCGCCGGCCCGTTCGGCAACGAGCGTCCCGCACCGGAGCTGCGCGGAGTCTTCATCTTCGACACGCGAGACGTCGCGCAGGCGCGCGAGTGGACGAACACGGATCCCGCGGTGAAGGCCGGCGTGCTCGCGATGGAGCTCGCTCCGTTGAAGACTTCCGCGCCGCTGCGCCGCTCCGTCGAGCTCTATCGCGAGCGCGAAGCCGCGGCCAAGGCCGAAGGTCGCGAATTCAAGATGGAGTCCTCGATCCGCCCCTACGTGATGCTGCTCGCGCAGGACGCGAATGCGGCCGACGCGGCCCTCGCGGGCTTGCGCAAGCAGCAGAAGATCGTGATGGAAGGCCGCCTCGACGATTCTCCGCGCGGGAAGTGGCTCGTCGTGCTCGACGCGCCGGACGTCGCGAGCGCGAGCGAGATGCTCGGCGAGAAGCGCAAGGCGCTCGGCGAGCACACGCTCTCCTCGTGGTGGGCCTCGATGACTCTCGCGGCGATGAACGAACCGGCGCACTGACGGCGGTCCGACTGCGGCGTGTCGCCGATCACGGCGTCGGTGAAAGCTCCGCGGCTTCGCCCAAGCCGGCGTGAAGGAGGAGAGCCTTCAGGGCGTTGCGGGCGCGCAACAACCGCATCCTCAGCGCGCCGGCTTGCAGGCCCAACTCCCGCGCCACCTCTTCGTGCGGCTTGCCGTCGAAGTAGCAGGCGCGGAGCACGTCGCGCTCGGGCTCCGGCAGTGCTGCGAGGCAACGCTGGACAATCTGTCGTCGTTCGGCGAACTCGACATCATCGGCGGCGCTCGCGGGATGCGGCACAGTTGCTTCCCCGCTCGCGCCGACGGGGCTCGGTTCGCCCGTCGAGCTCGCATCGCCGAGCGTGATTTCCGGGCGCCGTCCCGCGCGGCGACGGTGATCGATCATCAGGCGCTGCATGCACAGGCGCAGCCAGGCCCGTCCGTAGGTCCCATCGAGCAGCCCCCGGATCAACGGCGGCATTCCAGGTCGATCAGACAGCAGCTTGCGCGCCCAGAGATCCTGCACGAGATCCGCGCGTCGTTCCGGAGGTGCGACCTTCGCAGCTTCGTGAATCATCGGCGCGAGATGGCGTTCGACGAGATTTCGGAATTCGGGGTTGCTCCAATGTCGCTCCGCGTGGACGCACAAAGCTGCAGCGGAGTCCGCGCGGGACAGGGCGGCGAATTCGCGCGCCGGGTCGCTCCCTGAGTCAGCATTCGAATTCTTGGCTTCCATGGCACCCTCGATCGAACGGACGACCGCCTTCCGGCTTCAACTAACCACGCAGCTCCCGGTTGCAACACGTTTGCGATCCATTGCCGCGCACCCGCCGAGCGTGAGTCCGCGCGAGGGCTTCTTCGGGCACGAAGCTCAGCCACCGGCGACGCGCTCGAGCACGGCGCGCGGCACACAGGGCTCTGCTCCCGTGTTCTCGTCGCGCCCTCTGGCGTCCTCGACCGCCGAAAGGTGACGGTCCTGCAACCGCACGAACTCGGCCAACAGCGAGAGGTGGAGGAACTTCGAGTAGTCCTGCAGCTGGGGATCCTGATCCAGCGGATGCAGACCCCACGCCTCGGGATCCAGCGTGCAGCGCTCCACGCCCGCGTTCTCCCAGCCAGATCGGATCCGCGAGAGCTCGCCGTCGAGCACACGCGCCAGGCGTCGCTCTTCGGGATGATTCTCCAGCGCGAAGGCCTCCCGGATCTCGCGGTCGTGCAACACGGCCAGCACACGGATCAGCTCGCGCTTGGCCGCCAGGAGCATCCAGCGTTCGCCGACGTACGGCGTGCCGTACGCCTCTTCGACGAACTGGATCGTCTTCCCGATCACCAGCCGCAGGAGCTCGTGCTCGAGCCTCAGACCCAGGGAGCCGATCAGGAGGACACACGACTCGATCAGGGCCAGGACTTGGTGCTTCGTCGGTCGCTCATCCTGACCCCCGCGAACTTCCCCTTCGAATGGACCTGCGCTCGTCTCTGCGTGCTTCATGATGCTGCACCTTCGATTGCTTCAACTCTCGGGGCGACGCCCCATGAGCTCGATTCTCTTCTTCAGGCTGTCGATCAGTGCCGGCCGGATGCACGATTGCTCGTGGCTGTTCAGGATGCTCCCTGCCCCGGCCCGGTTCAGCTCCCGCAATGCCTCGCTGTTCGCCAGTGGGCTCTGCGATCCTTGGGGTGACTGTTGCGAGCTCCCCTGTTCTTCCTTCCCGCCGGGGTTGACCGCGGCTCGGGAAGGGCCCTGGTTCTTGGCCATGACTCCACCTCCCTGACATGAGTTTGTCTGCGGGGAAGTTCGAGCGCTAGCCCGGCCCGTTCGAACTGCCTCTCGTGAGGGGTCGATAACGTTCGGGACGAGGTGCGGGCCGGCGGCTCAGCAGGGATCCACGACGGAAGTACGGGCAACGAAGTGCTGCACGCCGTCGACGGGAACATGCGTGACTTCCCCTGTGCCGACGGCGTGCGCGTGCGACACGTCGGCGTCGGCGACCACCGGCTGGACGGCGCGCACATCGACCACGTGGTCGATCGCCGACACGTGCGTGCTGTCGACGGCCGCGTTCACCTGCGCGACGGTCGAGACCATGTCGCGAACGACGCCGGCTCCGACCGACGCGCCGACGACGCGCGAGACCTCGGCGACGACCGGGAAGGCGCGCTCGACGAAGCGCACCGCGTCCACGCTCGCGTGTGCGACCGCGTCGACGTCGTTGCCCACGCCGACCATGCCGACGCGCGGCGACTCGACGCGCACGTGATCCGGCAACAGCACGGACTGCGCGAGCAGGTCCTGGCGCAGCAGGACGAAGGTCAGCGCCGAGCCGACGACCAGACCGACGAGCAGGCTGCCCAGGCCGGTGAGCAGCAGTCGACCTTGCTGCTTGAGGCGCAGATCTTCCTTGCGCAGGTTCACCAGCTCCAGGTGCTCGTTGCGCTGCGCGACGCGCTGCTCGAGCAGTTCCTTGCGCAGCTCTTCGGACAGCAGGTTGAGATCCAGTCCGAGCCCGCCCGGCGTGTCCCCGTTCAGACGGTTCGAGACCAGGTTGACGTCAGCGGCGAGATTCAGTTTCTTGTTCATGGCGGTGTCTCGGGGCGTGGCCCCTGTCAGGCGTTTTCGTGCGAGAATTCCGAGCGCCAGCACGACCGGCCGGCGTCGGAGTCATGAACGAACGCCGAGGAACCCCGTCACAGGATCGCGGCGAAATCTGCGCACGTGATCGGCGGGTCGAGAAGCCCGGACGCCGGTGGAACTCGGCGCGCTACGCGCGGTGCAACGTCGCGCGTGCCATGCTCCGCGTGCGCAGCACGAAACGCAGGCACAGGAGTGCGGCTGCGGCCGTGAGGCCCGCGATGAAGCCTTTCCAGTAGCCGATCGGGCCTTGGCCGAGCGTGTGGCCGAGCCACCAGCCGATCGTCATGCCGATGCCCCAATACGACAGCACCGTGATCACCGCGGGCACGAGCGTGTCCTCGAGGCCGCGCAGCGCGCCGCTGAACAAGGCCTGGATGCCGTCGGAGAACTGGAAGATCGCCGCGTAGCCGAGCAGCGTCGTCGCGAGCGCGATCACGGTCTCGTCCTGCGTGTAGCGCTCCGCGATCAGGCGCGGAGCGAAGAACAGTGCCGACGCCGACAACGTCTGCGTCGCGAGCACGAGCGTGAAACCCGCCGCTCCCGCCCACGCGACTCCGGCCGCATCGCGCCGCCCCACCGCGTTGCCGACGCGCACCGTCGTCGCCATGCCGAAGCCCAGCGGCAGCATGAACGTGAACGACGCGACGTTGATCGCCACGGCGTGCGCGCTCGCGGACACAGCGCCGAATGCGCCGATGAACCACGCCGAGGCGACGAAGAGGCTCCCTTCCATGAAGATCGAGACGCCCATCGGCAGGCCGACGTAGAGCAAGCGTCGGATCGCGGCGAAGTCGGGCTTCTCGAAACGCTCGAAGAGGAGCGCGTCGCGATAGCCGCGGCCGCGGCGCAGCACGAAGTAGAAGACGGCCGTCTGCGTCCACATCACGATCGCGTGCGCGTAGCCCGCTCCCGCCGCGCCGAGGGCGGGCAGTCCCAGGCGCCCGTACATCAGTGCCCATGCGACCGGCAGCAGGAGCACGACGCCGAGCAGGCCGACGTACATCGATGGACGCGTGAGCGAGAGACCCTCGCTCGTGTTCTTGAAGCAGAAGAAGAGCGCGAGCGCGGGCGCGCCCCACGAGATCGCGTCGAGGAACGCGCGCGCCTGCGGGATGATGCTTGCGTCGACGCGCGCGGCGCACAGCAGAGGCTCCGCGTTGCGCAGCGCGATGAAGAGGCCGATGCCGAGCGCGAGCGAGAGCCACACCGCCTGGCGGAACACGTGACCGACCTCGGCGCGCTTCCCCGCTCCATCGCGCTGCGCGACGGCGGGCGTGACGGCCATGAGCACGCCGATCACGAGCAGAAGCGCGGCGATCCAGGCCTGATATCCCTGCGAAACGCCCGCGAGCACGTCCGTGCCGAGATGCCCGGCGAGCATCGTGTCGATCACGTTCATCGACACCGAGAGCACCTGACCGGCGACCACGGGCAGCCCCAATACGAAGGTCTGCGCACACTCGCTGCGCCAGCGCCGCGCGCGCTCCGATCGCTCCGTCGATTCGATCGTGGGTCGCAAGGGCGGCGCACCCTATCATTCGCGCGACGAGCCGACGATGGCGCGAGGCCGCGCACGTCGAGCTCTCACACACCATGAAGCTCGACCGATCCCGCGACATCTTCGAAGAAGCGAAACGACTCATCCCCGGCGGCGTGAACAGCCCCGTGCGCGCCTACCGCTCCGTCGGCGGCACGCCGGTGCACGTCGCGAGCGGCAAGGGAGCGCTCGTGCGCGACGTCGACGGCAACGAGTTCGTCGACTACGTGATGAGCTACGGCCCGTTGATCCTCGGTCACGCGCATCCGGCGGTGATCGGAGCCGTGCAACGCTCCGCCGCGCTCGGCACGGCGTTCGGCGCGCCGACGCAGGGCGAGCTCGACATGGCGCGCAAGATCATCGAGCGCATGCCCGCGGTCGAGATGGTGCGCCTCGTGAACAGCGGCACGGAAGCGACGATGAGCGCGCTGCGCCTCGCGCGCGCGTGCACCGGGCGCGACCTCGTGATGAAGTTCAACGGCTGCTACCACGGCCACGGCGACAGTTTTCTCGTCAAGGCGGGCTCGGGCGCGCTGACGCACGGCGCGCCGGACTCGCCGGGCGTTCCGCGCGTGCTGGCGGAGCTCACCGTCGTCGCCGAGTACAACGACCTCGCCAGCGCGCGCTCGCTCTTCGAGCGCCATCGCGGCTCGATCGCGTGCGCGATCGTCGAGCCCGTCGTCGGCAACATCGGCCTCGTGCACCCGAGCCAGGGATTCCTCGAGGGCCTGCGCGATCTGTGCGCGCAACACGGAGCGCTGCTGGTGTTCGACGAGGTGATGACGGGTTTCCGCGTCGCGCGCGGCGGCTACATGGAACTGTGCGGAATCAGGCCGGATCTCGTGACGCTGGGCAAAGTCATCGGCGGCGGTCTGCCGATCGGCGCGTACGGCGGGCGCGCGGCGCTGATGCAACGCGTTTCGCCGGCGGGCGACGTCTATCAAGCCGGCACGCTCTCGGGAAATCCCGTCGCGGTCGCCGCGGGACTGGCGACGTTGAGCGAGTGCGACGCTCCGGGTTTCTACGCGAACCTCGAAGCGCGCGCGGCGGAGATCCAGCACGCGCTCGAGCGCGCCGCGCGCGACAACCGCGTGCCGCTGTGGGTTGGACGGCAAGGAGCGATGCTCTGCCCCTACATCCTGCGCGCGGGAACGAGCGGGCCGCTGACGAGCCTCGAGCAGGTGATGGGCACCGATCGCGAGCGTTGGACGCGCTTCTTCCATGCGCTGCTCGAAGCGGGGGTGATCGTGCCGCCGTCGCCGTTCGAAGCGTGGTTCGTGTCGAGCGCGCACACGAGCGAGATCGTCGAACGCTCCGCGCGCGCCTTCGAACGCGCGTTCGCGGCGGTGAAAGGATGAGCGCGGAGCGCTGGAGCAAAGCGCTCGCGCCGCTGACACTCGTGCTCGCCGGCGGCTCTTGGGTCGCGATCGGCGCGACGCACGCGAGTTGGATCCGCACTCCCATCACCTTGCTCACCGTGCTGTGCGCGCTCGCATTCGCCGCCGCGGCTCGCGCCGCCGATCGCGAGCGCACGAGCTGAGCGACGGGCACCGGGAGCTTGGCGCGAGCCCCTCGCTGCTCCAGAATGCGCCCATGCCGACCCAAGACCCGATCCGCGCCGCCTTCGAGGACGCGCGCGCCACGCTCGACGCCTTTCTCGCTGATTCGGCACACATCGCGAGCGTGCAGCGCTTCACGCGCGCCGCCGCCGAGACGCTCGCGCGCGGCGGACTGCTCATGTCGTGCGGCAACGGCGGCAGCATGTGCGACGCGATGCACTTCGCCGAGGAATGGACCGGACGCTTCCGCAAGGACCGCGCCGCGCTCCCCGCGATCGCCTTCGCCGATCCGAGCCAGCTCACCTGCATCGCGAACGACTTCGGCTTCGACGAGATCTTCGCGCGCTCCGTGGAGGCCTACGGCAAGAGTGGCGACCTGCTCGTCGCGATCTCGACCAGCGGCAACTCGCCCAACATCCTGCGCGCGATCGAAACGGCGAAGAAGAAGGGCGTGAAGACCGTGGGCCTGCTCGGCAAGGGCGGCGGCAAGGCGCGCGAGCTCGTCGACATCCCGATCATCGTCCCGCTCGCGCAGACCTCCGATCGCATCCAGGAGATCCACATCAAGGTGCTCCACATCGTGATCGAAGCGGTGGAGCGCGAGATGTTCCCGGCGAACTACGCGCGCTGAGAGCGTTCGACTGTTGTTCAGCAGTCTGGTGCTGGGTCGTGTGCTCGACGAACGTGGCCAGCCGATCGAAGAGCGGAATACGGTGCCTGAGCAATTCACCCACAGATCCGCACGAACGCAACTGTGGAAGAGTTGCTCTGGCACCGTACTCGTGGTGAGCACGATCGAATCGGGCGTGAAGACGCCGCTGCCGGTGAGCAGCGCACCGCCCGTGTTCGACGATTTGTTGCAACCGCGTCCGCTCACGCCGCTGTTGCCGCACGGACAAGGCTGGCTCTGCGTTCCGTCGCCGAAGCACTCGGTGTTGATCGAGGGTCGCACGCCGCTCAGCGACCAGTTCGTGAAGCTCCCGGTCTCGCCCTCGACCCAGTCCCAGATGACGAGCGTCCACGTGCCCGCCGGTCCGAAGATCGAGTTGAGCGGCGTGTTGAACACGTTCTGCGAACCATCGGGCCAGGGCGCGGGCGGAGAGCCCGTGTTTCCGAAGTCCTGGTTGTAGTTGCCCGTGCCGATGTTCGTGTTCGTGCCGCCGGGGAACGGCGTCTGGCCGCCCGCGACGAAATTCACGCCGTTGCCGACGAAGTCACCCTGATTCCAGGTCGCGACTCCGTCGAAGCCCGAGCGCACGAAGATGTTGTGATAGACGCCGCCCGGATCGCGCACCGCCGCCTGCAAGTCACCCGCGCTCGTGTGCGACAGGCCGAGGATGGAGACGCTCGTGACGCTCGCGACCTCGAACGGCACCGTGATCGGCGACTCGGTCGGAAAGCTCGGCAACTGCGTCGGCCAGATCGGCCCGCCGCCGCCGCCCGTTCCGACCGCGGGGATCGAGCCGCCGGAGGCGCTGGTGAGCGTGAATCCGCTGGCGAAGGCGGCGGAGGAAAAGGTGACGAACGCGAGGAGTGTGTGGATCGGGTGCTTCATGGTGCTTCTGTGCGGAATCGAATGGGTTCCGCGGGTCTGTCCCCGGCGCGCTCCGCTCTTTCAGCGATTCCCGCCGCTTTCGCGACGCATCGCTGGTCCGTCCCGATGCTGCGGCTGCTTCCGGTTGAGCGCCTCGGCTTCGAGGACGCGACCCATCGCGAGCACGCCGATTCACGAGGCGACACCGGCGAGCGCGAATGCGTGCAGTTCTCCGTAGGCGCCGGGCGGCATGACGAGGAATTGTTCGCTGGGTGCCTGCTCGATGCTCTGGCCTCGTGGTAACTGCGGATCAGGACCGACGCGCACTCGGCGTCGTGGCTTCGGCAAGACCGGCGAGTCCTCGGCGATGGCACGCAGCCGGAGCGCCGCAGGTCACTGCGCAGAAGGCGCGAAAGTCTGCGCAGACAATGTTGTCGGCCGTGGCGCGGGCAAAGAGTGTCTCGATGCTCGTGCGCTTGACGTCCGCCGAAGGCCCCGATACGTTTTCGCGCGACGAAGCGACACTCAACAAGTGTCGAGCCGTGTTTGAAAACCGCAGCTCCCGGCAGCTTTCACGCCCCCTCGTAGGAGACCGAAGTTCATGGGTACCCCCGCCGCGCGAACTACGTCCACCAATTTGCGCTTCATCGTCGCCCTGGTGGCCCTGCGATGTGCATCTCTCGGCTTTGCGCAAGTCGCCCCGGGCGGAAGCACAGTGGGCCTTGCTACGTTTGATTTCACCGGGGCTCCGGCGGGCGCGCAGTCGCAGATCGGCGGACCGCGAATCCTGTTCGGCGAACTCTTGGAGGGCCAAACAAGAACGCACGACGTCGTCTGGGACTGCGAATGGGCGACCGGTACTCCAACTTGCCCTGTTCGGCTTCGGGTTGGTCCCGCCAACAACGGGGTGAGGGCTACGGACGCGCCGCCGGACGGATTCACGGTCTGTCCGAACCCCCCGCCACCCGTGCTGTACGGTCTCGAGCCACCGATTCCGTGGGCAGCCGGCGGACTGATTACGATCTTGTTCGAGACGGATCAACCCGTCATCGGGCTGTCGTACGGGTGGGATTGCCCCTCGGAGTGCTCCGTGCAGCCGCCGCGGTACGCGTTCTGGCGCCGCGATGGCCAGTTGATGGGCGAGATTGTCGGCTTCGACTCTGTTTTCCACGCAACTGGCCAGTACGGAATCGCTGCGGTGTCCATATCGAATCCAGGCCTGTTCTCCTGCGCGTCGTATTTCTACATCGACAACATCCGCTACTCGACGTCGAACTTCGAAGGTACACCACTGCTCCGAATCGAGGATCAACTGCCACCGGCGCAGGGCGTTGCGGAGGCACCGCGGCAGTTCCTGGAACACGTTCCCGTGGCACCGTTCAACGGGGAGGTTCGACTGACGGTCACTGATCTCCGCGTTCCCAGCCGCGGAATCGATTTTGAGTTCACAAGAACCTACTCGAGCAAAGCGGACGCTGAGACTCCAATCGGACACAACTGGCTACTTTCGTATGACCGGCAGATCGCCGAAGAGTCCGCTCGAATCCTGCGGCTAGACAGCAATGCCCGAGTAGATGAGTTTCAGGGCACGCCGTCGACCAACTACACCCCGCCGCCACAGGTGTTCACTTCCATCTCGCAGCAGACAAATGGGACGTTCATTGAGACAGAGCCGGATGGCAAGCGCTTCTTCTATGACTCGAATCGCCGCCTGACCGAGATCCGCGATCGCAACAACAACAGCATGACGATTCAGCGGAACGAATATGGACACATCACACGGATCGTCGACACGCAGGGCCGCTATTACGATATCACGTACACTGATTCATCGCCCAGCCAGATGATCCAGACGCTGACGGATTGCGCCGGGAGGGAAGTCAGTTACGTCTACGACGAGAAGGGTGATCTGGTGGCAGTTCGTAGCCCTGCCATCGTCAACACCCCGAATGGGAACAACTTCCCGAACGGCAAGACGACCAGGTACGAGTACAGCGCGTGCGCCGCTGACTCTCGGATGAACCACAATCTGGTCGCCGTCTATCCGCCCTCAGCGAGTCTACCCGGCCAGAACGTTTCCGCACTGCGGTTTACGTACGGCTCCTCCGCCCCAGGATCGCTCACTTTCGATCGCGTCGTCTCGGCTGCGTTCGGAAGCGCAACAGGCGGTGGGCCGGCCTCGGACCTGGACCGGCCCGTTGGAGGTACCGTGACTTTGACTTACTCGAACGACGTTTCAGGCGACGCGGATGCTCCACTGCTGGCTGTCAGATCCACGCTCGTCGTCGATGCAAACGGGAATCGAACGACCCGATACTTCGACGCAAGCGGGCACGAGCTCCGGACGATTGATTGGATGAATCGCGATGTTCGGACTGGAGAGGAGCGCCACGTCCGTGACTACGCTTACACCCAAAGGGGCCTGCTGAGC
The DNA here is from genome assembly GCA_044228975.1 of Planctomycetota bacterium. Lineage (GTDB taxonomy): Bacteria > Planctomycetota > UBA1135 > UBA1135 > JADJNY01. The sequence continues at coordinate 14,009 of JBGATX010000011.1, read as the reverse complement.
GAAGTCACCTACCCGCGAGGAAACACCATCGCCTACTCTTACGATGACGCCAGCCCGGAGCCCCGCTCCAGGGGAAACGTCCTCGAACGCCGCCGCACGCGTGGATCCCTCCCGAGCGGGAACGACATCGTCGAACGACTGGAATACGAAACTCAATTCAACACCATTACCTCGACCACGGATCCGCGGGCTTTCTCCACCGGCGTGGTTCCAGTGCTTCCGAATGGGCACCTGAATCTCACCGCGCCGACCGTTCAACGATTCACGACCGTGTACACCGTTGATTCCTCCAATGGAAACGTGACGCGGATCGACTATCCAACCATCCAAACTGCCGGACCTAACATGGCCCAGGCGGCCAGCGAGCTGCGCAGCTACAATGCCCACGGGCAACTGACTTCGACGGTCGACCCGGAACAGCACGTCACGAGCTACTCGTACTATCCTGGCAATGGAGTCCCTGGTGATGCCTCCGACCGGGAGGGATACGTGCACCAGATCATCGTTGACCCCGGTGCGTCACCACCGCACCTCGATACTCAGCGCGTGTTCGCGTACGACCTCGTTGGCAATGTCACGGCGGTCACGGATGGCAGGGGTCACACCGAGGACCGGCAATACAACACACTGAACCAGGTCGTGCGGATGACGAGCCGGGAACTCTCGGGCGGAATTCGATATCAAACCGACTATTACTACGACTTGAACGACAATCTGGTCGAGCAACAGTCCTCCAATCTCGACCACAACGGAACCTCGTACCCGCACTCGTCCGTCCGTCTTCGGTTCGAGTACGACATCCTCGGCGGTCGGTGCTTCGAACGGGCTGACGTCTCGCGAAACGAAGAGTCCTTCCTCTCGGAGGCAGTCACCGAACTACGCTACGACAGCAATCGGAACCTCGTCGCCAGGCGGGAACCTGAAGCCGTAGCGGGAACTCAGCCGACGAACACGACCACGTACTCGTATGACGAGCGCGATCTCTTGTTCACGGTCACGCAAGGAGACGACGATCTCGATGCGATGAACCTGCCACCGGATGACGCGACGGTAGTGGCTCACAACTACGACGGAAACCGCAACCTGATCGAGATCGTCGACCGCCTCCGCGATGCCAGACACCCGCAAAGTCCCACGACCATCTTTCCCGGTACACCCAACACGGGTGGCGACGTGCAGGCGATGGAGTTCGACTCCTTCGATCGGTTGACGAATATCCGCAAGCCAGAGGGCTCCGTCATCTCGCGCACATACGACCTTGCGTCGCATGTCATCGGAGAAGCGACGTTCGGCCCCACGAACCATGCTGCTGGCGCGCCAGCGGGACTGCTCGCCTCATACACGCACGTCGTCGATGAACGCGGTCGAGTCGTAATTCGAGACGTCCTCCATCAAGTGACGCTCACTGGCGTCCCGGTCGGCGACGGTCAGGTCTCGACGACATACGCCTACGATCGCGACGGCAACGTTCTTTCGACCACCAACGATCGTGGCGCGACGACGCAGTTCGCGTGGGACCCCGCACACCGACTGGTGCTCACCACCGACGCCATGGGCAACCGGGATGAACGTGGATACGACGCCAACGGCAACGTAGTCTCCGATACCCACGTCGATGTTTCGAGTGCAACCGGTCCGATTCATGACTCGTTCACGACGACGAACGAATACGACGAATTGGATCGACTTCGACGTGTCGTGCGCTCCGATGGGAGTGCCTTGGACTACCGCTACGACTCTCGCTCCAATCGTGTCCGTGCTTTTGATGGAGTGAACGGAACACTTCCAGGCGCCGGTGTTGGCAACGAGGTCGAGTACGAATTTGATGCCTCGAATCGATTGCTCGCCATGAGGCGCACGATTACGGACAATGGACGAGGCAATGGAGTTCCTGTCTTGACCGATGCGGTCGTGACACGGCAGGAATGGGACCGGTCGTCTCGCGTCGTGAGGCGCACCGACGGCGAAGGAAACTCCACGAGCTATACGTACGACGGGCGCGGCCTCTTGATAAGCACGGTCGACTGCAGGCGCAGGGCGGAACGCCGAAAGTACGATGGTGACGGTCGACTGATCAGCATCGTGGATCGAAACGGCACCGCTGTGTCGACCAGATATGATGGCGAGAACCGGCCGATTCGCTCGATCGTGTCTCGCGCCCAGGGCGTCGGTGGGTGCATCGGCGAGTTGTACGGATACGACGGGCTCGGTCGCCTGACCTTCTCCTCTACGTTGCAGCGATTCAACGGTTTGCCTGATCCGGTGGTGCGAACGTACGACACTCTCGGTCTGCTCGTCTCCGAATCTCAACGCGGACGGATCGTCGCCAGCCAGCACGACGGTCAGGGCAATCGAACGTCCCTGTCGTATCCCGCTGGCAGCGGATCCGGCACGTTCACCGTCGACTGCGTGTATGACACCCTCGATCGACTTTCCGATGTGTCTGCGACAGGGCTCGGATCGTTTATCGCGTACGAGTATCGCGGTGCGCACCGGCTCAGTCGGAAGCTCTTCGCTGGTGCTGCCGCACAAGACGTCTATTACGACGCTTTCCCCAGACCGATCGACGTCAGCGTCGTTCCTCAGGGCGCCGGTGCTGCATTTCACTGGAGCTACGGGTATGACCGGATGGGCAATCTGAGCTTCGAGAAGCGACAGCACGACGGAGATCGTGGCGACGTCTTCGGCTACGACTCGTCGTACCGGCTCGTCCGCCACCTTGCCGACCAGGACTTGTCGAGCGTCGCATCCGGCACTGACCTGCGCCACGAGATGCAGCATGGCCCATGGGAGAGCACGTACGACTACGACCGGGCGTCGAACCGGGCACTCGCGTCCGTCTTTGCGGATCAAAAATTGACGGTGTTTACGTATGTCGCGGCCTGCCGGAACGAATACGAGCAGTGGATCGAGCGCTCGAGTCAGGCGAACGGCGTCGTGACTCGTCCTACGTACGACGCGAACGGCAACATGGTCTTCGATGGACGGCGACGCTACGCCTACGACTATCGGAATCGACTCGTGTCCGTGCTGAGCCCTCTCGGAGTGCTCGAAGTCGCGTTCGAGTACGATTCGTTCGATCGCCGTACGGGGATGTTCGTGGCCGCGAACAATCGCCACACAGACTATCTCTATGATGGCGACAAATGCATCGCGGAGTTCGGCGCCGGCACGCTCAGCGTCAGGCGTGTGTGGGGTCGATCATCACGCGAATTGCTCGCAGAGCATCGCTCCGGCGCGACGCAGTTCTGCGTCCAGGACATCAATGCCAATGTCGTTCTCACCACCACGACGCAGGGAGACGTCGTCGAGAGCTACCTGTTCGATCCCTTCGGCGAGCCGCGGGGCGGTGCCGGAGGACACGGATCGATCTCGAGCACCTACCTGTTTCACTGCGCGCGTCGTGATCCGGAAACCGGCCTTTATGCGATGGGTCCCAGGATGTACAGCCCGCAGCTGGGGCGCTTCCTGCAGGGTGATCCACTCGGGCCGTGGGGTGACGAGCGTTCCACCGGGAATGCGTACGCTTTCGCGGGGAACAGCCCTGTCTCGTGGGCCGATCCTTCGGGACTGGAGTCCGAGAGCGCAACACAGGAGCCGGAGACGGGGTTCACCCAGGCGACCCCCGTGCCCGTACCGGCGCCGACGCCAGAGCCCGATGTCCTCGAAGGCAGCGTGATGGAGCAATTCTTCGCCGAGTCGAAGCCCGAACTCGACGAGGGCGCCGTCGAGGCCGTAGACGTCTTCGAAATCGCCGCCGCCATCGTCGCGCCGGTGTTGTTCGGCACGCGGGCCGTGGCGGCCGAAGCCGGGACCAGCGCCTGGACAGCCGCTGCGGCCGCGCGGGCGGAGCGCGAAGTCCTGGGCGAGACGATGGGAGTGCTGCGAGAGGTTCGATCGCAGATCACGCAATACACGCCCCCCACGGGACTACGGGGACTCATTGGAAACAAGGCGCTCGCCGGCAAGATCAACACGAGCATCGAGCCGGCGTCGGAAGCGGCGATCGACCTCGCTGGGAGGTCGTTCGTCGGCGAGGGAGCGGCGACCTACGAAAATGGCATCGGCCTGGTGAGCCAGGATAGGAATGCCCTCTTCCGCTTTCCGAAGTTCAAGAACCAGGGCGGAACGTCGGCGAACTTCCAGGTCAAGCCGGCACAAGAGCCGTCCTTCTTCGGGAGGAACATCAACGTCCATGTGCCTGTGAAGCCGAAGCGATGACGACCTCGCGCCCGACCACCCACTTGATGACGGCGACGAGTTCGCGCAACTGGATGGGCGCCTGAGCGGCGCGATGGAACCCGACCTGCGTATCGGCGACGGCAACGCGTTGGCCGAACGCGGGCGCAGACTCCTTCACAGGAGTCGGACTTCGCACTCGTTCCAGCCTGCGAGCCGCGGCTCAGATCGAATCGAGCCCCCACACGAACGGCGAGAGCGGCAAACGGTCGCCCTCGACGCCGAGCTTGTGCGCGAGGTCTCGCGCGGCTCCGCGCTCGCCGCGGGCGGGGATCAGGACGTCGAGGAGCTGGTCTTCGGCGAGGATCACCTGTCCGCGCGGGCCGCTGAATTCAAATTCGCCTTCGTGCAGGCTCGACGCGCGTGCGCGCACGACGCCGCGCGGGCCGAGCAGGTCGGCGATCTGGCTCGCGAGCGCGTCGGCGTCGAGGACTCGACCCATCGCGAGCACGCCCACCGACGACGCGACACCGGCGAGCGCGAGTTTCGCGTGCAGTTCGCCGTACGCCCCGGGCGCCATGACGAAGAGCGAGTCGTTCTCGCCCTCCGTGCAGCACGCCTCGAAGTGCGCGCGGATCAGGCCGAGCACGTCGCCGACGTCTCCGCCCCATTCGTGGATCACGTTCGAAAGATCTCTGCCGCGGCCGAGGCACGCGTAGGCGCTCACGCGACCGTCGATGTCGCTCACGAGCACCTGCATCCCCGGGCACTCGATCAACGCGCGTGTCTCGAGCGCCGTGCGGTCGACGCGCTGTTCGTGGCGCAGGTAGAGCTCGTGGATCGCGTCCGCATCCGACGTGCGCCGCGCGCGCACGGCTTCGGTCGCGGGCAACTCGCCGACGACGTCGCCCGTGACGATGAAATCGCGCTCCGAGCCGATCTCGCGCCAACCGCGGTGCGCATAGAAGCCGCGTTCGTCCGCCCACAGCAAGGCGACGGCGCAACCCGCGTCGCGCAGCGCGTCCTCGGCCGCGGCGACGAGGCGAGTGCCCAGGCCTCGATTGCGGTGGTCGGAATGCGTCACGACCGAGCCGATCAAGCCGGCGCGCAAACGCGCGTGCGGCGTGAGCAGGTCGCGCGGGAGCACGGCGCAGGCCGCGTGGAGCTCGCCACCCTCTTCGATGCACACTGTCGAGCCGGTCGCGTGCTCGCCGAAGATCGTCGGGTACTCGCTCGAGAGATCTCCGCCGTCGCGCAGCACGTTCTGCATCAGCGTGCGCGCCTTGTCGTCGTGCTTGCGCAGCGCGGCTTTCATCGCGGCACCGCGCTCGCGCCCGAACCGCCTCCCGTCTTGCGGCTCGTGAACTCGATCGCCTTGCGGCCTTGCGCGTCGGTCGTGCCGCTCGCGTGTCGCGCGCTCGGCTCGTCCGACGTGTCGCCGGCGCGCAGCATCGCCGCGCGGTAGGCCTCGAGCAGTCGATCGCTGAGCGTGAGCGCGTCCTGCAACGACGCCTGCGCCTTGTCGAGCGCTCCCGCGAGCTCCTTGGAGTCCTTCACGTCGGTCGATTGCTCGTGCAGACGCCGCGCGTCGTTCTCGAGCCGTTCGAGCAGCCCGCGGAACTGGAAGTCGGCGCCGCTCGAGCTCGCGACGTTCGACGCGCCCTTCGATGAGGGCAGCGCCGGGGAGATGCCGTCGACGGCGGCGAGGCCGCGTGTGGATTGCGTGGGATCGACCATGGCTTCACTGGAGGTAGTTCAGGAGCGTGTTCTGGAGCAACCGAGCGCCCGTCGCCTGCGCGAGCTGGAGCGTCTGCTCGGCCTTCGTCATGTCGAGGATCACCGACGTGATGTCGGCGTCCTCCACGTTGGAGCGCAGCCCTTGCAGGCTGACGTTGAAGTCGCCGAGGCGACTGTCGGTCGCGGTCAAGCGCTGGCTGCGCGCGCCGAGCGAGCCTTGCGCGATCTGCATGTTGTCGTAGTTGCGATCGAACTCCGACAAGCGAGTCGAGAGGCGTTGTTGCAGCGCGGCCGTGTCGAGACCGTGGATGTTGCGCAGGTCGTCGGCGATGCCTTGCAGCGCGTCGAACGCGTTCACCGTGCCGCGGAAGGTGAGCAGTTCCGTGCCCGCGCGCTGGATGCCGGTCGTATTGACGTGCACCGTCGTGTCGGTCGTCGCGTCGACGAGCTCGAGATCGGTCTCGGTCAGCGTGATCGGCGTGAAGTTCGTGCCGTCGAGCGAGATCGAGGCCGAGCCGCCGAGCGTCGTCGAGACGTCGGTCCCGTCCCACGCGCTGAGGTCGAGGTGGAGGGCGGCGCCGTGTTCGTCGGTCAGGGTCACGTCGTCCATGTCGGTGGTGCCGCTCGCGGGCAGCAACACGGAGGGCCCGTTGCCCAGGCGCACGCTGCGCGCCGCCGAATCGAGCACGAGCGCGCGCGAACCGACGATCGTGTCGTCCGCTCCTCCGTTCACGAATGCAAGGCCGCCGCCGAGCACGCCGCTCGTCGCGTCGTGCCGCACGGTGAGGTAGCGATTGCCGGTGCCTTCGTCGCCGGTCGTGCCCGGACGAACTCCGGTCAAGCCCGCGTACACCGCTCCCGCGGCTTCGAAGCGAGCGAAGATCTCGTCGCCGGCGACGTTGACGGGCAGGTCGACGCCGACGCCGATCGAGACGGAGCGCGCCGCGTGGTCGCCGCGGTAGACGACGGTCGGCTGGCCGTTGACCTCGGTCTGCTCGAAAGGCGCGGAGCTCGACTCGGTGCCGCCGAAGAGGTAGCGCTCGCCGAGCTTCGAGTTGCCGATCTCGACCAGGCGCGCCTCGAGCAGCTCGATCTGCTGCGCCAGCGCCTGGCGGTCGGTCGAGTTCAACGTGCCGTTCAAGCCCTGGATCACGAGCTCTCGCGCTTCGGAGTAGAGCGTGCCCGCTTCGTCGAGCGCGGCGATGCCGGCGTCGATCAGCGGCTTCGACGTGCCGACCGCGGCGCGGTAGCGATCGACCTCGCCGATCTGGCGCGAGATCGCCAGCGAGGTCGACGTGCCGACCGGATCGTCGGAGGGCCGCAGGATGCGCTTGTTCGAGGCGACCTGCTCCTGCGCGCGGATGAGCTGGAAGAAGTTGAGGTAGAGCCCGCGACGCACGTTGTCGTAGCTCGTCGCTTGTGTGGGTCGGAGCGTCATGGCGTCACAGGATGTTGAGCAGGTCGTCGTAGGTGCGGTTCACGGTCTGGATGTACTGCGCCGCCGTGCCGTAGGCCTGCTGGTACTGGATCATGTTCACGAGCTCCTCATCGACGCTGACGCCCGCGATCTGCGCGCGGCGTGCATTGAGGCTCTCCTGCACGGACTGCTCGACGGCCTGCGCGTTGCGCGCGACGTCGATGTCGAAGCCGACGCCGCCGATGATGTCGCCGTAGTACTCGCCGAGGCTCTTGTCCCCGAGCGCGGCGATCGTCGCGCGCTGCGTGGCCAGCACCTCGTTGAGAATCGTGTTGTCGCCTTCCGCGCCCGTCATCGAGGAGGCGATCGGGTTCGAGTCCTGCTCGATGTCGCGCCGCAGCGCGATGTCGGAGGCGTCCGTGCCGGTCAGGAACGCGTTGACGCCGAACGCGACGAGCACGTCGGCCGTGTCGGAGTCGGCGAGCGTCTCGACCGTGAACTGGTCGTGATCGGCGACCGAGAGATCGCCCAGGCCGAAGCTGATCGAGAGACCGTTCGGGAGCTCGAGCGCCGTACCGGGCTGGTAGTTCGCGCCGACGTCGAGCGAAGCGACCTGGCGGCCGGTCGAATCGAGCACCTGCACCGAGAGCCCCGGCGTCGTGCCGATCGTGCCGTTCGCCGAGGGCACGAAGGTGTAGCTCTCGTTCGTCGCGCCCGTGTAGCGGCCCGTGATCGCGACGCCGACCGAGTGCGCTTGTCCGTTGACCGTCGTCGCGGGCGTCCAGCCGAGCGCGCCGAGCGCCGTGCCGCCGCTGAGCGTGAAGCTCGAGCTCGCGCCGTTCGTGAGCGATTGCAGGAACACGCGCTCGCCCGACACGACCGCGCGCATGCCGCTCGTCGAGACGTTCGGATCGGCATTGATGACGTTCGCGATCTCGTCCGCGGTCGCCTGCGAGATGTCGTCGAAATCGCTGCCGTTGAAGGTGACCGTGAACGCGCCGCCGGGACCGGCGACGGCGAGCGTGTCGCCGCTCGAGAGGTTGTACGGGCCGTCGGAACCCGCGCCGAGCGACGCGAAGCCGCCGCCGAAGGTCGAGCCCACGTCGGGATGCGGATTCACGCGCCGGCTGAAGTCGAATCGGAACCCGTCGTCGGCCGCGATCTGCAGGCGGCCGAAGCTGTCGAGCGTCGCCGAGAGGTGCGGCACGGAGTTGAGCCCGTCGATCACGTCGCCGACCGTCGTCGCGTTCGCGTCGATGTCGATGCGCTGCGTCGTGAACTCGCCCGTCGCCTCGTCCGAGACGTTGACGTAGAGCGCGCCGCTCGTCGGATCGATCGGCAAGCCGGCTCGCGAGAGCAGCTCGTCGGTGACCTGGCCGTCGGAGTTGCTGTCCTGCACGGCGTAGGCGCCCGTGAGAGTGCGGAACGCGCCGCCAGCGGGGATGCCCGTGCTGTGCGCGCGGTTCAGCTCCAGGATCATGCTCTTGGCGAGATCGTTGAAGCGCGAGCGCAGACCGGGGATGAAATCCTGGCTGAGCTGCACGAGACCGCCGATCGTGCCGCCCTTGATCGTGATCGGGTTGGGATTGCCTTCGACGCGCACCGACACCGAGCCGTCGTTGCGCACGAGCGCGTCCATCGCGTAGGCGCGGCCCGAGCCGACGAGCACGGCGCCGCTCGCGAGCACGGTCACCGTGCCGCCGGGGTTCTCGCTGTAGCTGATGTTCATCAGCTCGCCGAGCTGGCGCAGCGCCTCGTCGCGCTGGTCGCGCAGGTCGTTCGCCGGCGCGCCGGTGCCTTCGAAGCCGCCGATCTCGGCGTTGAGCTTCGAGATCTGGTCCGAGAGCGTGTTCACGCGATCGACCTGCGCTTCCACCTGGCGCGCGCTGTCGCCGCGCACCGTGGCGAGCGAGTTCGCGAGCTCCTGGAAACGCGAGGTCAGGCTCTGCGTCGACTGCACGAGGCCCGTGCGCAAGACGACGTCCTCGGGGCTCGCCGCGAGCGACGACAAGCTCGAGAAGAAGGACTGCATCAACGCGTTGAGACCGCGCTCGCCCGGCTCGCCGAGCAGCGACTCGACCTGCGTCATGCCGTTCAGGCGCGTCTCGAGCTGCTGGATCGACGACGCCTGGCCGACGAGACGGCGCGTGAGCAGATCGTCGGCCGTGCGCAGCACGACGTCGCCCTGCACGCCGTTGCCGATGTTGAGTCCGCGCAACAGCAGGCTCGGCGAGGCCGAGATGAGCAGGCTCTGGCGCGAGTAGCCGGGCGTGTTCGCGTTCGAGACGTTGTGGCCGACGGTGTCGAGCGCCGCCTGCGACGTGAGCAGCGCCTTTAGACCGATGTTGAGCGATACGGATGCCATGATTGCGCTCTCTGGTTCAGCCTTGGGCGTCGACCAGCGCGCCGGCGCGCGTGCGCGCGTCACCGCCGTGGATCGCGACGAGCGCGCACAGGAGCTCCTCGATCACCTTCTGATGCGCGTTGAGCAGCGCCGATAGCCGCCGGTTGCGGCGCACGACCTGGCGCGTCGATTCGGCGAGCTCGTCGCGCAGGCGCGCGAGGCGTTCGGCGCTCGCTCCGGCGCGCTCGCAGATGCTGGAGAGCGTGAGCGTCTCCGCCGCGAGGCCCCAGTGCACGGCGAGCGTGTCGAAGAGCCGCGCGCGGCGCTCGTCGCGTTGCGCCTGCTGTGTGAGCTCGACGTCGAGCACGCGCAGGTTGTCGACGATCTCGCCGCCGTGGTTGCGCTTGACGGCCGACTCCTGCGCGTCGAGCAGCGCGAGCATGCGCCGGCGCGCGGAGAGTTCCTCTTGCACCCAGGCCTCGAGCGCGTTCAGGCTGCTCTGGATCGGCTGCGACTGCGGAACGATCTTCATCGCGTCTCCTCTCGCGGCATCGCCGCGTGCGCCGCCTTCGTGAGCTCGGCCGCGCTGCCTTGCGCCGCCTTGGTGATCATCGGTGCTTGCGCGCCCGACTTGACCGGCGAGTCTTCGCCGGCAGGGTTTTCCGCGTCGGCGCCCGCGAGCCGGACGGCATCGGCTGCATCCGCCGCCGCCTGCTTGCTCTCGAGGCTGCGCCGCACGCCGTCGGCGAGATGCAGGCCGCCGTCGCGCGCCAGCGCTTCGCCCAGGAACTGATCGAGCCAGCCGGAATAGACGTCGGCCTGCGGGCCTTCGCCGAAGAAGCCGTCGCCGAGCGAGCGGCGCATCTCCTTCACGAGCTGCGTCGCGAGCAGCGACTCGAACTTCTTCGCCGCCACGGCGGGCGCTTCGTTCGCGCTCGCGTCGCGCAACGATTCGACGCTGTTCGCCTGCGATTGCTGCAGGATCGCGCGCGCCTGGATGCCGGCGCCCAGGTCGAGTACGGAGCTCGAGTCCATCACATCCTCCGGATCTCGGCCACGAGCATCCCGCCCTGCTGCATCGCCTGCAGGATGCTGATCATGTCGCGCGGCGTCGTGCCGAGGACGTTGAGCACGTCGACGACCTCCTGCAGCGACGCGGCTCCGGGCACGAGCACGAGCGCCTTGTTCTCCTCGTTCACGTTGAGATCCGTGCGCGGAACCGTCTTCGTCTGGCCGTTGGAGAGCGGGCCGGGCTGGCTCACCTGCGGCGACTCGGCGATCGTGACGGTCAAGCTCCCCTGCGCGATCGCGCCGGGGCGCAGGCGCACGTTGCCGCCCATGACGATCACGCCCGTGCGCTCGTTGACGATGACGCGCGCCATGTCGTCGGACTCGATCTCGCGTCGCAGGATCGCGTTGACGTAGGCGACGTGCTGCGTCTCGGGCAGGTCCTCGGGCACCGTGACCTTGATCGTGCGGCCGTCGGGCAGCGCTTCGGCTGCCTTGGGGAAGAGCGTGTTGACCGCGTCGACGACGCGCACGATGTTCGAGAGCGACTCCTGCCCCGAGCGCAGGTCGAGGTAGACGAAGCCGTGCTCGCTCGCCAGACGCGTCGGCACTTCGCGCTCGCACTTGCCGCCCAAGGGCAGCGTGCCGACGGTCGTGTGGTTCTTCTTCGCCGACGCGCCCTGGCCTTCGGCGGAGAAGCCGCCGATCGTCACCGGGCCCGACGCGGTCGCGTACACCGTGCGACCGGTGACGTCGGTGAGCTCCGTGAACGACAGCGATCCGCCTTGCAGGCTGGTCGAATCGCCGATCGCCGAGACCGTGACATCGATGTGCTGTCCGGGCTTGATGCCCGCGGGCAGCGACGCCTCGACGAGCACGACGGCGATGTTCTTCGAGCTGATCTGCTGCAGATCGACCTTGATGTTGCGCGTGAGCAGCAGGTTCGCGAGCAGGCGCCGCGCCGCTTCGATCGAATCGCCCGTCGCGGCGAGGCCGGTCACGAGGCCCACACCCATCACGGTGTTGTCCTCCTGCCCGCGGATGCTGACGACGCTGCCGATCGGCAGGAGCGGACGCGAGAGCGTCGTGCGCGAGCCGTGCGGCTCGCCGCGCGGCGACTGCGTGATCGTCGAGGTCGATCCTTGCTCGGGCTGACGCGGCGCTTCGATGCCGCCGGTGATCACGCGCAGGTCGGGCGCGCTCGGATCGCGCGCCTCTGGATCTTGCGGCAGCGCGCCTTGCGCGAGGAGGAAGAGCGTGAGTGCGAGCATCGAAAGTGTCTCCGTGTGCGTGGACGTGGTGGAGGAGCGAATTCAGCGCTCAGAAAGGCCAGATCCACAGGAAGGCGTCGTGCAGCCACTTGCCCAGGCCGCGGCGCGTCGTCTGCTCCGTCAGCGGTCCCTTGCCGCGGTAGACGACCTTCGCTTCGGCGACCATCTCCGAGGCGACGCTGTTGTCGGCCGCGACGTCCCAGCGTCGCACGATGCCGCTGAACTCGATCAGCTTCGTCTCCTGGTCGATCTTGATCTCGCGCCGGCCCTGCACGACCAGGTTGCCGTTGGGCAGCACGTCGACGACGACCGCCGTGACGCGCGCCGTGAAGCGGCCCTTCTTCGAGTAGTTGGCCGTGCCCTTGAGCGAGTCCGTCGACGAGCCGTCGACGCCGGGCAGCACGCTGAACGCGTTGGGCTTGATGTCGAAGTTCGCGAGCTCGGCCTTCAAGCTCGTCTCGCGCTTCAAGTCGGAGGATTCCTCGTTCTTGAGGTCCTGGTTCTCGCTGATGTCGATCGTGAGCAGGTCGCCGGGCCGCGAGGCCGTCTTGTTCGACACGAGACCGAACGGGCCGCCGTTGGGGTCGTAGATCGAGCCCGGCCGCGACTGCGGGAGCTGCGTCGCGCGCGCGACGAGCGAGCACGCGATCGCGACGAGCACGAGGATCGAGAAGCGCCAGTACTTGTTCATGAGAGGCTCGCGTTGTGATTCAGAGGGTGATGCGGCAGGTCGCGCGTCCGCAGACTTCGACCGTGAGCTCGCGCGACTTGTCGGCGTTGACGACCTTGACCTTGTCGCCCAGCGCGCCGTCCTGCTGGCAGGTGAAGGTCGCGCGCGCGACGACGGCTCCCTTGTGGACCTCGATCGTCACGACCTCGCCGCGCGAGACCATGCGCGCGCGCCGCACGTCCTGGTCGGTGACGACCGTTCCCCGCGCGAGGTCGCGGTTCGCGACGGCGCCCGCGAGCGCGTCGCCGACGAGAGGACTGGCGGGCCCGCCGAGAGAGTTGCTCGCGTCGAGCTGCACGTGGCGCGACTCGACCATCTCGGGCGCGAGCAGCTCACCGCGCGCGACGTCGCGCACGAGTACGGGCACGTCGGCCCACAGCTCCACGTTCATGCCGATCCACGCCGTCTGATAGACGCCGCCGTCGATCCAGATCTGCACCGGCACGCTCCACGCGCCGCCGCGCAGCTCGCGGCGTTGCAGCGCGGCGCGCAGCTCCATTCCCGTCGTCGCCGCGGGCACTTCGATGTCGATCACGTTCGTGTCGGGACGCAGGCGCGCGTCGCGGCCCTGGAAGAGCGTCTCGAGCTCGCGCTTCGCCTTCTGCAGGAGCGCTTCGCCGCGCACGACTTCCGTCTGCGGCGCGACGCGGCAGCGCTCGGAGCCGCTGACGGTGAACTCGACATCGGGGAAGGCGTTCTTCAAGTCGCGCTCGAGCTCCCAGCGTTGCAGCAGGCGCGAGTAGCGCGGCGCGGGCGTCCAGCCGAGCGAGAAATGCTCGAGCCGCGCGGCGAGCGCCGCATCGTCGCAGCGCACCTGCGCGACGCGGCCGAGCTCGAGCTCCGTGCCGCGCACCTGCGCGTCGTCCGCGAGCACGATCGATGCGCCGCCGAGCAGAAGGATGAGGTTGTGGAGCATGATTTCCTCGGACGCCGCGCTCAGCGCAGCATCGTGTTCACTTGCTGGAGCATCTCGTCGCTGGCGCGGATCGCGCGGCTGTTCACTTCGTAGTTGCGCTGCGCGAGGATCAGCGCGACGAGCTCGTCGACGACTTCGACGTTCGAGCGCTCGCGATAGCCCTGCTTGATCACGCCCGTACCGTTCAAGCCCGCGGCGCTCTGCGTCGCGGCACCCGATGCGGGCGTCTCGGTGTAGAGGTTCCCGCCCTGCGCCTTCAGTCCGCCGGGGTTGGGGAAGCGGAACACGGGAATCGTTCCCGCGGTGGTCGGCGCCGAGCCTTCGGAGACCTGCGTCGAGACCGTGCCGTCGTCGCCGATCGTGACCTGGATCACATCGGCGCCGATCGAAGGTGCGCCGTCGAGGAA
>JBGATX010000224.1:0-8687 GCA_044228975.1 Planctomycetota bacterium | reverse complement strand
CACGACGCTGCCGTCGCTCGAGCGTGCGATGCCCGCGTACACGCGCGTGCGCTCGACGTGCCGCACGCCGCTCGACCAGGCTTCGAGCGGGTAGCGTGTCGACGCTTCGAGCCTGCGCCGCGCTCGGAACGCGCTTGAATCGGAAGGGTGGGTCGGAGCCGTGTACGCTCCACGGCGCGCCTCGAGCGCGGCTCGCAGGAGGTCGGCGTCCGCGCCATCCCGGTCGGCGAGCTGCGCCCACGCGCGTCGCAAGCGTTCGTCGGCGGCGGCGCCACTTCCGCGCTCGAAGGCGAGATCCGAGAGCATCAGCTCCGCCTGCGCGGCGGCGCGCGTCCAAGGGAACTCGCGCGCGAGCTTCTCGAGCGCGCGCTCGTCGCCGCCTGCCTCGCGCGCTGCGACCTCGGCGAGCGCGTCGAAGCGCTTGCGCCAGGCTTCGTACGCCGCGAGCGGCGGCGCGCGCATGCGTGTCGGCGCCTCCTTCGAACCCGCGGGCGCGGGGACATCCTGCAACGGCGCCGTGGCGAGGAATCGCTCGACGAGCGCGCGCTCGACGCCCACGTAGCGGTGCTCGCGCTCGCCGCGCGGATCGGGCGGCCAGGGGAGCTTCTCGTCGCGCGCGTCACCGAGCGCGGCGCGCACGAGCTCGCCCGGGGCGCTCAGCGCGAGCGCCTCGCGCCAGCGGTCGAGCGTCTCGGCCGGCAGCTCTGCCGACGGATTCGCACGGGAAATCTCGATCCAAACGCGATCGCCGCGCGCGAGGGCCTCTTCCGCCGCGCGCGAGACGGGCACGAAGCTGTCGTTCTCGAACGGACGCTCGTCGAAGAGCTCGAGCGGCGGTCTCGCGAGCTCGGACTTCTCCTGCGCGGGCGCGGCGAGCGCGGAGCACGCACCCGCGAAGGCGACGAAGCTCGCGTGTCGGGCGCGCGCGATCAGCGCGCGCGAGATCGAATCGCTGCGACGCTTCACGAGCGACCTCGCGCTCGCGCGCCTACCGGCGCTCGGCGACGAGCGGCGCTCGCTCGCGCAGCCGGCGCTGACGCTCGAGGAAGATCGGATCCTGGCGCGCGCGCCAGTGGGCGAAGATCTCGACCGCGAGCTGCACATCGCGGTCGTGGCGCGCGTGCAGCGTCGTCTCCGCGGCCGCCAGGCGGCGGCTCTCGCACAACGCAGGCCGCAGGCCGAGGAAGGAGATCTGCGCGAAGAGCACCATCGGCACGAGCACCGGGCACCAGTACACGACTCGGGAGCCGATCTGCTTCCAGCGCGAGGCCCCGACCGGCGGTGGCGGCGCAAGCTCGGCGCCCGCCGACAGGTCGGTGCTCTGGACCACGAACTCCGCCTGCGCCTCGCGCGGGTCGAGAGGCTCGGCCTCGGAGTCGACGGTCAATCGCGGCGGCGTCATGGATCAGAGGCCTTGCGCGCCGTAGCGCGCCTCCGCGCCGAGCTCCTCTTCGATGCGCAAGAGGCGGTTGTACTTCGCCACGCGATCCGTGCGGCAGGGAGCGCCCGTCTTGATCTGGCCGCAGTTCGTCGCGACCGCCAGATCGGCGATCGTCGTGTCCTCCGTTTCGCCGGAACGGTGGCTCGAAACGCAGCGGTATCCGTGGGTGTGCGCCATGCCGATCGTCGCCAGGGTCTCGCTGAGCGTGCCGATCTGATTGACCTTGATCAAGACCGCGTTGGCGGCGTGTTTTTCGATGCCCTGGCGCAGTCGATCGACGTTCGTCACGAAGAGGTCGTCGCCGACGATCTGCACGCGTCCCTTGGTCGCGGAGGTCAAGGCCTGCCAGCCTTCCCAGTCGTCCTGATCGAGACCGTCCTCGATCGAGAAGATCGGGTAGCGCTCGCACAGGCTCACGTACCAGGCGACGAGCTCCTTCGAGCCGTGGCTCTTGCCGTCGATCGTGTAACGGCCCTTTTCGTGGAACTCCGACGCGGCGGCGTCGAGCGCGAGCCGGATGTCCTTGCCCGGCTTGAGGCCGCACTTCTCGACCGCCGAGAGGATCAGCGTGATCGCTTCCTCGTTCGAGGCGAGGTTCGGAGCGATGCCGCCTTCGTCGCCGACGGCGGTGTTCAGGCCCTTTTCCTTGCAAACCTTGCGCAGCGCGTGGAAGACCTCGGTGCCCATGCGCAGACCTTCGGCGAAGCTCGTCGCTCCGAAGGGCATGACCATGAACTCCTGGATGTCGACGTTGTTGTCCGCGTGCGCGCCGCCGTTGAGGATGTTCATCATCGGCACGGGCAGGAGCGACGCCGCGGTGCCGCCGATGTAGCGGTAGAGCGGCAGTCCGGTCTCTTCCGCGGCGGCCTTGGCCGTCGCGAGCGACACGCCGAGGATCGCATTGGCTCCCAGGCGCTTCTTGTTCGGTGTTCCGTCGAGCTTGACCATCGTGCGGTCGAGGCCCGACTGGTCGAGCGCGTCGAAGCCGACGAGCTCGCGCGAGAGCTCGCCGTTGACGTTGGCCACCGCCTTCGTGACGCCCTTCCCGCCGTAGCGCGGGCCGCCGTCGCGCAGCTCGCACGCTTCGTAGGCCCCGGTGCTGGCGCCCGAAGGCACGCTGGCGCGGCCCTCGGCGCCGCTCTCCAGGAGGACGTCGACCTCGACCGTGGGATTGCCGCGCGAGTCGAGGATCTCGCGACCATGGATGTGGACGATGGCGCTCATTCGGACGGGGGATCGTACTGCCGCCGCAACGGCGGCGGAATGGGCCGGAGGGCGACATCGCGCAGCCGTTGGAGCCTTCGGGAGCTCGGAACTCGCCTCGCGAGTCGGCACCCGCCGCCACCGCGAGTCCGGACGCTCACGGCTAGAATCGTGGGCGCAGCACCGACTCGGAGGTCCCCATGCTCGCCACGCGTCCGCTCGCCATCGTCGTCGGTCCGTTCGCACTGCTTGCGCTCGCGCATGCGCAGGCGATGTGCGGCGTGACCTCGGTCGGTCTCACGCCGATCGACGACCTGGGTACGGGGACCTACGCGGGCTTCCAGGGTGGTCTCTATCCCGGCGGAACGAATGCGATGCCTCCCGCGCACGGTGCGCATGTCATGACCGCGGCGACGAGCGTCGTGCCGCTCGATGCCGCGGGCGCTCCCGATCCCGTCGGAGGCCGCATCGTGTTCCTCTCGATCGGCATGTCGAACACGCACAACGAGTGGGACGAGTTCATGCCGCTCGCCGCTGTCGATCCCTTGCGCGATCCGCGCGTGCAACTCGTGAACGGCGCGATCCCGGGCTGGTCCGCCGATACCGTCAACACGAGCACGTCGGCGTACTGGCCGCTCGTCGATGCCGAAATCGCGGCCGCGGGCGCGACGAACGCGCAAGTGCAGGTCGCGTGGATCAAGGAGGCGCACCAGCTGCCGAGCGCTCCGTTCCCGACCGAAGCCCTGCACCTGCGCGACGATTTGATCGCGATCGCGCAGATCCTCCACGACCGTTTTCCGAACCTGAAGCTCGCGTACCTGAGCTCGCGCATCTACGCCGGCTACGCGTCCGTGCCGGTGAACCCCGAGCCTTACGCCTACCAAGGCGGCTTCGCGGTCAAGTGGGCGATCGAGGAGCAGATCACGGGCTCGCCCGCGCTCAACTTCGATCCGCTGCTCGGGACGGTCGAGGCTCCGGTGCTTGCGTGGGGGCCGTACCTGTGGGCCGACGGGCTGATTCCGCGCAGCGACGGGCTGACGTGGGAGTGCGCGGACTTCCTGCTGGCCGATGGCACGCATCCGAGCCTCTCGGGCGCGCTCAAGGTCGCGAATCGACTGCTCGCGATGTGCCACACCGACCCGTCGGCGATGGAGTGGTACCTCCTCGGCGGATTCCCTGCCGTGCCCGTGTCGTTCTGCACCGGAGACGCGCTCGATCCGCTGCTCTTCGTGCCGTGTCCGTGCGGCAACGTCGGAAGCGTCGGACACGGATGCAGGAGCTCGGCGGATCCCGACGGTGCCCTCCTCGTGCGCAGCGGACAGACGCAGCCCGACACGATCGTGTTGACGACGACCGACATGCCGCTCACCGCGACGTCGATCTACCTCAAGGGCAGCCTCGCCGCGCCGAACGGGATCGTCTTCGGCGATGGCTTGCGTTGCATCGACGGAGCGCTGCTGCGCCTGGGCATCCGCGCCGGCGTCGCGGGTGCATCGCAGTATCCCGGGAGCGGCGACGCGCCCGTGTCGGTGCGCGGGCAGACGCCGCCGGGCAGCGGCGTGAGCGGCTTCTACCAGACCTACTACCGCAACGCCGCGAACTACTGCACGAGCGCGACCTTCAACGTGAGCAACGCCGTGCGCATCGACTGGTAGGGTCTTCGCACCTCTTCGGCACGCGGATTCGCCCGCGAGCGAAGCCCGCGAGCCGCATGCCCGCTCCGGCCCGACTGGCGTCGAAACCGAGCGCGAGAACGGCGCTCCAGCGCCTGCGCCCCTCCGCGGCGCGCAGCGCGATCCGCTAGGGCGCGCGCCGAATTCGGGTAGCTTGATGCCCGTCCGTCGCCCGGCGATGCGGATGACTCTCGCGTGCGCAAGGTCCATCTCCTGCCCAACCTGCTGACGCTGGCGAACGCGTTCTGCGGACTGCTGGCGATCTGCAAGGCGATCGACGCGCTGGCGCCCGGGGCGGAGCACTCCTTCCACACGAAGATGGAGACGGCCGCCTGGCTGATCTTCCTCGGCATGGTCTTCGACGCCGTCGACGGCAAGGTCGCGCGCATGGTCGGGGGAGCTTCGGCCTTCGGGGCGCAGCTCGATTCCTTCTCCGACATGCTCACCTTCGGGGTGGCGCCGGCCGTGATCGCGAAGGTGCTGCTCGAGCACGAGGGCTTCCCGATCAACGCCCGGGTCAACTTCGTGGCCGCGGCGGTCTTCAGCACGATGGCCATCCTGCGTTTGGCGCGCTTCAACCTGGAGACGGAGCCCGACGAGGCCGCCCACCGCCATTTCAAAGGGTTGCCGTCACCCGCGGCCGCGGGGACCGTGGCGGCGTCGATCCTCATGTACCTGTCGCTGAAGCATCCCGACCTCGAGTTCTCCGACGGCACGCGCACGCCGCTCGGCGCGCTTCTGCGCCTCTTTCCTCAAATCGACCAGAGTCCGTTCCTGGGCTGGATGCTCGCCGTGATCGGGGTCTGCCTGCCCGTCTGCGGCCTGCTCATGGTCAGCCGGGTGCGCTACGTGCACATGTTCTCGGCGCTGACCGGCCGCGGACAGTTCGTGACGCTCGTTTCGCTCGTCGTGGCGCTCTTTCTGCTCTTCGTGGCGCCGGTGCTCTCGGTGTTCTGCCACTTCCATGTCTACGTGACCCTCGGCATCGTGCGCGCGTTGCTGCGGCGCCGAAAGGGCACGCAGCCGCCGGTGCCCGGACCGCCGGCCTACGCCGGGTGAAACCAGGACCACGAAATGAGCCCGACGGAGGAGCAAACGATGGTTCTCGCCGCGATGCAACGTCGGAGTGCGCGAGGAGCACCTCGCCTCTGCGCTGCGCGAGCTCGCGCGCATCGCGGCGACGCGCGTCCTCGCGCGTTCGACCTGATCGAGACCGATCCGGTGGGGGACCCGCCGACCAGGGCCGCTTCCTGAACGGCGCCGTGCTCGTCGAGACGCAGCTCTCGGCGCGCGCGCTGCTCGAGGCCCTGCTCTCGATCGAAGTGCGCGCCGGACGACGGCGCGTGGCTGGTCAACGCAATCTGCCGCGCATCGCTCGATCTCGATCTGCTCGTCTACGGCGACGAGCACATCGACGAGCCGGGACTGTGCGTCCCGCACCCGGCGGCGTGCGAGCGCGAGTTCGTGCTCCAGCCGTTGAGCGAGATCGCGCCGGAGCTCCTCATCCCGGGCGCGCGAGCGAGCGCCGCCGAGTGCCTGCGCCGGCTGCGCGCGCGCACCCCCGACCCGGAGCGCTCGCGCGCATGATCGTCCGGCTCGACGATCCGCGGGCGCCGCAGGAGGCGGCGCGCTGGTGTCGCGAACAGGTGGCGAGCGGCCGGTCGCTCGGTTTCGTGCCGACGATGGGCGCGCTGCACGACGGCCATCTCGCGCTCGTGCGCCGTGCGCGGCGCGAGAACGAAGCGGCGTGCGTGAGCGTGTTCGTCAACCCGCTGCAGTTCAACGAGAAGCGCGACTTCGAGCGCTACCCGCGCGATTTCGACGCCGACGTGAAGCTGCTCGACGGCGCGGGCGCGTCGATGGTCTTCACCGGGACGCTCGCGAGCTTCTTTCCCGGCGAGATCGACGAGCGCGGCGAACTCGTCGAGCGCGCCTGGCGCGATCCGGGCGAGCCGGCGCTGGGCCTCGAAGGCGATCTGCGGCCGGGGCACTTCCGCGGCGTGGCGACGATCGTCGCGCGGCTCTTCGACGTCGTGCGTCCGACGCGCGCGTACTTCGGCGCCAAGGACTACCAGCAGACGCTCGTCGTGCGCGATCTCGTGCGGCGCCTCGGCGGTCCGCGGATCGTCGTGTGCGAGACGGAGCGCGAGCCTTCGGGACTCGCGCGCTCGTCGCGCAACGAGCTGCTCACGCCCGACGAGCGCCGACAAGCCTTGGTCCTGTACTCGAGTCTGCGCGCCGCGCACGAGGCCTGGCAGCGCGGTGAACGCTCTCCTCGGGCTCTCTCCGCAGGCATGCAGGCGTGCTTCGAGGGCAGTCCCGCGCGGCTGGAGTACGCGCAGGTGCGCGACCCCGAGCGCTGGACGCGCGACGCTCCGACGCACGCGCTCGAGCGCGCCGTCGCGCTCGTCGCGGCACGCCTCGGAAGCGTGAGACTGATCGACAACATGCGCCTGGACGAACCTCGAGCCGAGGTCGCGAGCGAGCGATGAGCTCGCTCGTGCGCGCCAGCGCCCCGGCGAAGGTCAACCTGACGCTCGCCGTCCTCGGCCGGCGCGCCGACGGCTATCACGAGCTCGACACGTGGATGCTCGCGCTGTCGCTGTGCGACAGGATCGAGGTCGAGCCGCGCGGCGAACCGGGACTGGCGCTCGAGATCTCCGGTCCGGCGGCGTCGTCCGACGTGCGCGCCGACGCGACCAACCTCGTCTGGCGCGCCGCGAGCGACGTGCTCGACAGTGCGCGAGCCTCGGGAGCGCCGGAGCGGAGCCCCGGATGGCTCCTGCGCCTCGAGAAGCACATCCCCAGCCAGTCCGGCCTCGGAGGAGCGAGTTCGGATGCCGCTGCGACGGTCCTGGCGCTCGAGCGAGCGCTCGACTTCGACCTCGGCGTGGCGACACGGCAGGCGCTGCTCGCGAGCCTCGGTTCCGATTGCGCGTTCTTCGCCGCGCGGGGACCGGGCCTCGCGCGTTGCGGCGGCCGCGGCGAGCGCGTCCTCGAGATCGCTGGCACCGTTCCCGACTGGCACCTCGCTCTCTGGGTGCCGGCGGCGCGTTGTCCGACGCCGGAGGTCTATCGGGCAGTCGCCGCGGCTCGCGCCGGCGCGCGTGCGCCTTCCGCACACTCCGCGAGCTGGCGCCACGCGATCGTCGAGCGAGAACACCTCTTCAACGATCTCGAAGCCGCAGCCATGAAGGTGGAGCCCGAGCTCGTGCGCTGGCGCGACCTCTTCCGGGACCTCGAACTCGACGACGTGCGTCTTTCGGGCAGCGGCTCGGCCTTCTTCGCCCTCTTCGATCGCGAGCCCGACGCGCGGCGTGCGTTGGAACGCGTGAACGAGGAGGCCGGACGCCGGGCTCTCGGCCTGCGCGCGAGCTGGGTCCTCTTTCCGAGAGGTCACGCCGCAAAACTCGAGCGGAGTTGAACCGCGCCTGCGCGTCTGCTCGGATGCGTCGAGCGAGCCTGGGAGGCCCCACACCCGCCCGGCCCCGCGATGAACATCACCGAGATCCGCATCAAGCTGCTCCAGAGCCAGCGGGACAAGCTGCGTGCCTTCGCCAGCATCACGCTGGACGATTGCCTGGTCATTCGGGACATCAAGATCATCGAAGGCGGTCGCGGGCTCTTCGTCGCCATGCCCAGCCGCAAGCTTTGCGACCGCTGCCCGGCCTGTGCCGCGAAGAACCACATCCGCGCGCGCTACTGCAACGACTGCGGTCACCGCCTGGCCGAGGATCGCGGCGCTCTCGACGAGCGCGGCCGTCCGCGCCTCTACGCCGACATCTCGCACCCGATCAACCAGGCCGCGCGCGATTTCGTGCAGACCCAGATCCTGCGCGCCTACTACGCCGAGTTCGAGCGCTCGAAGCAGGAAGGCTACGTGGCGCAGAGCTTCGACGACCTCGACTACGACTACCTGGAAGAGCACACGAACGAGGAGCGCTAGACGCTCTCGCCGGCGGCGCGACCTCCCGCACCGCGCTTCTCGTAGACTCTCGCGCTCCATGCGCTCCCAGGTCCGGCGACGCACGCCATCCGGCGCGACCTCCGTGACGATCGTGGGGGCGGGCTCGCTCGGTTCCGCGCTCGCGGCGGAGCTTGCGCGCGCGGGCTGGCGCGTGACGTTGTGGTCGCGCCGTTTCGCGCCGACGGCGCGCATCGCACGCGCGCTCGGCGCGCGCGCCGAGCGAGAGCTCGCACCCGCGGTCGCACGTTCGAACGCAGTCGTCCTGTGCGTCCGCGACGAGGCGCTGGACGAGTTCGTCACGCGCCGGCGCGAGCGCGGCCGCGCGCGCGCGGGCGCGGTCGTCGTGCACCCCAGCGGAGCCCGCGCGCGCGCCGTGCTCGCGCCGCTCGCGCGCCTGGGTTCG
>JBGATX010000223.1:0-8438 GCA_044228975.1 Planctomycetota bacterium | reverse complement strand
GAGCGCCGCCCCCTCCGCCATCGTTGCACCGTCGAACGGATCGAACTCGAGCAGCCAGCGCTTGCGATCGGGGATCGGCCCGAGCACGCGCCAGCCGCGCAACACGCGCTCTCCGCGCGCGGCCCAACGTTCGCCGAGCGCCGCTGCGGAAGGCACGAGCGTCGGAATGTCCTCGTTCAGCGCCTGCGCGACCTCACCCGGCGGAAAACGCCAGCGACGCAGGACGGGCAACGCGCGCTCGCTGCCGAAAGCCCATTCGAGCTCACGCGCGAGACGCGGCGACCACGACGAGCGGCTCGTGAGCGGCAGGAAGGAGCGCTCGCGGAACAAGCGGCGCCACGGCTGCCAGTCGACGACGCCGCGATCGTCGCGCGTCGCGAGCGAGAGCTCCGCGAAGAGCGCTCCCGCCGGCGCATATCCCACCGCATCCTCGATCGAGAGACGCGTCGAGAGGTATTCGACCTCGCCGGCATTGCGCACCGTGTTCATCAGCTCGCGCGCGTGGTTGGCGAGCTTGTCGTCGATCGCGCCGACCCAGTCGCTGCAATAGACCGGCGCGAAATCGCCCCAGCCCTCGAAGAAGCCCGCGGCCGACAGGTGCCACGCTGGGTGATCGCCGACGAACGCGTGCGAGAACTCGTGACACAGCTCGTCGAACAGGCGCGCGTCGTCGCGCCGCTCCCACGGCAAGCGGATGCGCAGCGCGTCGCGGTTGATCTGCAGCACCGACGACCAGCCCGGATCGGGGAAGACGTAGATGCGGTGGCGACGCGACGCGACCGGATCCGTGCCGAAGAGCGCGTGCAAGCCGCAGTACGCGAGGTCGAGACGCCGCACGAGATCGAGCTGGCGCGCGCTCTCGGCGAAGTCGTGCGTCGCGAGAAGGACGACGTGACGGCCGGTGAGGAGCTCCTGACAACCGTCGTTGCCGCGCGCGAGCCCTTCGAGGTCCCACCATTCCTGCGCCGAGAGCGGCGGAGCACCGGTTTCGAGCGCATCATGCAGCGCGGAGAGCGCCGCGCGCCGATCGCGCTCCTCGGGCCAGCCGTCGACGAACGCTTCGAGCGCGTCGGCGCGCTCGGCGTCGGACTTGTGCTGGAGGCGCTGCCAGACGCGCGCGAACGACTCGTCACCGGCGCCAGCGAACGCGCGCGAGGTCGCGAGCGCGCCGACGACGAGCCACGAGCTCCATCGAACCCTGCTGCGACGGCATCGAGCGCTCGCATCCACGCGCGCGATTGTGGCCGCGCGCGTTCAGCCTGTCCAAGACGCGCGACGTGCGCGGCTCGTGCCGTCTCAGTCGGCGGCCGGCGTGCCGCCCTCGCGAGCGATCTCGCGCAGCACGGGCAGCAGCAGCGTGCGCCGCGTCTGACGCTCGGTGCGCGCAGCCTCGGTCTGATGCTCGAGCTCGTCGTTGGGCGAATCGAAGAGCGACGAGAACGCGAAGAGCGAGTAGCCGCGGAACGTGCGCAGCGCCGTCGACACCTGCTCGCGGTGCAGCGCGACGTCGTTCGAGTCGATGCGCAGCCCCATGACCACGGGCAGCTCGCGCGAGTACGCGCGCCACAGGTCGACGCGCTTCTTGAACGTCGCCGCGTCGTGCGTGTAGTTCATCGGGTAGAGCGCGTCGACGAGCTTCTCGCTCACCCACGTGCGCACGTCCTGGAAGTGATGCGCGAGCGCGCGATCGGGCTCGGGACCGACGGCCGCCGAGAGCTCGAGCGACGGACGCTCCTGGCGCGTCTGACGGCGGATCTCGCGCAGCAGATGGTTCACCTGCTCCGCGCGCCAGGTGTTCCACGCCGCCAGATCCTGCTCGGGCGTCTTGCCCGTCTCGCCGCGGTAGAGCGCGAGCGTGCGCTTGTCGCGCGGATAATCGACACCCGCCGCCACCTTGTCGTTGGGGAAGCGCAGGTAGTCGAGGTGCAATCCGTCGAGGTCGTAGCGCGCGACGAGATCGCGCATGACCTTGCCGAGGTACTCGCGCACCTCGGGCAGGCACGGATTCAGGCTGACGTAGAACTTCTCGGTGAAAGGCTGCGCGACACCCTTCTGGTCGTACCAGAGCCAATCCTTGTGCGCGTGCCACACCTGGCGCGTGTCGCTCGGCGGTTCGGTGCCCCACCACGCGGGCACGACGTTGACCCAGGCCTTCAACTGCAATCCGCGCGCGTGCGCTGCTTCGATCGCCGTCGCGAGAGGATCGAAACCCGGGTCGGCCCAGTTGTACTTCTCCGACCAGGGCTCGAGCGTCGACTTGTAGCTCACCGTCGCGTTGCCGCGCACCTGGAAGAGCACCGTGTTCACGCCCGCGAGCTTGGCGGCTTCCATCACCTTCTCGATGTCGAGCGGCGACTGGTAGTCGAAGCGCGTCACCCACATGGCGCGCTCGACGGGCCGCGCGCCCAATTGCGCGAACGGATTCGCGCTGCGGAGCGCGCTCGACGATTCGCAGCTCGAGCCGAGGAGCAGCGTGACGAGAGAAAGGAACGCGGCGCAGAGGATCGTGATGCGTTGCATGGAGTCAGGAAGCGCGGAGCACGGGACGCGCCGCGGTCGCGGGAACCGGCCGGCGCGAAAGCAGATGGCCGAAGAGGAAGGCCACGAGACTGCCGGCCGGAACATACCAGGGGAACGAGAGCGATTGAAGGACGTGCTCGGGTGCGGCGTGCTGCGTCAGCGACTTCCAGAAGAGCGGATGTCGCGCGCACCAGACGAGCGCGACGAGGCCGAGTGAGAGCCAGCCGGTCTGGCGCAGGAGCTCGGCGCGCTGCTCGACGTCGCGCCGCGCCGGCCAGGCGCGCAAGACGATCCACGCGGCGAGAAGGAGGAGCGCGCCGAGCTCGCACGTGCGCACCGCGCTCGAGCCCGACCATCCCAGCGCGAACACCGCGAGGATCGAGAGCGGCGCCGACCAGAGGAAGCCGCTCCCGTCGATCCGCCGCGGGAGCCAGGCGAGGAAGAAGGAGGCGAGCAGAGCGCCGTGCGTCAGCCCGGCCATCGCCAGGCCCAGATCGAGCACCGACGGGAAGCGCCCCGCCGCGCGCTTCATCAACAGCGCGCAGCCGCACAAGGCGAGCCCCGCGACGAGCACCCACAAGCGCGCCAGAAGCACGCGATGCCGCTCGTCGGCGGCCGACAGGATCACCTCGGCCTTGCCGTTCGAGCTCTGCTTCGCGTGCAGGTTGGCGAGCGCCGTCTGCGAGAGCGCGGTGAGCACTCCCGCGAGCGTGCTGATCGCCGCGGCGAAGATCCCGGCGACGATCAGGCCTTTCCACGGGCTCGGCACGTTCTGCACGACGAAGAGCGGCAGGATGCGCTCGCTGTTCTCGGTGTAGAGCGCGAGTGCGTCGCCTTCGAGCGGATTGCGCTCGTAGAACGCCGCTAATCCGACTCCGACGAAGGCGACGAGCACCGTGACGAGCACCGACGCCGCGCTCGCGACGATCGCCTTGCGCGCGTCGCGCACGCTCGCGCAGCAGAAGACGCGCTGCGCCATCATCTGATCCATGCCGTAGGAGCCGATGCCGCCCCAGCTCGTGGCGATGACGCCGGCCCACAGCGTGTACGCCTGCGCCGGATTGCGATCGAGATCGAAGACGTCGAAGCGGTGCGTGTCGACGCCGATCTGCACCAGGCGCGCGAAACCGGTGTCGAGACCGCGGCACGTGCTCCACAGCGCGACCGCCGCGGCCGCGGTGAAGACGAGGAAGAGCACGACGTCGGTCCACACGACGCTCGCCATGCCGCCCATCCAGGTCCAGAGCACGGCGAACGCGCCGATGATCCCGATCGAGAGCATCAACGTGGAAAGATGCGTGCGCGCGGCGAGCCCGGAGAGCTCGTCGTGCAAGAGCACCTCGAGCACGAGCGCCGTGAGGTACAAGCGCACGCCTTGCGAGAGCACGTTGCCGAGCGCGAAGACCGCGCTCACCATGCGCCGCACGCGCGCGCCCAGGCGCGCTTCGACGTAGTCGTACGGGCTGTAGATCTCGCGCTCGAACCAGGCCGGCACGAGCCACCAGGCGACGAGCAGGCGCGCGATGGAATTGCCAATGACCGCGATCTGCAGGTACGCGAAGCTCCCGCCCGGCCGGAAGACGATCGCCGGCACGGCGACGAGCGTGAGCGCGCTGATCTCGGTCGCGATGATCGAGCCGCTGACGGCCCACCACGGCAGGGTTCGGCCGGCGAGGAAGTATTCGCGGATCGATCCGCGCCGTCCCGCGATCCAGCCGACACAGGTCGTGACGAGGAGCACGCCCAGGACGACGGCCCAGTCGGTCGACGTGAACGTGCCGGCGAGCGCGAGCATTCAGCGCGCTCCCGCGCCCGCGCGCCGAGCGTTGCGGCGGCTGGATTCGCCGTGGTTTTCGTGCGGGGAGCTCACGTCGACGCCGGCGCGAGTGTAGGGCATCGCTTCGGCGCGGGAGAAGAGGCGGAGCGCGCGAATCGCGCTAGCGCGGACCGGAGCGGGTCGATTCGGCGGTGTTCCACGCGCGCGCGGCGGCACCGATCGCCGGGGCGAGACGCAGCGTCGACGTGACCAGGAAACTCCGCCGCAATCGGCGTCCGTCGAGAATCGCGCGAGCGAGGAATGCGTCGTCGGCGGCGACGAGGAGCTGCGCCAGCTCCTCCTCCGCGACGTCGCGCAGCCACGGATCGAGCGTCGCATCGGCGACGAGCCCACCGAGGCGTTGCCCGAGGACGACACGCTCGAGCGCGACGGACGTCGCCGGCGCCTGCTGCGAGGATCCGCAAGCGACGAGACGCGCGTGAACGAGCTCCGCGAGCGCCCGCGCGAGATCGCGCAGGCTCTCACGCGCGCGCTCGTCTCCAGCGCGAGCGGCCTGTTCCACCGCGATCGACTCGGCAGCGCGCTCCCGCCAGCGCGCGTTGACCGCGCGCAAGCCGAGGCGCTCCTCGAAGCTCACGCCGCGAGCGTCGCAGAGCTGCCAGGCCTTCGGAATGCGGCCGGCGAGCTCGTCCATGCCGACGATGCGGCCCGAGAGCTTGAAAGCCTCCGCGAGTCCGGTTCCGCCACCGAGGTAGTAGGCGCTCTCGACATCGCGCAGCTTTCCCTCGAGCGCGAGGTCCTCGCCGAGCGCGCACGCTTCGCCGTCGGAGAGCAGCGGCCCGATCGGGCGGACGAGATCGATCGCTGCGCGCTGGAGCGCGTCTTCGAGCTCCTGCGAGAGCGCGGGAATGCGCGGACCGTTGCGCAAGACGACGATCCCGCGTCCGTCCGCGCTCTTCAAGCCCGCCATGCACGCGCCGACGAGCACGCGCCGCGCAGGGATCGAGCGCGCGACGTCGATGACGACGCTCGCGATCGCGTTCACGCGCTCCCGCGCAGCGTGGGCTTCCTCTGCGCCGATCGAGGTCCGGCCGCCATCGCGCTGTCGAAGCTGCTCGTCGAGCGCGACGGGCTCGAATGCCCGGGTGTCGAAGCTTCGTTCGGCAGCCGGGGCGAGCGCGGTGAACCGGGTTCGGCCTTCGTCGACGCTCGGCCGCACCGCGATTGCGCGCACACCGCTCGCGCCGCCGTCAATACCGATGAGCACGGGTTCCGAGGTCGACGTCACGCGCTCCGCTCTCGCATCGCGCGGCCATTTCCGAGCGCGCGGGAGCGAGTGTCAAGCGCGTTCGCCGCGGGAGCACGCGTCGATGGACCGCGCGGCCGGCGAGCTCGAGAGACTTGCGGCACTGTTTCCGTGCCTCCGACCGTCCGCCGTCCGCCCGACGTCCGCCCAACGAGCACCGCACGCGTCTTCCGCGTGCGTCACACGCCGTACTCACTCGGCGAAGTGCGCGATTCGTCCTCCGCCCCTCGAATGCCGCGACGCGATGCGCATACTGGGCTCGCCGCGAGCTCCCTGAGCGTCCGATCCCTGCCCATCCGTCGGAGCTCGCTCTTCCAAGTCCGTCCGAACGGGCCGTCCGCCCGTCGGAGCCGTCTCTTTTCGTCGAGGTCCGCATGCTCCCCTCCCCCGCTCTCCGCCTCTCTCGCGTGCCCGCGTCGCGTCGCGGCGCGCTGGGCAAGGGTTGTCTCGTCGGTCTGGCCGTGCTCGTCGGCCTGCTCGTCATCGGCGGCATCCTCGCGATGATGGTCGTGAGCTCGCACAACGGTCTCGCGGCGGCGCGCGAGGACGCGACCTCGAAGTGGGCCGCGATCGACAGCCAGTACAAGCGACGCGCCGACCTCGTGCCGAACCTCGTCGCGACCGTGAAGGGCGCGGCGAACTTCGAGCAGAAGACGCTCACCGACGTGACCGAGGCGCGCGCGTCGGTCGGACGCATGCAGCTCCCGCCCGGCCTGCCGACCGACGAAGCGCAGTTGAAGGCCTACATCCAGGCGCAACAGAGCTTGTCGGGCTCGCTCTCGCGCCTGCTCGTCGTCAGCGAGCAATACCCGCAACTGCGCGCGACGGAGAACTTCCGCGATCTGCAATCGCAGCTCGAAGGCACGGAGAACCGCATCCAGGTCGCGCGTCGCGACTACATCGACTCGGTGCGCGACTACAACACGCGTCTCGCGAAGTTCCCGGGCAACATCATCGGCGGCATGTTCAACTTCCAGCGCGCGCCGCAGCTCGAGGGCACGGTCGAGGACCGCACCAACCCCAAGGTCGATTTCGGCGACGAATCGAAGCCGAAGTAGCTCCACGGTGCGCGCCACGATCGCCTTCCTGCTCGCTCTCGCCTTGGCGACTCCTTCGCCGGCGCGAGCGAGCGCTGCACCCGCGGCGCCAGCATTCCTCGCTCCGCTCGCGACGGCGATCTCTGCCGCGACCGCGGACGTCCCGAAGAACGACGGCTGGGTCACCGATCTCGCGCACTTCCTCTCGGGACCCGAGGAACAAGCGCTCGAGTCGTCGATGGAGGCCTACAAGCGCGCCTCCGGCCACGACATCGCGCTGCTCACGGTGCCGAACCTCGGCGGGCAGGAGATCGAGGAGTACGCGCTGCAGGTCGCGCGCTCGTGGAAGATGGGCTCGCCCGAGCGTCACGACGCCGCGCTGCTCGTCGTCGCGCGCGCCGAGCGCAAGCTGCGCATCGAAGTCGGCGACGGGCTCGAAGGCACGCTGACCGACGCGCGTTGCGCGCAGATCATCCGCGACACGATCACGCCCTACTTCAAGAGCAGCCGCTTCGGCGACGGACTGCGCGCGGGCGTCGCCGCGATGCAAGCGACGGCGGGCGGCGCGCCGCCGGGGAGCACCTCGCCCGCTCCCGCATCAGCGCCGATTCAGAATTCGTCGCCGATCTCCGACATCGGCTCGGCGATCTGCCCGATCGCGGCGCTCGTCTTCCTCTTCATGCTGATCTGGATCCTGCGCCGCATCGGAGGTCCGCCGATCGGCGGCATGCGCCGGCGCGGTTGGGGTCTCGGCATGCCGATGGGAGGCTGGAGCAGCGGCGGCGGAGGCTTCGGCGGCGGCTCGAGCGGCGGTGGCTTCAGCGGTTTCGGCGGCGGCGGACGTTTCTCCGGCGGCGGCGCCTCGGGAGGTTGGTGATGCTCGCGCCGCTCATGCTGCTCGCACAACGCGGCGCCACGGACCTGTGGCCGCAGGAATCGCACCCGTGGCTCTTCGAATTGGCGCAGATCGGCCCGTGGTTGCTCTTGGCGGCGCTCGTCGTGCTGATCGCGCGCGCTCTCTTGCGTCACCGGCGCTACGTCGCGTTGAGCGTGCTGACCGAGAAAGACCGCGAGGACGTGCGCACCGCGCTCAAGGAAGCGGAAGCGCGCACGAGCGGCGAGATCGTGCCGGTCGTGCTCGAACGTTCCGACGAGCACCCGCACGCGATCTGGGCCTGGTTCGTGATCACGTTCATCGCGGGCAGTGTGCTTCTCGAAGCGCACTTGTCCTGGCTCCAACCGCAGTGGCTGATCGCCGAGCAACTCGCGCTCGGCTGCGTCGGCCTGCTGCTGGCGAGCTGGCTGCCCGATCTCCGCCGTCTCGTGGTCTCGAACGCGCGCGCCGACGAGATGGCGACCGAGCAAGCGTTCCAGGAGTTTTATCGCCTCGGCGTGCACCAGACGCAGGCGCACACGGGCATCCTGCTCTTCGTCAGCCTGTTCGAACGCCGAGTGATCGTGCTCGGCGACGAGGGCATCGACGCGAAGGTCGACCCCGAGGAATGGAACGCGACGCGCGAAGCGATCCTCGCCGGCATCCGCAACGGCTCCCTGCGCGACGGCCTGATCGAAGGCATCAAGCACTCCGGCAAGACGCTCGCGAAGCACTTCCCCGCCGTGAAGGGCGACGTGAACGAGCTCCCGAATCGCCTCGTAGTGCGGAAGTGGTGAGGGAGAGTCGCACTCCAAGTCGCGCACTTCGCCCCGATCACCGTACCGCAGCCGGAGCATCCACTCGCAGCGCGATGTTGGCATGACCGGAGAGAAAGCTCGCGGGCCAGTCGGGCGTTGTCTCGCT
>JBGATX010000222.1:0-8592 GCA_044228975.1 Planctomycetota bacterium | reverse complement strand
GCTCGCTCGCGCGGCGCGGATCGAGCGTGCGCCGCGAGTAGACCGCTTGCGTGCGGCGCTCCTCGAGCGGCGCGTCGTCGAGGAACGTGTACGGCCGAGCGGCGAGGATCGAGCGCGCCAGCGGCGACGGCTCGGCGAGATCGCGCGCGACGCGCTCGATCGTGCCGTCCTCCAGTCCGCGCAGCAGCGCGACGAGACCGTCGAGGTCGAGCGCCTCGTGCAGGCAGTCCTCGATCGTCTGCCCGACCATCGGATGGTCCTCGGGCACCTCGATGTCGCCCGGCGGCAGAGTTTCGCCGCAGGCGACGCACTCGGGGAACGCCTGCGCGAGCAGATCGTCGGAGCGCATGCGCAGGATCGGCGGTGGAACCGGCCGGCCGCTCTGCGTGCGTTCGAGCAGGAGTGCGCGCGAGACGTTCCAGCGCCAGCGCGTGCCGAAGAACGGCATGGCGAGGATCGCTTGCACGAGCAGCGCGCGCACGCTGCTCGCGCGCAGGTAGTCGAAGACTTCCTCGAGCGCGAACGCGTGTTGCGGCCCGAGCGAGAGCACGATCGCGTCCTCGTTCGCCGCCGCCTGCAATTCGAAGCCGAAACGCCGGCAGAAACGCTTGCGCAGCGCGAGGCCGAACGCGCGGTTGACGCGGCTGCCGAAGACCGAGTGCACGACGAGCTGCGTGCCGCCGGCTTCGTCGAAGAAGCGTTCGAGCACGATGCGCTGGCGCGTGGGCATCGCTCCGAGCGCCTCGCGCGCCTCGCGCAGATGCGTCGCGAGCACCTCCGCGGCCGCGGCGGGGAAGCCGCACTCGCGCTCGAGCCAGGCGCGGTCCTCGCCGTGCTCGCGCACGAGCGAGACGGAGTGCGAGAGCTCGCTCGTGCGCGCCGGCGCTTCGCCGAGCCAGAACGGCAACGACGGCGGCACGCCGTGCGCATCGGCGACGCGCAGCGTGCCGCGCTCGGTGCGCAAGAGGCGCCACGAGCTCGCGCCGAGCTGGAACACGTCGCCGGCGGTCGCCTCGACCGCGAAATCCTCGTCGACGGTGCCGACGAGCGTGCCCTCGGGCTCGACGACGACGCGGTACTGCGCCGTGTCGGGGATCGCGCCGCCGGAGGTCATCGCGACGAGGCGCGCGCGACGCGTGCCGCGCAAACGGTGCTCTCTCGTGCCCGGCACGTCCGCGCGATGCAGGAGCGCGCGTCGTCCGTCGGAGTGCAGCGCGACGAGCGCGTCGAAACGCTCGCGCGCGAGTTCTCGATACGGATGCGCGCGGCGCAGGCGATCGAAGAGCTCCGTGTCGTTCCAAATGGGCTCGTTCCGCGCCGGTGCGGTCTCCTTTGCTGCCTCGGAGCTCGCCGCCGCGACCGACATCGCCGCACACTCGGCCACGATCTGCTGCGCCAGGATGTCGAGCGGCGCGCGCGGCTCGCGCACGCGATCGAGCTCGCCCGCGCGGACCGAACGGAGCAGCGCCGCCGATTCGACGAGCTCGTCGATCGTCAGCGGGAAGAGATGCCCGCGCGGCCGGCGCGCGACGCCGTGACCCGAGCGTCCGACGCGCTGCAGGAACGTCGCGATCGAGCGCGTCGTGCCGATTTGGACGACGAGATCGACGTCACCGATGTCGATGCCGAGCTCGAGCGACGCGGTGGCGACGAGGACGGCGAGCTCGCCGGCCTTCAGTCGCTGCTCGGCGCGCAGGCGGCGCTCCTTCGAGAGGCTCGAATGATGGCAGCCGACCTTGTCCTCGCCCAGGAGCTTGCCGAGCTCCGCGCTCGCGCGCTCGGCGAGCTTGCGCGTGCCGACGAAGACCAGCGTCGTGCGGTGCGCGCGCACGAGCTCGCCGATGCGCGCGTAGATCTCGGCCCAGGTCTCGTGCGAGCACACGGTCTCGAGCGGCGAAGGCGGGATCTCGAGCGCGAGGTCGAGGTCGCGCAAGTGGCCCTCGTCGATCGTCGTGCACGCGCGCCCCACGCCGACGAGGAAGCGCGCGACCTCGGCCAGCGGCTTCTGCGTCGCCGAGAGCCCGACGCGCTGCACCTCGCCCGCCAGCGCGACCAGTCGTTCGAGCGAAAGCGCGAGGTGCGCGCCGCGCTTGTCGCCGATCACGGCGTGGATCTCGTCGACGATCGCCGTGCGCACGTTGCGCAGGAGCGCGCGGCCGCCAGCGCTCGTGAGCAGGATGTAGAGGCTCTCGGGTGTCGTCACCAGGACGTGCGGCGGATGGCGCAGCATGCTCGCGCGCTCCTTCGCGGGCGTGTCGCCCGTGCGCACGGCGACGCGCACGTCCGGCAGCGTCGGATCGATTTCGCGCAGCCGTGCGAGCGGCGCCGCGAGGTTCTTCTGCACGTCGTTCGAGAGCGCCTTGAGCGGCGAGACGTAGAGCACGCGCGTCTCGTCCGGCAGGGATCCATCCGTCGCGGCCTCGGCGAACAACGAATCGAGCGCCGACAGGAACGCCGCGAGCGTCTTGCCCGAGCCCGTCGGCGCGGCGATGAGCACGTGCTCGCCCTTCGGGATCGCCGGCCAGGCGCGAATCTGTGCCGGAGTGGGGGAGCCGAGCTCGCTCTCGAACCAGCGGCGCAGCGTGGGATGAAACGACTCGAGAGCCATGGGCGGCGCGCAGGGCGCCCATTCTAGCCCGCGGTTTCGAAGCTCCCGACCCGTCAAATCTCGCGGCGATCAGAGCCGGCGGAACTCGACCAGGCGCGCGCCGCGCGTGAAGGCGATGCCCGTCATGCCGTTGGTCAACGGCTCGTAGAGCGTGCCTTGTCCCGGCCAGCGGAACTCGCCCTCGGAGCCGTCGTCGAAGCGCAGCGAGAAGAAGTACACGGTCGGATTGCCGCGCGCGACGACGACCGTTTCGCTGCGCCGCTCGATCACGATCGCGGGGCGGCGCAGCATCGGCTTGCCGGAGTCCGTGCGCTGGATCGCCGCGCCGCGCGCGAGGAAGACGAGCATCACGACGAGCGCCGCGACCGTCAGCCCGTACCAGATGAAATCTCCGCCGCTGCCGGCGCGCGCCCACGAGACGAGCCCGAGCGCGAGCGCGACTCCGAACCACACCGCCGCGAAGCCGCGCTGGCGCCGTGCCGCGTCGAGGTACTCCTGATCCGAAGGCGTCCAATTCGAGAGCGTCTCGAACTGCGGATTCTCGCGCAGGCGCTTCAAGCGCAAGAGCGTCTCGTCGCGCGCCGTCTCGACCTTCCCGCCGAGCTGCAACGGCGTCGCACAGTACGCGCACAACGAAAGATCGGGACGCGCGAGCTTCGCCCCGCAGTTGGGGCAGTGCGTGCGCGGGGCAGAGGTCGTGGCGGCGGTATCGGTGCTCATTCCTGGATCGGGCGAAAGAGCATATCCGCGGCTCGTGCAGCGCGCGCGGGGGGAGTTCGTCGCTTCGCGCGCGAGACGCTCGAACCCGCGGCCGAGACATCAGCGCGATCGCGCCGCGACGGGCTCCCCTTGGGCGCCCTTGCCATGGCTGCCTGCGTGCGGCGCATGACGAGCGGTCCGCCGTCGACGATCTCGCGGGCGTGCCGGGAAGGCCTTGGAGCTGCGCCATCACGCCGCACGTGTCCGCGCGGCACCTCTCCTGGCGGGCCGGGACCGCGCGGGCGAGGCGCGTGCTCACGACTCCGCGCTTCGAGGGGCCACGGACTCCGCGCGCTTGAAGATCTTGTAGTGCAGCGAGAGCACCGGCAGACCGAGGAAACGCACGTCGTGATCGCAACGCAGCGTGCCCGCATCGTCGACGAAGACGTGGAAGCGCTCCTTGAGCGTCTTGATCTGCCACACGCGCATGCGCTCCGCTCCCTCTCGCTGCATGCGATAGAACCCCGCGTCGCCGAAGCGCCGGCCGCTCGAGTCGAGGATCAACGCGCCGCCGTCCGCGAGCTCCGGCCGCAAGACGACCGTGGCGTTCCCGTTCGGCATCGGGAAGACGACCTTCACGCACGGAACGCCGAGCGTCGGCGACGTCTCGGTCATGTAGAAGCCCGTGTAGAGCACGCTGTGATCGTGCTCGAGCGTTCGGAACCAGCCCGTGTAGCGCACGCTGCCGTCGGGGCGGCGCATCGAGATGATCTCGCTCAGCATGCCGCGCGCGGTGTCGAGCGGCGAGAGCGGGAAGTTGAGCTGGTTCACCTGGCGGCTGATCGTCTTCACGAGCAGCCACATCGCGAGGCTCGCGGGCGCGTGGCAGCGGCTCCACACGTCCATCGCGAACGAGGTGGTGTGCTCGTAGAACTCGCGCACGAGCGGATGGAGCTTCGACGGATCGAACGCCGCGCTGCGCAGCTGCTCGAACGAAGGAACGAGACCGCCGTCGCGTGCGTGGCGCTCGATCGTCAGGCCCTCCGCGTCGCAGACCTCTCGATAGGTGGCGTCGCCAATCGTCGCGCCGCCGACGGGGCCGTCGAGCCAGACCATGTCCGTGCGCTCGTGCGTGCGGCCGAAGATCCAGATCAAGAGATGGATGAACCGCGCGCCAATCCTCGCGACCAGCGACGCGAACCACCCGATGCGCGGCTGCGCGACCACGAACGCACCGTAGCACGGCGAGGCTGGAGGTCGTTGCTCGGCTCCTGCGCTCGTGAAATCTCCGCAGCAGCGGATTTCCGCTTCGCGGTCAGCGGGGCGCGGACTCGGCAAGCTCGCCGCCCGTCGTCAGGAGGACGTCGCCATCCAGGCAGCGGATGACGAGCGAGCCGCCTTCGAGGAAGCCCGAAACGATGGGCGCACCCGGGAGGCGCTTCCACCACGTCGACGTGAACGTCCCGTCCGGGCGCGCTTCGACGCGATACAGAGCGCCGTAGTTGAGCGACAGGTGCGCGATTCCGGCCACGGCCACGATTCCCGT
This sequence comes from Planctomycetota bacterium, assembly GCA_044228975.1. Lineage (GTDB taxonomy): Bacteria > Planctomycetota > UBA1135 > UBA1135 > JADJNY01. Next base: position 3,739 of record JBGATX010000222.1, on the reverse strand, counting down.
CGCCGTGCGATGAACGCCGACGACGTTGTCGTCGAGACCCACGCTGCTGGACCCAACGGTGCGGACCTGCACGAGCTCGCCGCCCCATTCGCCGCGCGATGCCCCGAGCAATTCTCCTTCGGCGACGATGAGTCCGCACTGCGCGCGCTGCACCTTGGGCTTGCGTTGCAACCTGCCGTCCGATCCGTACGAGCGGAACTCGAAGGGGTATGTCCGTTTCGCGAGCTCGTCCGCGGAGAGTTGACCGGGGCCGGGCATCAACGCGGGGAGGGTTCCGCGCGAATCTGGACGTTCCTCCTGTTGAATCAACGCCTCGCTCTCCGCGTACGCATCGTCGTACTCGCTGACGCCTCGGATCACGTCGATCGCCTTGGCGGCACTCCGGCGCACGCGCGCGAACCAGTGGCGTTCCGCGACGGACTGCAGCGCGGACAACGCCGACGTCGCGTGCAAGCGTCCGAGCGCCTCGCTCGTCTTGTCGACGACCAGCCAGTCATCGTCATCGACCAACTTCGAGAGCAGCGCACTCGCGCATCCTGCATCTCCCAGCCAGCCGAGCGTCTCCGCGGCGGTCGCGCGCAGCTGCGGGTTCTCGAGCAGGTCGGCGACGAGCGGAGCGGCGCTCCGAGCCGCTTCTCCGAGTTCGGCGAGGTCCTGCAGCGTGGAGTTGCGCGGGTGCGCTCGCAGCCGCTGCACGAGGATCTCGACCGCTTCCGGGCCGCCGATGGCGACGAGCGCGTCTTCGACTTCCTCGGCGAAGGCCTCGGGCTCGAACACGGCGAGCGTGCGCAACGCCGGTGTCGCGCGCCGCGCCGCGATCCCAATGCTGCCGATCGCCGACAGCGCGAACTGGCGGTGTGCAAGCAGAAATTGTCGTCCGCACGCGACCTCGACGAGCGGGTCGATCGCCGGCGCGGCGCGCGCGCCCAGTTTGTTCAGCACTTCGTCGAGGCATTGAGAGTACTCGCGCTCGAGCGGAGTGCCGTTGCGCAGGGGCTTCACGAGCTCGCACGCTCCGTGCGCACCGCTGAGTTGCAGCGCGGATGTGAATTGCGACATGGGCTGTGGGTGCGCAACGAGCGCTTCCACGAGGAACTCGATCGCGCGCGGCGTGCCGATGCGTCCGATCGCCGGCGGTATCCAGCCGTTGCCGCTGGCGCACGCATGCAGGAGCGCGTCCAGATCCCTCTCCTCCAGGCCGTCGATGCCGCTCAGAATGAATCCCGTGAGCGCCCGCGCGGGCTCCCGCGGACTTTCGAGCAGCGGCAGCAGTCGCGGAATCGCAGCGGCTCCTCGAGCGCGAAGCTGCTCCGAGAGCTCCTCGCCCGCCGGAGAAACCCCGCCGAATCGATCGACCAGCGGTTCGGTCTCGACACGGCGGATCAGCGCATCGAGCTCGTCCTGCGCGCTCGCCACCGAGCCGCACACGCTGGCGAGCACGAATGCGACGAACGATGTCCTCCGAGCGCGCGCGAAGGCTGCTCTCGCGCTCGCGAGGGGGCCAGGTCCGCGAGTCATCACCCGCACTACCTCGCCCAGGCCCGGCAGTCATCGTCTGCGCGCACGATTCCCGCGCGGAGTTGCGGAGCCGAGCACACCCGCACTGCACGCGGGCGTGCTCGCGCTCGCTGAAGCGAATCCGCTCAGCGCGCGTACTTGAGCGACAGGACCTCGACGATCTTCGCCGCGAGCTGGTCGTCGATGCCGAGCACCTTCTGCATCGCCTCGAGCAGCTTGTCCTCCGCCTCGTCGACGTCGCCCGACGCGAGCGCGATGTCCGCGGCGAGGATGTAGCACTTCTTCTTGATCGCGGGGCTCGAGAGCTCGCTCAGCGCGCTCACCGCCTCCTGCAGCGACTTGTAGCGCTTGATCGTCTTCAGCGCGTCGTCCGCCGTCTTGCGGAAGTCGCGCTCCTTGAACTCGGGCAGCGTGCTCGCGAACGCGCCGACCGAGGCCATCTCGCCTTGATCGATCGAGCCGTCCGCGCCGGCCATCAGGAGCATCGCGACGCAGAGCAGCGTGTCGTCGGTGGCCTTCTTCGGGGTGGAGAAACCGGTGAGCTTGGAGAGGATCCCATGGGGTTTTCGTGGTGGTTGAATCGGGTTTCGAGGGCGAAAACGCTACCGCGCGAGCCGCGCTCCCGCCATGCGCACCGCGCGGACACCGACATCGCGAACGCGGCGGGTCGCCGCGGCGAGGTCCGGGAGCATCGCCGCGGAGCCGGCCGCGAGTGTGGCAACTCCTTGGCACGGCTCGCCTCCTGCACGGGGCGCGCGCTCCACGTCGTCCGCCGCCGCCGCGATCCGTACCATGCTCCGCCCCATGAGCAAGAAAGTCATCGTCATCGGTGCCGGTCCCGCCGGCTACGTCTGCGCCATTCGCCTCGCCCAGCTCGGCCAGCAGGTGACGGTGATCGAGAAGGAATTCCTCGGCGGCACCTGCCTCAACGTCGGGTGCATCCCGAGCAAGGCGCTCATCGCCGCCGGCTCCTTGATGCACAAGATCGGCGAGGCGAGCGCGATGGGCATCACCGCGAGCGGCGTGAAGCTCGACATCGGCAAGCTCGTGGAGTGGAAGGCGGGCATCGTCGCCAAGCTCACCGGCGGCGTCGGCGGCTTGCTCAAGAACCACAAGGTCGAAGTCGTGATGGGCGCGGCGAGCTTCGTCGACAAGAACACCGTGTCGGTGCAGACGAAGGAGGGCGTGAAGACGCTCAAGGCCGACGAGATCGTCATCGCGACGGGCTCCGTGCCGATCGCGATCCCGGGCTTCGCCTTCGACGAGGACAAGGTCTGGTCCTCGACGGGCGCGCTCGCTCCCAAGCGCGTGCCCAAGCACCTCGTCGTCATTGGCGGCGGCTACATCGGCCTCGAGCTCGGGATGATGTATCGCAAGCTCGGCAGCAAGGTGACCGTGCTCGAAGCGACCGCCGGCGCGTTGCCTGGGCAGGAGCGCGACTGCGTCAAGGTCATCGAGCGTTCGATGAAGAAGCTGGGCATCGAGCTCCTCACGGAGACCTTCGCGCAGGGCTTCGAGCACAAGAACGGCACGAGCTACGTGCGCATCAAGCAGAAGACGGGCGAGAGCACCGTCGAGTGCGATCAAGTCGCCTCGACCGTCGGCCGCAAGCCGTACAGCGACGGGTTGAAGCTCGAGAAGGCGGGTCTCGCCGTCGATGCGAAGGGTTTCCTCGCCGTCGACAAGCAGATGCGCACGAAGGTCGCGAACGTCTACGCCATCGGCGACATCGCCGGGCAACCGATGCTCGCGCACAAGGGCTCGCGTGAAGGGCTCGTCGCCGCCGCGGTGATCGCTGGGCAAAAGGACGAGTACGACGTGCGCTGCGTGCCTGCCGTGATCTTCACCGCGCCGGAGATGGCGTCGGTGGGGCTGACCGAGGATCAACTGAAGGAACAGAAGCGCGAGTACAAGTCCGGCTCCTTCCCCTTCGCCGCCTCGGGCCGCGCGATGAGCCTCATGGACACGGAGGGCTTCATCAAGGTGCTCGCCGACGCGAAGACGGACGAGGTCCTGGGCGTGCACATGGTCGGGCCGGAGGTGACCGAGCTCATCGCCGAAGCCGCGCTCGCAATCGAGATGGGCGCGACGTCCGAGGATCTCGCACGCACGATCCACGCCCACCCGACGCTGCCCGAAGCGCTGATGGAAGCCGCCGAGTCGGTGCACGGCATGGCGGTGCACATCTTCCAGCGGAAGTGAGGCCGCGCGGGTGAGACGG
>JBGATX010000221.1:0-8697 GCA_044228975.1 Planctomycetota bacterium | reverse complement strand
CGCGCGTCCGCGCGCAGGTCCGCTTGCTGCGACCTCACGTCCGCCGGTTCCTGGATACACGGCAGCGTCTGGTCCGATCATCGAGGGATTTCCATGTCCAGCACACTTCGCCACTGCTTCCGAGCCGCGTTGCTCGGAGTCTTGGGGCTCCTGTCCGTCGCCGGCACGCCGCCGCGCGCCTGGACCGCGGAGGTGGTCGTGCCCTCGGCCGAGTCCGCGAAGTGGATCTGCGAGCGCGCCGACAACATCTGCGGGCTCGACGACGCGAAGCAGCTCTCGAACCCGGCCAAGGTCGACTACGACGCTCTGCTCAAGGCGACCCCCGAGTACAAGAAGATCAAGGACGAGAAGATCGACGTGAACTCGGCTGAAGGCATCCAGCTGCGCCAGAAGGCCGCCGAGCGGGTGCGGGATGCGTGCGAGAAGGTGCGCGTCGACAAGAGCTACTGCTCGGTCTGGAAGACGATCAAGCACAGCGACGGCCGCGCGATCCCGGACATCACCGACGCGGTCAAGGAACAGCTCTGAGGCCCCGCGTACGTGCGTAGACGGTCCGCGCAGCCCCCCCACGCGCCGACTGCGCCGAGGGTCCGCCCCGGATCCGTTTCCGTGGCGGTCGATCTCGCGCCGCGGTCGCGGCCGTGCCCCGCGGTCCAGCACTCGAAGCCGTCAAGGCTCGCGCTCTTGACCCTGGGCGCGCTGTGCGCCGCGGCCGCCTGCCGCTCGAACGAGGCCGAGCCGTCGAGACCGGGGCACGGCAACGAGCTCACCGCCGCGAAGGTGCGCGAGCTCATCGCCAGCGGCGCGTTGAAGCCGATCGAGCCGCGCCCGGGTCCGCCGCTCGCCGACTCCGAACGCGCCGCGCACGACGAGTTGACCGCGCAAGACTCGCCGCCGAACGAGCTCGACGCCGCCGTTCAGCGCATCCTCGAAGCGCAACGCGCGCGCAGCGCTGGCGCGGCGCCCGTTGCGGATCCGTCGGCCATCGCCAACGCCATCGCGCCCGCGAACGCGACCCTGCCTGCGCCGCAAGGATCGATTCCCGCGCCGGTGCCAGCGCCTGCCCCGTCCACGGCCGTCGCTCCGGCGAGCACCTCCGAGGGCGCGGTGAAACCGGCCGAGCTTCCTTCCGTGCCGACGACGATCGCGCACGCGCTCACCGGCGAGCCGGCCGAGAATCCCTACCTGACTTTCGGCAAGCGCATCCTCGTCTACGAGAACGGGCTGATCATGAAGCCCTATCCGTTGCGCATCGGGATGGGCGAGAAGCTGCTCAACCTGCTCAAGACCTACGGCAACTTCCCGCTCTACGCCGAAGGCGCGCAGAACCCGGATCAGGTGCGCCTCGATCTGCTCAAGGACTGGGATCAGGAGCAGGTCTCGAACTTGCGCGCCGTGGACATCGAAGAGACCAAGATCCAGCAGCCGTTCAAGATCGCCGACTGGCTGGTCGTCACCGCGCGCGCGGAGCGGCTGAAGGAGGTCGAGAGCTTCATCAACATCTTCGCGGCCGGCGTGCCGCAGATCGAGATCGAGGCCAAGATCGTCGAGGTCACGACGACGGACGTGCTCGACCTCGGCGTGAAGCCGGTCAACGACACGACGCCCATCTTCGGCTTCCCCGACCAGACCTTCGTCCAGGGCTTCAGCTACAACTTCCCGAACTCGTCCTCGGTGTTGAACTCGATCCTGCAGCTGAGCACGGTGCAGGACGGGCTCTCGTTCAACCTGCTGCTGCAGATGCTGCAGACCTACGAGAACGTCTCGATCATCTCGCGGCCCAAGATCGCCGTGCGCGAAGGCGGCATCGCCAAGATCATCAACACGATCAAGCTGCCGAGCCTGAACGTCACCGGCATCGCGGCCGACGGCCGAGCGAACTCGGTCGTGTCGTACGAGGAGGTCGGGATCAAGCTGTACGTCGTGCCGCGCGTGGTCGGCACGCAGACCGTGGCGCTGAACATCGATGTCGAAGCTTCGCAGCAGTCCGGCTCGGTGGTGATCTACTCGACGACCGCGAGCACGAGCACGCCGGCGCAGATCATCTCCAACCCGATCATCAGCCGGCGCGCCGCGCAGACCGTCGTCTACCTCGAACCGGGCCAGGCGGTGATCCTGGGCGGACTCGTTTCGGAGCGCACCGTCGACACCGAGAACAAGGTGCCGATCCTCGGTTCGATCCCGCTGCTCGGCTACTTCTTCAAGTCGACGTTGAAGCGCAAGGAGCAGGCGAACGTGCTCTTCTTCATCCGCCCGCGCATCCTCACCGGCAGCGACCTCAACCGCGAGTTCTGAGCGTCGCTCGACGCTCGCGAAGGCGACCGTCGACCGTCGGCGCCGTCACCGAGGAAGCTCCGGGTTTTCCTGGCCCCCCGCGCAGCGCGCGCCACGAACGTTGCAGCCGGACGACACGCACGGGTTCGAGGCGCGCTCGCATTCGCGTTGTCCAAAAGGGGGACTTCCGAGGGAGCTTCGGTCAAGATGATCGGTGGATTGGGAGCCCGCGACCCCGATGGCGCGAGCGAGGGGGCGTTCGCACCGCCGGGTGCGACGTCCCCGACGCATGATTCGGACCTGCGCCTGGCGCGCGAAGCGCTGCGCGGATCGGCGTCAGCGCGCCGGCAGTTCGCCGAGCGCATGCGTTGCGTTCCCAAGTACCTGGCCGTCATGAATGCGAAGCTTGGACGACCGTTCACGGACCACGAGCTCGAGGATCTCGTGCAGGAGACGCTGGTCGAGATCTGGCGCCGACTCGACACCTACCAGGGCCTCGCCGCGCTGCAGACCTGGGCCTACCGCTTCTGCCAGCACGTGCTCTCGACGCGCCTGCGCTCGGCGGGACGCCGCCCGGCGAACGTCGCGCTCGACGACGCGCGCGAACGAGCTCCGCGCGCGCCGTGCAGCCTCGACTACGAGCACGTGTACTCCGCGCTCGACCGGCTCGACGCGCGCGACGCGCAGATCGTGCGCGCGCGCCACTTCGACGAGCTGACCTTCGAGGCGATCGGACTGCGCCTGGGCATGCCCGAGAGCAGCGCGAAGGCGAACTACCATCGCGCGCTGACACGCCTGCGCGATCTGCTCGGGCCCTTGCACCGGGAGGCCGGACTGTGAACGAGCGACCGGACCCGGATCGCGATCCCGCGCTCGACGAGCTGGCGCGACTGCTCGATCGCGCTGCGGCCCAGGAAGCGCGCGAACGGCGCGAGTCGGACGAGCTCGCGCATGCGCCGGGACTCGACGACGTCGAACGCACGCTCGCGGGCGCGTGGGGCGAACGACGCCGCCCGCGCGGAGGCCCGTACGCGCTCTTCGCCGTGGTCTCGCTCGTCGCGGCGGCGGCGTTGCTCTATCTCCTGTTGCGGCCGCAAGCGCGACCGGAACCGCGCGGGCCGAGCGGCGAGCTCCTGAACCAGGGGACGGCGAGCGTGCGCTGCACCCCCGGGCCGACGCCGGGCGCGCACACGATCGACTGGAGCCAGGCGCCCGCGGGCACGTATCGTCTGCGGGTGCTCGATCTCGAGCACGAAGGCGCCGAGCTGATCCCGTGGCGTACAATCGCGGCGACCCGGCTCGAGATTTCGGCGGAAGAGAGCGCGTTGTGGCCAGCGAACCTGCTGATCGAGCTCGAAGTGCGGCGCGCGGACGGAACCAAGGAGACTCTGAGCGCCGAGGTCGAGTTGCGGCGTTGATCGTCGCCGTGTCCGCCTGCCTGACGGGCGGATCGTCCGGGCAGCAGACCGGCAACGTTCCCCTGGTCATCCAATCGAAGGAGCGCGTCGACGCACTCTTCGCGCAAGGCGACTTCGCGCCTGCGATCGAATTGCTGGAGGACGAAGTCTGGCGCCAGACCTCGGATTGGGGGCAGGCGTGGGCGCTCGTCCGGCTCGCCGAAGCGCGGCGCGCCGCCGGAGCTCGCGCCGCCGCGCGAGCCGACCTCGACGACGCGGAGACCCTGATTCGCAACGGTCGCGCAGGGCCGGGGGACGACGCGAAGCTCTTCCGCGCGCGAGTCAAACCCTACTCGGCGCTGCTCTGTCAGCTCTACTGCATCCGCGCGCAGATCTTCCTCGAGTGGGGCCTGCTCGATCTCGCATGGCGCACGACGCAGAGCGCCCAACGCATCCGCGGCTGGATCGGTGACGACCCCGAGCCGACTTCGATCTCCGCGATCTTCGCGGTCCACTTCGAGGTCGCGAACGTGTTGTCGGCGCGCGAGGACTACGAGCTCCTGCAATCCGAAGTCGACGAGTTCCTCTGCGACGCCGTCTACGAGAAGCAGCCGGCGCGCAAGGCGCTGCTGCTCGCGCGCCTCGGCATGGCGCTGAAGGAGTCGGCGCGACTCGATCCTTCCGCCGCCGCGCGTTCCCGGGCGGCGTTGCACGAGGCGTTGTCGGAACCGCGACTCGCCAGCGTCGAGCGCGTCCAGCCCGAACTCGCGCTCGCGGCGCTGGCGTTGCGCGACGAGGACTGGAGCGGAGCGCAGCGCTGGCTCGATTCGGCCACGCGCCGGCTCGGCATGCCCGACCGGCGCAATGAGACACCGCAAAGCGAAGCTTGGGCCGCCACGGGTGCGCGCCTGGCGCTCGACCGCACGGATCGGCCCGTGGAGCGCGCCGAACTCGAAACGTGGCGTGACGAGTTGCGCTGCCTGCTCGCCTGGCGCCTCGACGACTTGCGCAATCGCGAGCCGCGGCGCGGCGGCTACGGGCTGTTCAACTACGCCAACCAGCTGGCGCTGATGAGCGAGCTCGTGCGCCTGGAGCTCGTGCTCGCGCCCGGGGAAGCCGGCCTGGAACGCGCGTTGGAACATGTGCTCGCGGCAGGGGACGTCGGGACGCTGTCACTCCGCTTGGACCCGATCCGCAGCGATCTCACGCGCGCGCGTCGCGAGCTCCTCGTCGGCGACGATGCGCTGTTGCTGATCTACTTTCCCGCCGCGGAGCGCACGCATCTCTTCGTCGTCGATGCGCGCGCGCTGCGGCATTTCGAGCTCGCCTGCTCCGACGAGATCGAGCAGGCGCGGTCCGCGGCCGTGAGCTCGTTGAACGCGCCGCTCGGGGCATCAGCTCGCGATTGGCAGCGCAGTTCGCGCGCGCGCAAGCTGGCGCAGCTCGGCGAGCTCGTGATTCCATCCGAGTTGCGCGCGCGGCTGGAGACCGGAGCGCCGCTGACGATCATCGGGCGTGATCTGCTCGGCGAGTTGCCGTTCGACGTCTTGCCGCGAAGCGACGGCCGCGCGTTGGGACTCACCAACGCCATCACGTATCTGCCCTCGGTCGCCGTCGGGCTCCGACTCGCTCGTCGCGCGCGTCTGGCGCCACCAGCGTCGGCCGACGAGGTCCCGGGGACGGTGGTGCTCGTCGCGGCTCCGAGCTCGAGCGGGCTCGAGTTGGGCGAGACCGACGAGCAGCAGATGCTCGGAGCCTTTCCCGAGGCCGTGCGAACCGTGTTGCACGGTCGCGCGGCGACCTGGGACCGGCTCGCCGCCAGCGTCGGGGACGCGCGCGTGCTGCAGATCTTCAGTCACGGCGTGTGCGTCGAGGAGAACGAGCGTCCGGCGGCGATCGTTCTCGATTCGGAGTCGGGTCCGCAGCCGGCGCTCATCGGCTGTGACGAGGTCGAGCGGCTCTCCGCGCCGCCGCTCGTGCTGCTGACGGTGTGTCGATCGGCTGCTGCTCACAAACGACGCGGCGATGCCGGTGCGGCGGACCTTGCGGGAGCGTTCTTCGCGGCCGGGAAGCGCTGCCGTTGCGTCGTGTTGAGCGCCTTCGACCTCGACTCGGAAGCCGCGCGCCGCCTGGCTCTGCGCTTCCACGCCGAGCTCGTGCAAGGCATCGAGCCGGCGGAAGCGTTGCGCCGCGCGCGCGTCGAACTCGCGCAGGATCCGCTCTTCGCCGATCCCTTCTACTACGGACTGATCGGCGTCGTCGGGACCGGGCACGTGCCGGTCTTCCGTCGCTGAACGCACCCTCGCGGCGAGGGTGCGTTCTCGAGCGGCGCGGCAGCGCGCCTACTTGGCCGGCTCGGGCTCGTAGCCCGGATCGTTCGACGGTGCGGCCGGGTCGAAGATCGCGCCGCCGGTCCACGGGTCCTCGCCGACGGGGATGCGGCTGCCGGGCGTCCAGTTGGAAGACGCGGCGCTGTTCTTCAGCGACAGACCGTTGACGTCGCCCGTGATCAGCGCGACCCGAGACGGCGTCTGCTCGGTGATGAGGCCATTCGTCTTCGTCACCTGTCGGAACACCATCGAGTAGATGCCAGGATCCGTGTCCGGATCGTAGCCATCGATGTTCAGCACGAACACCGTCGGCGTGCTCGCCGTGGGCATCGTCAGGTACGACACGTCGATCGGAACGGTCAGAGTGCCGACGCCCAGGTCGGGCGTGTACCACGTCGACACGGCCAGTTGCGCCGGGCCGTCCGGTCCGTTCGGGAGCACCGACGCCGGCGCGTTGAACGTCACTTCGACTTGGTGCTCGGCGACGAGGAAACGGATCGAGGTGATCCCGACGCGATACGTCAGCGGGCTGGCGATGCCGAGCTGGACCAGCGGCAACGTCGAATTCACGGCGATTCCGCTGAGGTTGCCCTGCGCCGGCGCGAGCGCATCGAGGATGTGATCGCCATCGAAGTCCGCCAGCGCGATGCCGGCATGATTGAATGCCGGATTGCGGGTCGGATAGCCGAACGCGAGCTTCATGACGCTGTTCGTGTCGAAGATCGGCGCGACCTGCGGCGAGGCCGCGAGGTTGTCGAGCACGTAGATCTTGTTCTCCGTGTTGACGCCGAGCACGAGATCGCTGTCGCCGTCGGAATCCCGGTCGCCCGCGGCGATCGACACCACGCCCGCCGCGCCGAGAGGCCACGGACCCGAGAATCCGCTCGGACCCCAGACGCACAACTGGTCGACGCCGCCGACGACGTCGACCATCGCCAGTCGCTCGGTCGACCACAGCGGACTCTTCACGGCCGCTCCGCGGTTGGTCAGCGACGACCAGGGAGTGCTGGTGACGTAGGTGCCGTTGGGCTCGTAGATCAGCACGCCCACGTTGGTGAAGAGAGCCAGCTCCTTCGTGTTCGCGATATCGCCGCTCACGTTCCAATCGACGGCCACGATGCCGTAGATCGACTGCACCGGGACGTTGAAGGTCGGGAGCGCGGTGTACGTCGGATGCAGCGTGTTGGCCGACTCGACGTAGACCTCGTGCCCGTTGGCGCCGATGCCGGCGATGTCGGGGTTGGGCGTGTCGTCGAACTGCGCGACGATGACGGACTTCGCATTGAACCAGCGAGTGCTCACGCCGCGCAGAGTGAATGGCGTCCAGGCGCCGGTGCTCGTGTTGCGCGTGTGACGCACGAGACCATTGGTTCCCACGGTCAGCAGCGAGTCCTTCGATGCCGACCCGAGCGGCGGGATCATCGCGATGTCGTTGGCGTTCACGCCCAGCGGAATGGCGTTGTCGAGATTCTCCGGCGAGACGACCAGCTTCGGCAGCGTGCCGTCCATCACGACGGCGTCCAGCGCGATATCCCCGTTGAAGTTCCCCGAGACGATCTTGCCGAAATTGGCCGTGGCCAGCGGGCCGGGGTATTGCTGGTTGAGCGGCGGTGCGCTGCCTTGGTCTTGTTCGACGGCGGTCACGAGGGTCGAGAGGATCAGAACGGCAACTCCTGAGCGGAGGAGAGTCGTGTTCTTCATGATTCCGAAGAGTGCGTGGTGTGGGAGGGGGGCCAGATCCGGCGGCGTTCGACCGGGGAACGCCGGGTGAAATTCATGACCGCGACAGCGTGGGAGCGATGTTCCGGGATGCGGTTGTCTTGGAGAGACGGTTGGCGATCGGGTTCCGTCACGTGCTGCGAAGTGCAGGTGCGAGCGACGAGAGGCATCGACGCCGGTGAGTGGGAGCAGCGACGACGCGTGTCACACAATTCTCCATGAAATGTCGCTGCTTGCCGAGTCGGACGTCTGCCGCGGGGCTTCGAAGCGCGTTTCAGCGTGGCGGCGACGTGCGCTCACAGGCGCCGGATCCAGATGTTGCGGAAGCGCACGGGGTTGCCGTGGTCCTGGAGCGAGAGGGGGAGCGCGTCGGCGTGCTTCTCGTACTGGGCGACGGCTCGGTGCGCGGTTGCGCCGAGGAAGGGTTGCGCGTCTTGGACGAGCACTCCGTTGTGGAAGACGGTGGCGCGTGCGGGGGTGAGAAGACGATCACCGTCCCAACGCGGCGCGCGGAAGACGATGTCGTAGGTTTGCCACTCGCCGGGCGCGCGGCAGGCGTTGACGAGCGGCGGAGTTTGACCGTAGAGCGCTGCGGCCTGGCCGTCGGCGTAGGTGCGGTTGTCGAAGGAGTCGAGGACTTGGATCTCGTAGCGGCCCATGAGGAAGATGCCGCTGTTGCCGCGACCTTGGGAGGAGGACTCGACCTTGGCGGGGGAGGACCACTCGAGGTGGAGCTGGCAATCGCCGAAGGTGTCGCGGGTTTCGATCGAGCCCGTTCCATTGACCTCGGTGTAGTTGGATTCGACTTTCCACTTGGCGTCGCCATCGCCGGACTTCCATGCGGAGAGGTCGCGGCCGTTGAAGAGGGAGATGGCGTCGCTCGGGGGAGTGGTGGGGTCTTTGCCTGGAGTGATGACGGTAGGAAGCGGCCGGTTGGGGTCGTGGACGTGCCAGGTGGTGTTGGGGAGGAGTGGGGT
>JBGATX010000220.1:0-9640 GCA_044228975.1 Planctomycetota bacterium | reverse complement strand
ATCGGATGGCTGGATTGGATCGGGCTTCGAGCGAACGGGGGGCACGCTCGCGTCATCGAAGCGTCGAGGAAGTTCGTCACGCGGCGCGCTTGCGTGACACCTGCTTCATGCTCCACCCGATCTCGAACTCGATCTCGATCCCGCACTCCGCGTCCACGTGCTGGACTCGCGGCCTCTTCGTGCTGCGTGGTTCGTGCGAGCCCGGCATCCTTCGCGCGCCCTGAGCGCCTCCTTCGTGCGCTCTCGTGCGCAGAGTGCTCGCTCGCCCGCTCACGTAGCATGCTTCTTGTCGTTGGGGTTGCACCGGCGAGCGAGTCACGTTCGCCATTCTTGGAGAACACGATGCAATCCCTCCGTCCGCCCTTCGCCCTCGCCGCTGCCACTCTGCTCGTCGGACTCGCCGCGGCCCAGGTCCCCGCACTCTCGCCGCCGTCGTGGCCCGCGGGTGAAACCGCCACCGGTCCGGCGCCCCAGGTCCAGTACGAAGCGTCGATCGCCGCCGGCAACGGCGGCTACCTCGTCGCGTGGACCGATCAACGTGCGCTGATCGCCGGCACGCAATCCGACGTCGACGTCTACGCGATGCGACTCGACGGGAACGGAAACCCGCTCGACGCGATCTCGATCGCCGTCGCGGCGCGTCCGGGTTGGCAACGACATCCGCAGGTCGCCTGGAACGGCACGGACTGGCTGGTCGCCTTCGAGGACCAGCGCTTCAACGGCAGCTACTGGGCCGCATCGATCAGCGCGGCGCGCGTCTCGGCGAGCGGGCAGGTGCTCGATCCCGCCGGCATCGTCGTGCGGGCGCCCCAATGGTCGAGCGACGTCCTGTGGAGCCTCACCGCGAACGGCGCCGAGTGGGTCATCGCGAGTTGCGGCACCTCGGGCGGTGAAGCGGGCATCGTCGGCCGGCGCATCCTCGCGAGCGGCGCGCTCGCCGCTCCCGTGACGCTCGTGCCCGAGACCTACTTCCTCTACTTCGGCATCTCGCTCTGCGCCGCGCAGGGCGAGGTCGTGTTGAGCTACCTCGGCGCGAGTGCGCCGGTGGCGGGCCGCTTCAGCGCCACTCTCGCGCCGCTCGGAGCGAGCTTCGCGCCGCCGTCGACGCAGCTCGCCTCCAATGGCAACTCGCTCTACGTCGCGTGGGTCAACGGAGCGAACCTCGTCGGTTCGCCGCTCTCGACCAGCGGCGTCTTGAGCTTCCCCGCGGGCGTTCCGATCACCGACACGTTCGGCTTGGGCGAGATCGCTCCGCCGGCGTGGGACGGCACGCGCTGGTGGGTCGCGTGGCAGCGCGTGCAGAGCGGCGTGCAGTTCGCGCGCGTCGACGCCGCGGGTGCGGTGCTCGATCCGGGCGGCGTGCTGCTCGCGACGCTCGCGCCCGAACTCGCGCGCAACCTGCACGTCGCCGCGAACGCGAACGGCGGACAGGTGGTGTGGGACTCGCAGTCGGTCAGCGCGCACCCCAGCCACGAAGTGCGCACGCGTCACGCGTTCGACGCCTCGAGCTTCGGACCCGAGCTCGAGATCAGCCTCTCGGCGACGTCGCAGATTCATCCGGCTCTGTGCGCGAGCCCCGACGGCTGGATGCTCGTCTACGAGAGCCAGCTCGGCGAGACGCGCCGCGTGCTCGCCTGGCCGCTCGATCCCGCGGGGAACGCGCGCACGAGCGCGCCGCTCGAGCTCGGCAGCGGCTTCACCGGCGGAGCTCCGGGCGTCGCATGGAACGGCAGCGTCTTCGGCGTCTCGTGGACCGACGGCTCGACGGTCGTCGTGCAGCGTGTCGCGCAGGACGGAGCGCTCGTCGACGCGACGCCGATCCCGGTGATGTCGGGAACGGAAGCCTCGATCGCCGCCGTGGGATCGGTGTTCCTGATCGCGACGACGCAGTTCCTCTCGAACCCGCAGTTCCGCGATGCGTACGTGCGCCGTTTCGACGGCGACACCGGCGCGTTCCTCGACGCCGGGCGCGTCGACATCGGCGGCGGCTACGCGCAGCTCGCCAAGGTCACGTCGATGGAGGATCGCTGGCTGGTCGTCTACCAGAGCAACTGGTCGCACGACAGCCCGCAGGCGACGAACATCGCGGTCATCGTGCTGCCCGACGGCAGCATGCCGACGAACACGGGCATCGACTTCGGCGGCTCGCCCGCCGCGGCCGGCAAGCGCGGCGAAGCGTTGATCGTGTGGCGCTTGAACAGCCTCGCGAACGCGGACAACGACATCGCGTGCTGTCGCATCCAGGCCGACGGCACGGTCGGACCCAAGGTCGTCGTCAGCACGGCGGCGGGGCGGCAGCTCTCGCCGAGCGCGAGCTGGACCGGAAGTCAGTGGCTGCTCGCGTGGGAGGATCAGCGCAACCAGACGAGCTTCTTCGACGCGGAGACGGACGTGTACGGCGCGCGCGTGTCGGCGAACGGAGCGCTGCTCGATCCGCAGGGATTCCCCTGGATCGTGTCGGGAGAGCCGGTCGCGAGTCCGGTGCTCGCGACGCGCGGTGCGACGACGATGCTCGCGGCGAGCGGGATGCGCTCGCAGCCGCCGTTCGGAGCGTATCGCATCGAGGTCGTGCGCACGCTCGCGGATTGCGGCGCGCCGGGCCGGTTCTGCGATTCCGTGCCGAACTCGACCGGACAGAGCGCGCGCATCGGATCGAGCGGGACGACGAGTCTCGCTGCGAACGATCTCGTGCTCTCGTGCAACGGATTGCCCGCGAGCACGACGGGGATCTTCCTGATGGCGGATCTGCCGCTGACGACGAGCGGCGTGCTCGGCAACGGCCTCTTGTGTCTCGGCGGGCCGGTGCGGCGCATGGGCGCCGTGCAGGCAGCAGGTGGCGTGATCACGCAGCCGCAGAACCTGCACGCGGGTGCGTGGACGGGAGTGAGCGTCGGCGACACGCGCTACCTCCAACTGTGGTATCGCAATCCCGCCGGTGGCGGAGCAGGAACGAATGGATCGGATGCGTTGGAGGTCGTGATCTGCCCGTGACGGTGTCGCCGCCGACACTGCCGTGAAACCCGAGGAGAGGATCGCGCCCAAGGCCAGCGCCAAGATCGCCGGCGGGGGCTGATCAGCTTCCGCCGTCGAGCAGCGCGCGCACCTTCTTCGCGTAACCCGCGTTGCCGAGCTCCTCGGCCACGCGCGCCGCATCGGTGAAGAGCGCGCGCGCCTCATCCTCGCGTCCGAGCGCGCGCAGCACCTTGGCGTGCCGCGCGCGCAGCACTGCACGGCCGAGATCGTCCTGCGGGAGCACCTGATCGACCACCTCGGCGCTCGCGCGCGTGAGCGGCTCGGCCTCGCTCGCGCGTCCGAGCTCGCGCAGCGCGTCGCCGCGCAGGCTCTGGGCCATCGCGATCAGGTTCGGTCGCCCGACCGCCGCCCGTCGCGCGCCTTCGAGCAGGGCCGCGAGCTCGCGTTCGACCTGCGCGTGTTGGCCCGCCTTGAGCAGGGCGTTCGCGCGGTTGTAGCCGAGCGAGAGAGCCTCGACGCTCTCCACGCGTCCGTCGAGCTCCTCGGTCGCGCGCGCGTAGATCGCGAGCGCCTCGTCGTCGCGCTTCTGGAGCTGCAGCGCCTGCGCGAGGTTGCCCCAGCTCGCGATGCGGCTGGGATGTCCGCGGGGCAGCACGCGCGCCTTGGCCTCGGCGGCGCGGCGCAACAACGCCTCCGCCTCGGCGAGCTCACCGCGCTCGAGGAGCTGCGTCGCGACGTTGTGCATGGCCGCCAGAGATTCGGGATGCTCGGCGCCGCGCGCGCGCAGTTGCAGCTCGAGCGCGCGCCGCCACAGCGCGAGCGCCTCGTCGCTGCGGCCGAGCACGTCGAGCGCGTGCGCCTGGCTGTTCAACGCGCGCACGCTCGCGGCGTCGTCCTCGCCGAGGGTGCGCGCGCGTGTCGCGACGAGCTCCTCGAGGACCGGCAGCGCCTCGGCCGCGCGCCCGAGGTCGACCAGCGCCTGCGCGCGGCCAGCCTGCGCGAGCAGCGTCGTCGCGTGCTGCGCACCGAGCGCGCGCGAGAGCACCTCCCACGCCTGCTCGAATCCCTCGAGGCCTCCCTGCGCGTCCGCGGCGCAGCAGCGCCGACCACCGACGAGCGCGCGCGCCGTCTCCGCGGGATCGACACCGGGCGTCGCGCGGCGCAGCTCGAGAGCGCGCCAGCTCGGGCCGGCCTCGTCGAGGCGACCGAGCGCGAAGAGCGCCGCGCCGAGCACGCGTCGCAGCGTCAGCCCACGACCGGATCGCGCGCGTCTTCCTTGTCGAGGTCCGCGCGCAGGCGCGCGAGCATGTCGAGCAGGAGCGTCGCGTCACGGCCTTGCGCGACGCCCGGCTCGGGAGGCCGAGGAACACGCCCTCGAGGAAGCCCGAAATGCGCGTGGAACGCGCGAGCTCCGCCTGAGCGGAGCGTTCGGCCGCGCGCGCCTGCGCGCCCGGTCGAGCGCGAGAGCGCGCCGAGCGCCAGCGAGAGAGCACGAGCGCGGCGGCCGCGGTCGCGACGCGGTGGCGTCGGATGAACCGCCGGCGCGGCGCCGGACGCCCGGCGGTCCCGCTTCGACGCGCCCAGCCCCGCGAGCCAGCGCTCGAGTTCAGGTAGCGCGAGCTCGCCCGGCGCTCGTGTAGAGCTGCGCGCGCTGGCCTGAGCGCGCGCAGCGCGACCCAATCGATCTCGCGCGGCCCGCGCGCGAGGCTTGCGGCCCTGCGCCGCGCGCGCACGCTCGGTCGTTCGGGCAGTTGCGGCGGCGCGCGCGCGGCGCTGATCGTCGAGCGCGTCCGGCGTGGCCCCCGACGCGGGGAACGGCGGCTCGCCGGCGACGAGCCGCATAGCGCGCCGAGCGCCCACATCGTCGCTCTGCGCATCGACGTCGCCGGCGCCGTCGAGCTGCTCGGGGCTCATGTAGGCAGGCGTGCCGATGCGCGCGCCCTGACGCGGTGGCGCGGCGCGTCGTCCTCGCCGTGCAACGCGCGCGCGATCCCGAAGTCGATGACCTTGGGCGCGGGCTGGTGATCGAGCTCGCCGACGAGCACGTTGTGCGGCTTGAGGTCGCGGTGCGCGATGCCCTTGGTGTGCGCGTGCTGCACGGCGTGCGCGACGGCGGCCAGCAGGCGCACGCGCGCGGCGAGGTCGAGCGACGCGCGCTCGGCGTACTCCGTCAACGGCGCGCCGTGCACGAGCTCGAGCGCGATCCACGGTCGGCCGCGCGGCGTCGCGCCGGCGTCGAAGACGCGCGCGATGCCCGGGTGCTGCATGCGCGCCAGGGCTTCGCGTTCCAGCGCGAACCGCGCGAGCACTTCGCGGCTGTCGAGGCCGGCCTTGAGCAGCTTGAGCGCGACCTCGCGCTTCAGCGGCGTCTCCTGACGCGCGCGCCACACCTCGCCGAAGCCGCCCTCGCCCAGGCGTTCGACGAGCGTGTACGCCCCGACGACGTCGCCCGCGCGGAAGAGCTCCACGGCGGAGCTCTCGAGCGCGACGTGCGCCGCGAGCAGCGCCTCCACCCGCCGCGCGAGTTCGGGATCCGCGCGCGTCTCGCGCTCGACGAAGGCCGCGCGCTCGCCGTTCTCGAGCTCGAGCGCGGCGAGGAAGAGCTCCTTCGCGCGGGTCTGCGCGGTCGAGTCGCTCATCACTCCTCCGGTGCGGAGGATGGGTCACCGCGCCCGGCGGCCGACGGACGGTCGTCGCGCGCGCGTTCGGGCGCATGGGGGCCGCGCGAGACTTCGCGCGGTGCGTCGCCGCCCATGAGCTCGAAGAGCCGCGCGCGCGCATAGGTCCACTCGCGGTGGACGCTGCGCTCGGAGATGCCGAGAGCGCTCGCCGTCTCGGGGGCCGAGAGCCCGCACAGGAAACGCAGGCGCGCGACCTCGGCGGCGCGTGGATCCTCGTGCGCGAGGCGCGCCAGCGCTTCGTCGAGCGCGAGCAGCTGCTCGTCGGCCAATTCGACCGGCTCGTCGATCGCGCCCAGCGTGACGCGTTGCCGGCCGCCGCCGCGCTTGTCGCTGCCGCGCGCGCGCGCGTGGTCGACGAGCACGCGCCGCATCGCTTCCGCAGCGGCGCCGAAGAAGTGCCGCGAGCCGTCGAAGCGCGCGGGATCGGCGCCGGAGAGGCGCATCCAGGCTTCGTGCACGAGCGCGGTCGCCTGGAGCGTGTGGCTGGCGCGCTCGCGGCGGAGCTGGGCGCGCGCGAGCTCGCGCAGCTCCTCGTACACGCGCGCGTCGACACCGCCGTGCCCAGGCTCCTCCGCGCGGTGCGCGCCCGTTGCCGGGCGCTCCTCTCCTCTGTCCATTCGCCGGCGAGCATACCCGCGGCGCGCCGGGGGGCCACGGGGCAGGGGCGGCGCGCGACCGCGCGGCGGGCGCGGAACGCCGCGCGCGGAATTTCTGCCGAATCGATGGCAGTCCGCGCCGCCGTGTTGCGCCACGGCTTGCGGCGGCGCACGACGCGCCGCCCTCGCTCCCGAAGAACCGCCATCCAGAACCCGAGGACACCGCCATGACCACCGCCACCACCACCACCACCACCGCCCGCCGCGTGCAGCACAACTACCGCTACGACTCGACCTTGCGCTCGTCCGAGCGCGTCACCTGGCAGGTCGACGAGCTCCTGCCCGAGAGCGCGAGCTTCGACTTCTCGCGGCCGTTCCTGCCCGAGTCGCTGGCCCGCGTGCAGCAGGCGACGATGCTCGACGCGCGCGAGCGCTTGCTGCTGAACCAGATCCGCGGGCATTCCTACGCCCACATGTTCCGCGTCGCCGAGGCGTTCATCCTGCCCTTCGTGATGGATCACGCCCGCGCGACGCTCGGCGACGACAACCGCATCCGCGCGCTGCTCGGCTTCGCCGGCGAGGAAGCCAAGCACCGCGAGCTCTTCGAGCGCTTCCGCGACGTGTTCGAGCGCGACTTCGGAACGCCGTGCGCGCTCGTCGGTCCCGAGGAGGAGATCGCGGCCAACGTGCTCGCGCATCCGGCGCTGTCGATCGCGCTCGTGACGCTCAAGCTCGAGTGGATGACGCAGCGCCACTACCTCGAGAGCATCGCCGACGATGCGGCGCTCGAGCCGCGCTTCCAGAGCCTGTTCCGCTGTCACTGGATGGAGGAGGCGCAGCACGCGAAGCTCGACACGCTGCTCGTCGAGGAGCTCGCCGCGCGTGCGAGCCCGGCGGAGATCCGAGCCGGCATCGAGGGGCTCTTCTCGATCGCGGGGAGCTTCGCCGAGCTCGTGCAACGTCAGGCCGAGCTCGACGTCGAGTCGCTCCAGCGTGCGAGCGGCCGCGCGCTCGGCAAGGCGGAGCGCGACGAGCTCCTCGCGCAGCAGGTGCGCGCCAACCGCTGGACGTTCCTTGGCTCGGGGATGAGCCACGCGAAGTTCCTCGAGATGCTCGCGGCGATCGACCCGGCGACGCGCGCGAAGGTCGTCGAGATCACGCCCGAGTTCTCGTGAGCGGGCCGTTGTCGGAGGCGCATGCCGCGAGCTCGCAAGGGACTCGCGGCGTGCGGCCTCTCGGAGCGGCACGTGCGCACGGAAGGCACGCTCGCCTGGAATGCGTCCGCCCGCCGACGCCCGGAAAACTCGCGGTGTAGAGTTCGAATCGAGGCGAGTTTCCACCGCGTCGCCCCGTCGAGCCGCGTCCCGCGCGGCCGGGGAGCGTTCGTGTCCTTCCCAGCCCGAATTCCCTCCTCCCTGCGTTCCTTTCCGCCACCCCGCTCCATGACACAGTTCACCCGCTCGCGCGCCATCGTGGCCGCCGCCCTCGCCATTGCGATGGCCGCCGCCCTGGCCCTTCCCGCCCCGGCGCAAACCGTCCAGGCTCCCAAGGAGCAGCGTCATCAGGCGATGTTGCAGCTCGCGCAGAACATGCGCAGCCTGCGCGCTTCGCCCGGCAACGGCGCGCTCATCGCGCGTCTGCAAGCGCGCTATGACGCGCTCAGCCTCGGCATGGGCGGCGACGATCCCGCCGCGCTGCTCGACGCGCACGTCTCCGCCACCGGCAATGCGCTCGCATCCTTCGCTCCGCCCGCCTGCGGCGCGACGAGCAGCGCGAGCTTCGGCACCAACGCACCCACGGCGATCCTCGACGTCGCCACCGTGACGTCGACGATCAACGTCTCGGGCATGGGCTCGTACCTGTGGGATCTCGACCTCACGACCTTCATCCAGCACACGTTCGCGGCCGACCTCGACATCACGCTCACCTCGCCCGTGGGCACGACGGTCACCATCACGACCGACAACGGCGGAGCGAATGACGACGTCTTCAACGGCACGCTGTGGGACGACTCGGCGAGCGTTCCGGTGACGGACAACGTCTTCACCAACCTCGTCACCGCGACTCCGCTGCAGCCGGAGGCCGCGCTCGCGCGCTTCATCGGCGAGGACCCCAACGGCACGTGGACGATCACGATCGTCGACGACCTCGGCGGCGACGTCGGCTCGCTGAACTCGGCCACGCTGGGCGTGACCACGCTCGCCAGCGCGCCGGTCGCGAGCGTGCTCGCGTTCTCGAACCAGACGCCGACGCCGATCCTCGACGTCGCCAGCGTGACCTCGACGATCACCGTCGCGGGAGCGGGCAACTCGCTGAGCAACCTCGACGTGCTCACCGCGATCCAGCACACCTTCGCGGCCGACCTCGACATCACGCTCACCTCGCCCGCGGGCACGGTGGTCGTGCTCACGACCGACAATGGCGGCGCCAACGACGACGTGTTCAACGGCACCGTGTGGAACGACTCGGCCAGCATCCCGGTGACCGACTACGTCTTCGCCAACCTCACGACGGCGACGCCGCTCGTGCCCGAAGGCGCGTTCGGGCGCTTCCTCGGCGAGAACCCCAACGGCGTATGGACCCTGACGATCACCGACGACCTCGGCGGAGACGTCGGCTCGCTCAACGCCTGGACGCTCGCGATGGAGACGTGCGGCGGCTCGGGCTCGCCGTTCTGCTTCGGCGACGGCGTCGACGTGAGCCACACCACCGCCTGCCCGTGCGCCAACAACGGAGCGCTCGGGCACGGCTGCGCGAACTCGGTCAACGCGCTCGGAGCGCTGCTCTCCGCGAGCGGCTCGCCCAACCCCGACACGCTCGTGCTGCAAGGCTCGGGCATGCCGGCCTCGGTCACCGCGATCTACCTCCAGGGCGACGCGCTGGGCGACATGACCTTCGGCGACGGCGTCAACTGCGCCGGCGGAGTGCTCGTGCGCCTGCGCGCCAAGACGAACGTCGGCGGCGCGAGCCAGTTCCCCGACGCGACCGACACTGTCACGCTCTCGCAGCGCGGCGGCGTGACGCCCGGGACCGGCGCGACGCGCTACTACACGGCCTACTACCGCAACGCCGCGGCCGGGTTCTGCCCGCCCGCGACCTACAACGCGACGAACGGCTGGATCGTCGTCTGGTGATCCAGGACGGCGCCTGAATCGACCGAGCCGGGGCGCGCACGCGCGCGCCCCGGCTCGTTGGCGTTGTCCTTCGACAGCGCCGCCTCGCGTTTGCGAGCTGGCGCGGCAGCGCGGCGACGCTAGACTCTGCGCCCCGCTTTGGCGCCGACGCGCCACGGCGGACCTCACACCCGGCCACGCGGAGCAGGCATGCACACAAAGATTCGGAGCTCGAGCCTCAAGCACAGGAAGCAGACCGGTTACCGGACGCGCCAGA
>JBGATX010000219.1:0-8747 GCA_044228975.1 Planctomycetota bacterium | reverse complement strand
TGGTGACGGATCCCACGGACGGTGGACCGCTGGGTCCGGCCGACTTCGGCCCACTGGGAGCGGGGCTCGACGGACCGGCGCCCACACCGATGGAGGTGCCGGTGTAGACCTCTTCCTCGTAGGCAACGAGGTCCTTGGCCCCCGACGCAGGATCACCGGGGACTTCCTGAGCGAGAGTGACCGAACTGACCGACGGCCGCGCCAGATTGGACGCAGTGCTTCCATCGCTCGCGCCGGCTTGCTCGGCGCCGTAGAGCCGCCGCGTCACTTCGTCGACGGGTTGACTCGCCGGCACTTGCGCATCGGCGAGCTTGCGCACGTTCAACGACTCCTCGTGAGCCTTCACGAAGCGATCGATCTTCTCCTGGAGCTCGGCGGGCGGCGCTTCGCTCTTGCTCTTGTCGCCTTGGAGCTCGCCCGCCTTGGCGAGGGAGTCGAGTGGTGCGGCACGCGGCGCGCTCGCCGCCCGGGCTTCGCGCTCGCCGCCACCGCCGGCCGGAACCGTGTCGCCAGGCCCGTGGAACTTCCCGTCGGCATCGCGCTGCGCGAGCTCCTTCGACTGCAAACGCTCGTCGCCGACCGCGGCGCGCGAGTCGAGCTTCGCCGTCTCGAGCACGAGCGGCTCCGCGCTCTGGCGCTGATACACCGCCCACCCACCGAGCGCGAGGCTGACGAACATCACGCTCGCCGCCGCTCGCACCCAGGTTCTCTGCCAAATCGATCGCACCGGCGGCGGAGGAACGACCGCGCGCAGCACGCTCTCGCGCGCTTGGGTCGAAAGTCCTTCGTCCTTCTCCAACGCCCCCTGGATCAACCCGATGGTCGCCTCGAGGCGCGCCTTCTCCGCGCGCAGCTCGCTCGAGCCCGCGAGCAACGCGTCGACCTCGGCGCGCTCCGCTTCGTTCACCTCACCGAGCACATAGGCACACAAGAGCTCGTGATTCCTGTCGTGGATCTCGTTCGTCATGACGCTTCTCCTTGCAGCAGATCGAAGCGCGCCGCGGGCGCGCGCTCGAGGCCCGACGCGTGCTTGCCGCCGTCGCCCGAAAGCAACGGCTCGAGCTGCGCACCGAGCGATTTCAGACCCACGCTGATCAACCAGCCCACCGTTCCGACCTTCTTGCCCGTGATCTCGGAGATCTCCTTGTAGCTGCGCTCGTCGAGCAGCCGCAGCACCAGCACTTCTCGCTGGTCCACGGGCAGCTTCTCGAGCTCGCGACGAACGAAAGCGCGCGTGTCGCGCTCCTCCACGGAGCCCGACTCGCCCGCATGCTGTTCCGGGATCGCCGCGTCGTGCTCGCGCCGGCGGCGTCTCGATTCACTGCGCATCACGTCCATACACGCGTTCCTCGTCACTTTGTGCAGCCAGGCCACGAGGTGCAGTCGCTCGAGCTCCGCGTCGCCAACGGCTTCGCTCGGAATCTCGGGCGGCACCTGCGCCAGCTTCAGGAAGACCTCCTGCACCACGTCTTCGTAGGCCGACGTCGCGCCGAGCAGGGCTCGCGCGTGCCGCAGCAGCGCCGCCTGGTGACGGACGACGAGCGCATCGAATGCCTCGCGGTCGCCAGAGCGGAACTGCCGCAGCAGTTGGCCGTCGGAAGAGCTGGTCATGCGGGTCTTGCGGGTCGGGAACGCCGAACGTGATGGACGTCTTGGAACCAAATCGGCTGCGCGGCGAAGTTCGTAGACGTCCGAACGGGATCGGGTAACCGTCGCGAGCGAGCGGAAACGACTTCCGGGTGCTCCATGCGCTCGCGCGCGCTGGTCGCATCCCTCCGAGGACCCTATCGTGGCGCGCGATGACCTTCGACCCCGATGCAGCCTCGATCCCCGGCAGCGGCATCTTCGGCTTGCCGCTCGATCGCGAGCGCGCCGAGGTGCACGTCATCCCGGTGCCCTTCGACGTCACGACCTCCTATCGCAAGGGCACGAGCAAGGGACCGGAGGCGATCCTGCGCGCCAGCCGCCAGGTCGACCTCTTCGATCTGCTCACCGGCCGGCCGTACGAGCGCGGCATCGTGCTCCTCGAGCCCGACGAGCGCATCGGCAAGCTGAACAGCGAAGGCGGCAAGAAGGCCGAGCGCATCATCGAGGTCGCGGGAATCCTGGGCGAGGATCCCGCGCTGCGCCGCACGCTCGTGCGAGTGAACTCGATCGGCGAGGAGCTCAACCGGATCGTGCACGCCTCGACGCTGCGCGCGCTCGACGACGGACGGCTGCCCGTGATCCTCGGCGGGGACCATTCGACGCCGTTCGGCGGCATCCAGGCGGCTGCGGAGCGCCATCCCGGCCTCGGCGTGCTGCATTTCGACGCGCACGCGGATCTGCGCGAGGCCTTCGAGGGCTTCGAGTGGTCGCACGCATCGATCCTGTGGAACGTCGCGATGAAGGTCCCCAAGGTGCACAAGATCGTGCAGATCGGCGTGCGCGACTTCGGCGAGCGCGAGATGGCGATGATCCAGGAGTCACGCGGCCGCATCCGCACGCTCTTCGACGCCGATTGGCAGCGCGCGAAGATCGAGCAGATGAACCTGCGCGAGCTCGTCAAGAAGCGCATCTCCGACCTGCCCGACAAGGTCTGGGTCTCGTTCGACATCGACGGGCTCGATCCGACCTTGTGCCCGAACACGGGCACGCCGGTTCCGGGCGGTCTGCTGTGGAGCGAGGCGATGTTGTGGCTCGAGGAGCTCGCCAGGTCGGGCAAGGAAGTCGTCGGCCTCGACCTGAACGAGGTCAGCCCGGGCGACACGGCCGCGGATGTCGACTCGTGGGACGCGATCGTCGGTGCGCGCGTGCTCTACAAGCTGATCGGCGTGGCGCTGATGACGCGCAAGACCTCGCGTTGACGCGCTTCGAACGCCCGTGAGCGCTCGCCATCGCTAGGCTGGAGCGCGTTCGTCGACCCGGCCCTGAAATCCTGCGCGTCAGCCCTCGTAACGCGCGCCCTCTTTTTCAGGAGTCGTGATGTCGAACCCCGAGCCCGCGAACGAAGCCGCACCGTCTCAACCCGATCACGGAGCGCCCGCGGGAGCGTCTCCCGTCCAATCGGAGCCGTTTGGAGCTCACATCGAGCGGGAAAACGAGCTCGAAACGGCTCGCGAGGCGCAGGCCGAGACCAAGCGCCCGAGCGCGCACCCGCTCGCGCCGGATCCCGTGACGCCGATCGTCGAGGCCGCAGCGAGCCGTTCGACGGAAGGGTCGGCAGAGATTTCGACCGCGGCGGCGCCGAGGGCCGAGGAGCTCGCGCACGAGCTCGCGAGCTCACCGCTGTTCGCGGACGTGCCGCCGAGCGCACCGCCAGCTCCTCCCGCGCCCCTCACGTCGACGACCGCGCACGCGGCGACGACGCCACCCGCTGCGGCCCCGCGACCCGTGGTCGAGGAAGTCACCGCCGTGCGCGTCTCGCGTTTCGAAGCTCCCGCGCCGACGATCGACGTGACGGCACAGCGCGCGACGCCTCCGCCGGCGCGCGAAGTTCCTCCAGCCGCGGCGCAAGCACCGCGCGCGGCGGAACCGGTCGCAGCTGCCGCTGGTTCTTCCACTCCGCCAGGCACGAGCGGTCCGACGCCTCCGCCGCAAGCGGCTCCTTCGCCGAGCGCGCCGCCGACCGAAAGTTCTGGTCGCTTCTGGTCCGCGGCCTGCCACCTGATGATGATCCCGGCGACGCTCACGATCTTCCTCGGCGGCGTGATCACGTTCTTCCTGTGGCAGATCGCGGGGCGCGAGGATCCGCTGGCCGAGGATCAAGGCCGCGAAGCGCTCAACTTCCAGATCAACGTGGCCGTGCTGAGCGCGTTGCTGGCGTTCTCGTGCTTCGGATCGCCGCTCCTCTTCGTCCTCGTGCCCGCGTCGTGGGTCATCTGCATCATCGCCGCGATTCGCGCGGCGAAAGGCGAGCGTTATCGTTATCCGATGATCTGGCGCGTCGTCAGCCACTGAAACCGACGGCGCGCGGAGAGGCTCGACCATGATCGCCGGCGCCGCACTGCTCTCTCTGCTCTGCCTTCAGTCTCCCGGCGCCGAAGCGGCGCGGGCGCCGTTCGAGGTGCACGTCGACGAGCGCGTCGAGCTGCTCACGACCGTCGCGCGCCTCGCCGGCTTCGACGAGTTCAACCGCGAGAACTCGAAGTCGCCGTACTCCGCCGCGCTCGAGAAGTACTTCGCTCCGTTCGCGACGCACGCGGCCGTCGAGGAACTGAAGAAGCTCCGTGCCACGCGCGGCGTGAGCTTCGACGCGGTCCCGAGCTTCGCCGTGCACATCGGCGAGTTGCCGGAGCTCGTCGAGCGCATTCCCTTCGACTCCAAGCCCGAGCGCTTCGACGTGCGCTGGGGCGGCGCCGGCGCGCGGCCGTTCCTCGTCGCGCTGCGCGATTTCGCCGCGCAATCCAAGGCGAGCGAGTTCTTCGCCAGCCAGCGCGCGTTCTACGCCCAGGTCGAAGAGCGGCTCTCCGCGCGCCTCTCGCAGAGCAAGGCTCCGCCGTGGTTCGACACGTTCTTCGGCGTGAAGCGCGGCGCGAAATGCACACCGATTCCCGGTCTCCTGTGCGGCGGCGGCAACTTCGGCATGGGCGTGCGTTTCCCCGACGGCCGGCCGGAGGAGATCACGCCCGTGCTCGGCTGCTGGAGCTTCGACGCGCAGGGAGTGCCCGTGTTCGACGAGAGCTACCTGCCGCTCTTCATCCACGAGCTCTGTCACACCTACACGAATCCATTCGTCGATCGTTTCGAGAAGGAGCTCGCTCCCGCCGGCGAGCGCCTCTTCTCGACCTGCAAGCCGACGATGACGCGCCAGGCCTACGGCACGTGGAAGACGATGTTGTACGAGTCGCTCGTGCGCGCGAGCGTCGTGCGCTGTCGCCTGGAGACCGAAGGCAAGGATCGAGCGCGCGAGCAAGCCAACGACGAAGTGAGCCGCGGCTTCAAGTGGACGCCCGAGCTCGCGCTGCTCCTGGGCGACTTCAGCGCCGATCGCGCGACGTATCCGGGCTTCGAGAGCTTCATGCCCAAGGTCGTGGCGTTCTTCGACGCGCATTCCGTCAAGGCGGCCGAAACGTACGCGCGCACACCCAAGGTCGAGTCGACCTTGCCGATGAACGAGGATCAGGACGTCGATCCGGCGACGAAGGCGATCGTGATCCGCTTCGACCGGCCGATGACCGATCAGAGCTGGTCGATTGTGGGCAAGGCGGAAGACCAGCCGAAGTTCGGCGGCACGCCGAGCTACGACGAGAGCAAGCGCGTGCTGACGCTCGCGGTCACGCTCGAACCGGGCCGCAGCTACAAGATCCAGCTCAACAGCGCGACCAAGCAGGCCTTCAAGAGCGCGGAGGGCGTTTCGCTCGAGCCCTACGTGCTGCGCTTCTCGACGCGCAAGTGAGGCGCGCGCTCGATCGGCCCGCGCGCACCGCTAGAATCCGGCCGTGCGCGACGAACGACCTCTGATCGGCATCAACGGGCTGCTCGCTCCAGGAGCCTCGCCCAAGCTCGAGCTCGCCAATCGTTATGCGAACGCGGTGCTCAAGGCGGGCGGCATTCCGCTCGCGATCCCGCCCATCGGCGGACCGAGCGACATCGAGCGCTTGATCGAACGCGTCGACGGCCTCTTGCTCTCCGGCGGCGATGATTTCGACACGCAGCGCCTCGGTCTCGGCCCGACGCATCCCTCGGCAGTGATCGTGCCGGCGGAGAAGCAGGACTTCGACTTCGTGCTCGCGCGCGCGGCGCTCGCGCACGCGACGCCCGTGCTCGGCATCTGCTACGGCATGCAGCTGCTCGGTCTCGCCGAAGGCGGGCGCATGTACCAGCACATCCCCGAAGATCGTCCGGGAAGTCAGGAGCACCGCTCGAACGCGTTGCACTTGGTCGCGATCGAGCCCGACACGAAGCTCGCGCGTCTGCTCGGCACGACGCAGGCGACGGTCGTCTCGCGCCACCATCAGGCGCTCGCCTCCGTCGGCAAGCCGTGGAAGGTCAGCGCGCGCGACGGCGAAGGCCTGATCGAAGCGATCGAACGCGAGGCGCATCCGTTCGCGCTCGGCGTTCAATGGCATCCCGAGCTCGCCGAGGAAGGCAGCGTGCACGATCGCCTCTTCCGCGGATTGATCGGCGCCGCGGCGATCGCGGCCACGAAGCGCGCGACGGCGACGAGCGGAGCGCGTTGAGACCGTGAGCGAGCGCACGATCCGCGTCGAGACCGCGCCGGCGTACGACGTGCGCGTCGGGCCGGGCCTGCTCGCGGAAGTCGACGCGGCGACGAGCTCGTTCTCCAAGCGCGCGATCGTGACCGACGAGAACGTCGCGCCGCTCTACCTCGGGTCCTTGCGCGCGTCGGCCTGGGCGCCGCACGTCGAGATTCCCGCCGGCGAGGACTCCAAGAGCTTCGTCGTGCTCGAGCACGTGCTCGATTTCCTCGTCGATTCCGGCCTCGATCGCAGCTCGTGCGTCGTCGCGCTCGGAGGTGGCGTCGTCGGCGACGTCACGGGCTTCGCGGCTTCGCTCTTCATGCGCGGCATTGCGTACGTGCAGGTGCCGACGACGCTGCTCGCGCAGGTCGACAGCTCCGTCGGCGGCAAGACGGCGGTGAACCTTGCGAAGGGGAAGAACCTCGCGGGCACGTTCCACCAACCGAGCGTCGTGCTCGCGGACACGGCGACGCTCGCGACGTTGAGCGAAGAGGAGCTGCGTTCGGGCCTCGGCGAGGTCGTGAAGACGGCGCTGCTCGATGGCGAGGCGGCGTTGACGGAGCTCGAGGACCGCGCCGAAGCCCTGCTCGCGCGCGACGCCGACGCGCTCGCGGACGTCGTCGCGCGCTGCGTGCGCCTCAAAGCCTCGATCGTCGCGCGCGATCCGCGCGAGGCGAACGAGCGCAAGGCGCTCAACCTCGGCCACACCTTCGCGCACGGCATCGAGTACGCCGCGGGCTTCGGCACGATCCCGCACGGCGTCGCCGTCGCCGTCGGCGTCATGCTCGCGCTGCGCGCGAGTGCGGAGCTCGGCCTGCTCGTCGACACGACGCTCGTCGAGCGCGTCGCACGTCTGCACGCGCGCCTGGGCCTCCCGTGCGATCTCGCGGAGCTCGCGACGCGCTACCGCGTGGATCTCGACGGTCAGGAGATCTTCGGCGGCATCCTGCTCGACAAGAAGCGCGTCGCGGGAGCGCCGACGTTCGTGATGCCCGTCGCGGCCGGCCGCTGGCAGATCGACGTGCTCGCTCCGGAGAGCGCGCTCCGCCGCTGGCTCGGCATGGGCGCGGCCTGAGCTCGCGCAGGCGGACTCTGGAGCTCCAAACTCCCGCCGCGCGGAGGTTCAGCGCACGTGGGTGGCGACTTGGCGCCCGGCCTTCGCCACCTGCACGCGCTCCGCGCGCCACGCACGCTCGCCGTGGATCGAGAGCGTCGACCTCGATGCGCGGCACGAGGCCTGGGTCCAGGAACTGAAATGCAGCGACCCGCTCGCGCGGGTCGCTGAAGTCTCGTCACGAGGCGTGCGTCAGTCCTTCTTCGGCGCTTTCGACCTCACCTTCGCGCGCTCGCCGGCCTTCGTGCCGGCGTACTTCTTCGCGAACTCCTCGTACTTGCCCTTGGCCTTGTCGGTCGAGAGCGCCTTGACGGAGTCGCGCAACCGGTCGAACGCCTTGGCGGCTTCGGCTTCGGCCATGAGCTTCGAATCGGCGCGGATTTCTTCGCCACGCTTCTTCGACTTCGTGCCGGCCTCGGTCGTCGCCGCGTCCTTGGCGACCGTGTCGAACACGAGCAGCGCGCGCGCGATGTCCTTGCCCTTGACCAGGTTCTCAGCCGTGTTGGTCAAGCTGGTCAAGTGACGGTCGATCGCGTCGCGCACGGCCTTGGCATCGGCCTTCTGCTGGTCGGTCGACTTCGCGTCGGCGTTGATCGCGTCGATCTCCTTGATCGCGTCGCCGAGCTTGCCGTCGGCGGCGAGCTTCTGCGCTTTTGCCACGCGCGCGTCGACGGCGAAGTCGGTGCGCACGCCGAGCATGCCGCCCGCAGGCTTCTTCGCGCCTTTGAGGATGTCCTTGAGCAGTCCCTTGGTCACCTCGGACGGATGCCCGTGCCACGCGACGTTGCCGTCGGGGCCAATGAGGAAGCTGTGCGGTATGCCGCTCACTCCGTAGGCACCGTTGGTGGTCGAGCCCGCGCCGACGATCACGCTCGTGATGTCCATCTGCGCGACATAGGGCTCCACGGTCTCGAGCGCTTCATCGCTCAGGCCGATGACCACCAGTCCTTGATCGCCGTAATCAGACGCCAGTTCCTTGAGGTGAGGCCACGCCCCACGGCAGGGGCCTCACCAAGTGGCCCAGAACTCGATCATCACGGCCGACCCGCGCAAGCTCGCGAGGTTCGGCTCCGCGCCGAGCTGATTCAGCCAGGCCTTGGCATTGATCTCCGGCGCGGGCTTCCCGATCTCCGGGAAATCCGCGCGCGCAACCGGCGAGCTGAGCGCGAACGCTGCGAGCCCGAGGGCGAGTGCGACCGACTTGAACATGGAAGAGGTCCTCACGCATCGCGCCGAGGAAAACCGCAAGGCTGCGGCAGCGCGAACGTCCAGAAAGCCTACCGAGTCTTCGCCCCCAGCAGGAGAGGAGCCCCACTCACAACCCCCGAACCCCGCCCGAATACGCACTCTCATCACCCCTTCGCCCCCAACCCGTCTGCCTCGCGCCCCCACCCCGCCTCGCCCTATCACTCCCCCAGCACCCATCGGGTAGGCGCCCCCGTCACCGGGGG